>CAZCBO010000024.1:0-8717 GCA_964496825.1 uncultured Acidimicrobiaceae bacterium
GCTGCGGGTCTCGGCCTGACGACCGAGGCGGAGCGGGAGCAGATCAGGGCGATCACCGCCGAGCGGACGGCCCATCTGGCTCCCGAGGACCTCGACGTGCTCGGCTTCGATGGCTGGCTGGCGATCCTCGAAGCCGGCGTGGCCGCCCACCATGCCGGAATGGTCCCCGCCTTCAAGGAGGCCGTCGAAGACCTGTTTGCAGCGGGGCTCATCAAGCTGGTATTCGCCACCGAGACGCTGGCGCTCGGCATCAACATGCCGGCGAAGGCCGTCGTTCTCGAGGAGTTCAGCAAATTCACCGGCGATGGCCACGAGCTGCTCCGCGCCGGGGATTACACCCAGCTGACCGGGCGTGCCGGTCGCCGCGGCATCGACGAAAGGGGAACGGCCGTGGTGCTGTACAACCGCTATGTGCCGTTCTCCACGGTGGTCGACGTGGCCAAGGCAGGGAGCCACCCGCTGGTGTCGTCGTTCCAGCCGTCGTACAACATGGCGGTCAACCTGGTCGGCAACTATGGGAGGAAGCGAGCCGAGGAACTGCTCCAAGCGTCGTTCGCCCAATACCGGGCGGAGGAGGGCCGCCGGGCTCTGGAGCGGCGTATCACTGAGCGCGCCCGCGAGGTAGAGGAGCTCGAGGCCGCAGCGGCATGTGAACGGGGTGACATCGCCGAGTATCTCGCCGGTTCCCGTGAACGAGAGCGAGCCACGATGGCGGCCTTCGTCCGCTCCCTGCACGAGGGTGACGTGCTCGGTCTCGGGGAGAACGGTCGCTGGGTCGTCCTCGCCCGCGGCTGGGGCAACGCGCCCCGTCTGCTGTTGCTTTCCGCGGACGGAGACACAAAGCGGGTCCGGCCCCACGACCTCGGTCACGCCACGGCGCAGCTCGGGTCGATGGAGCTGGAGGCGCCGATCACGCCGCGCGACCCCGCCTACCTCAGCTCGACTGCAGCCGCGCTCAGCGCCTGGAAGCCGTCGGCCGAGAAGCGATTCGCTCGAGAAGCCCAGGATGCCGAACATCCGGTCGCCTCATGTCCCGACCTCGACACTCATCGGCGATTCTTCGCCAGGGCCCAGCAGGCCGAGAAGGACCTCCAACGCCTGCGCAGGCGGCTCGAGCGGCGGAACGACGATCTGCTCGACCGATTCCATGCGACTCTGCGCGTGCTGGGCGAGTTCGGGTATGTGGACGATTGGTCGCTGACGGGGAGGGGGGAGCAGCTTCGCGGCGTGTACAACGAGATGGATCTGCTCGTCGTCGAGGCTGTTGCGCGTGGGCTGTTCGACGATCTGTCGGCGGCCGAGTTTGCCGCCGTCGCCTCGATCTTCACCTACGAGCCTCGTCGTGACGACTTTGGGTCGGGCCGGATGGTCGGCCGCATCGCCGAACGGGTCGAGGCGATCGAGGCCCTGTGGATGCGGCTGGTCGAGGCGGAGGAACGGGCCGGCCTCCCGCCGACCCGTCAGCCCGAGGCGGGTTTCGCCGGCTTGGCGCACGCCTGGGCTCTGGGTGCCTCGCTCGACGAGCTCTTCGGTGACGACGACTTCGCCGCGGGCGACTTCGTCCGAAACGGACGCCAGTTGCTCGATCTGATGCGGCAGCTTCGGGACGGCTTCCCGACGCGCATTGGCGTCGCCACGGAAGCGATCCGGGCCGTCGATCGCGGCGTGGTCGCGTCCGGAGGGAGGTTGTGAGCCGCTGGTGGGTAGTGGTCAACCCGGCGGCGGGTCGCGGGAGCGATCTCGGAGACAGGACTGCGGCGGCGCTCGCTGCCAGGGGCGTTGACCACGAGCTGCGGGTTTCACCCTCTCCAGGAGCGGTGGCCGGCCTGGTCGCCGAAGGCATCGATCAGGGTTTCACGAGGTTCGCCTCGGTCGGTGGCGACGGCATGGCGAACCTCGTGGTGAACGGTCTGATGGCCGCGCCCTGGGCCAAACCTCCGACGCTTGCGATCCTTCCTGCGGGTTCGGGCAGCGACTTCATCAGGACGTTTGCGCTGCCCAGGCGGCTCGAGGACGCCACGGCCCATCTCGTCGACGATGCGCTGTATCCAGCCGACGTGGGCTTGATCACCGGCGGTTTCGGTCCCCGCTACTTCCTGAACGCCGCCAACGCCGGCATCGCGGCGAGGGCGGTCCAAATCGCCGACGCGCTGCCCGATCGTCTCGGTCGTGCCCGATACCCGGCGGCCTTCTGGATGGCACTCGGGACCCTTCGCCCGGCGCCGGTCGGGGTCGAGATCGATCGGAGGCGTCTCGAGGGTGACCTGATGAACGTCGTGGTTGCCAACGGGCAGTTCTTCGGCGGTGGATTCAACGTGGCGCCCCGCGCCACCGTCCAGGACGGCGCGTTCGACGTTCAGCTGTTTGCCGGGCCACGGCGCCAGGCGCCCGTCGTGATGCCCAGGGTGTTGCGCGGCACTCACCTGAACCACCGCTCGGTCCGTCGCACCAAGGGATCGGACATCGTGATCGAATGTCCGGAAGCGTGGCCCATCGAGGCCGACGGGGAGCTGCTGGGGGCCGGTCCGGTCACGGTCGCCGTGCTTCCACGAGCGATCCAATTCAAGGTCTGACAACTCGATTTCAAGTTTCCGCGTGACGTCGCCGAACACAGAGTGCCGGTGTATGCTCCCGCGCCGCGGAGGTCAGACGTGTCGCAAGAGACGGTGAAAGAAGAGATCCCCGAAGAGGACGAGTTCGACGATTCCGAGATCGAGCTCGATGACGACGCGATCGAGGCGGAGCTGCTCGCCATCGACGATGACGACGACGATGGTGGCCCGCCCGATGACGATGAAGACGGTGACGACGACGATGAAGGCGACGGCGAAGAGGCGCTGGACGAGCTCGAGGCCGAAGAGCTCGACATGCTCACCGATGACGAGACCTCGGAGACCCTGGCCGTCGACGAGGCCGCCGAGATGCGCCAGATTCGCCGCGAGGAGCTGGCGATGGATCGCAAGAGCGCCGATGAGGCAAGCGAGGACGAGTTTGTCTGCGTGCGCTGCTACCTCGTGCTGAAGACGAGCCAGCTGGCAGACGGTAGGCGCAAGATCTGTCAGGATTGCGCTGCCTGAGTCGCAATCAAGACCCCTCGGTACGGGGCCGATACGATTGGAATGGAGTCCATTGCCAGTCCCGTCGATTCGCCCGGAAAGCTTCCGATGACCCGACCTGAAGATGTCACCGTCATCATTCCGACGTACAACGAGGTCGAGAACCTCGAGGGGATCACCGGCGCCGCCCGTTCCCACGGCTACCGGGTTCTGGTCGTCGACGACGGGTCTCCGGACGGGACCGGCGATCTGGCCGATGCGCTCTCCGGGGCTGACGAAGACCTCGACGTCCTCCATCGGACGGAGAAGGCGGGCCTCGGAACCGCCTACGCAGCGGGCTTCGCCCACGCCCTCGACCATGGTGCCCAGATCATGTGCGAGATGGATGCAGACTTCTCCCACGACCCGGCTGATCTTCCCCGGCTCATCGCCGCCATCGACGACGGGGCCGACGTAGCGATCGGGAGCCGGTACGTCAGGGGCGGGGGAGCCGACGACTGGCCGTGGTACCGGCGGGCAATCTCCCGGGGTGGGAACGACTATGCGGCGCTGATGCTCGGCCTCGAGGTGCGCGATATCACCGCCGGGTTCCGCGCCTACACAGCGGAAGCGATCAAGGAGCTGGATCCTTCGTCGTGTGACGCCTCCGGGTACGCCTTCCAGGTGGAGATGACCTGGCGAGCCCACCTCGCAGGGTTGATCATCACCGAGGTTCCGATCCGGTTCCGCGACCGCGAGCTGGGCAACTCGAAGATGTCGGGTGCCGTCGCCCTGGAGGCAATGACGCTGGTCACCAAGTGGGGCCTCGCCAGGCGGCTGGCCCCAGATCGGCGTTACGCTCCCCGGGATGCACATCAGGGCGCGTGACGCCACCGAAGCCGATCTGAGCAGGCTCCTTCACCTCTATGGAGCGTTCGCAGAAGAGCAGGCCGCGCTGCGTCCCTTGTGGCACGAGGCCCACGGCCTGGCCGAGCCGATCGACGAATCGATGGCCAAGCTCATCGCCGCCGAGGCGGTGACCGTCGGCGCCATCGACGACATACTCGTTGGGTTCTTCGTCGGTGAGGAACAGACGCTGGTCGACGGGGAAGAACGGGTGGGCGTGATCCGCTACCTCTACACCGAGCCCAGTGCTCGCGGCGTTGGTGTCGCCGACGAGATGTTCAAGCACGGCGTCGCCAAGCTGCAGGCAGAGGGGATCGAGGCCTTCGATGCACCGGTCAGCCCGGGCCATCGCGAGGCGAAGAACTTCTACGAGGCCCACGGGTTCTCGGCGCGCAGCATCACCATGCACTCCCACGACCCGGTGGTGGAGTAACTATTCCTCGAGTACCGCGAGGCGAATCTCGACCAGACGCCGAACCAGAGCCTCGTCCGGCACCTGGTCGACCGGAAATCGCAGCGTGCCCTTGGACCAGTCATAGCCTTCGAGCAACTCCGGTTCGACGCGGGCGATGACCGAGCCCGAGTGGGGGAAGTAACTGCAATGTCGCTTGGCGTGGGCATAGCCGGCCACGGCCCTTCCGCCCACCCTGAACACCGGCACCCCGTACGAGATACCTTCCTCAGCATCCGGAAGGATCGAGGCAAGCATCGCCCGAAGCTCGTTGAGGGTGCTCCGGTGCGGCTCGGGAGCAGCATCGAGGTAATCATCGACCGTCATCGCCGAGAACCTACACCCTCGCCGAGGCGGGAGCCCGGCGCCACGGGGAGTAACACCGTGTGCCGCTGCGGCTTGCTCGCCTGGTTGGAGCAATTCCGCGGCAGCGCAAGAAGCCTCACGGGGCGTTGCGGCATCCGGCGGGCGCACCCTGAGCCGACCGCGCGCGGCAAGGGCAGAAGGGCCCGAAACCGTTGTTCGCGGCCCGAGTGTTCGTCGTCCTGTGGGCTTGCCGTTTGCCTTGGGCGTGGGCCTAGGGCGGGTCGTGGCTGCGGGGTCGGATGAGGCGGCGTCGTTGGGGTGGGCTGTCGGGGTCGATGTGGAAGCCTTGGCCGTGGATGGCGACGTGGTGGTGGTACCAGCACAGGGTGGCCAGGTTGTCCGGGTGATGGCTGCCGCCGTGGGCGCGGTGGTCGATGTGGTGGGGTTGGAGCCGGTAGCGGCTGGTGCACCCGTCGATGACACAGCCTCCGTCGCGGTGGGCGACGAAACGGCGCACCGCCGGTGGGATGGCTTTGGCGGCAGCGGAGGTGACCACCGGACGGCCCTCGGCGAGGCCGATGACCTGGACCGACCCGCCACAGAGCAACTCGGTGAGGGTGTTGGGTCCGACCCGGGGTCCGTATTCGACTTCGGCGCCCAACTCGGCGCCGGTGCCGTTGGCTTGGTCGAGGTCGACGAACACCGTCATCGTCGTCCCATTCGATTCCCCGCGATCGCCGTTGCGGTCGAGGGAGTCTTGGGCCATCGCCACCAGGGCATGGGCCTGGCGCGGGTCCGGGTGGCGGCCTCGCCGTAGGGGAGGGCTTGGAACTCGTCGGCGCGTTCCAACAACGCCTTCTCAAAGGTCTGCCCATCGATCCCGAACAACTGGCCGTGGAAGCGGCGCAGCGATTCATCCAGGCTCGGTTGCACCGTGAAATACTGCTCGGCAAACCCTCGGCGTTCGTCGTGGTTGGTGAGGCGCCGCTGCCGGGCGCAGAGGCGGCGGATCCCGGCCAGGTCGAAGCCGGCAAGCTCCTCGATCGAATAGTCGGCGAGGAGCGGGGCGATAGCCACCGCCCGCTCCCAGGTCACCTCGCCGTCCGCCAATGCCGCCTCCAGCTCCGGATGATCCTCGGCGAGCCGGGCGGTGCGGACGATGGCTGCGGCGGTCTCCGCATCGACATCCATCCGGCTCGCCACCCACTCATTCAGGCTGCGACACCCATCGGCCAACAGGATCTGCTGACGGTCGGCCTGGCGCACCGCCGCCATCTGCACAGCACGCACCGGACCCACCACCGCCTGCCCACGCTGGAGCACCTGCTCGATCTCATCCGGAGTCAACACGTCGACCTGTTCCTCATTCATGGGGCCACCGTATCAAGAGGGTGTGACACTTTTCGGGCTCGACCGGCGATAATTCGCCCATGTCCGAAGACATTCCCCGGGAGAAGTCGCTGGTCGCCGAGTCGGACCTCGAAGAGGCCGATGCAGCCGACGCACCGGCTATCGCCGAGGCGCTCGCCGATCGTCTCGAGGCCCAGCTCGAGGCGATCGAGCGCACGACGCCGGAGGGTGACGGCTGACCGAGCGGCGGCGTCTGGACGTCGAGTTGGTGCGACGCAAGCTGGTCCCGACTCGAACCGCCGCGCAGCGGGCCATCGCCGAGGGCCGGGTCCGGGTCGGCAGCATCGCCGATCCCAAGCCGAGCACGCTCGTCGCCGCCGACGACTCGCTCCACCTCACGGGTGAGCCCGAACGGTTCATCGGACGCGGCGGGTACAAGCTCGACCACGCCATCGAAGGCTTCGATCTGCCGGTCGCGGGCCGTCGTGCGATCGACGTCGGCGCCTCGACCGGCGGTTTCACCGATTGCCTCCTGCAACATGGAGCCGGCCACGTCGTTGCCGTCGACGTCGGATACGGCCAGCTCCACCACGATCTCCGCACGGACGAGCGGGTAACGGTGGTCGAGCGCACCAACATCCGCCATGCCGACCCCGACGCCCTCGGTGCGCCGTTCGACATCGTGGTCGCCGATTTGTCCTTCATCTCGATCGCGCTCGTCGCCGAACCGCTGAGCGCACTCGGCGGAGAGGGCACCGACTGGGTCCTCCTCGTCAAGCCCCAGTTCGAAGTGGGCAGGGACAAGGTCGGTAGGGGAGGTGTCGTGCGTGATCCGGAGGTCCATGCCGAGGCCATCGATCTGGCCTCCCGAGCCCTGCACGATGCCGGCGTTGGTGTACGAGGCGTCCTGGCCTCTCCCATCAGCGGCGCCGACGGTAACCGGGAGTATCTCGTGCACGCCCGGCGCGGCCCATCGACACTGGATCCCGGTACCGTACGACTCGTCGTCACCGGGGAGGAGCCGGCGTGACCACGCTGGGAATCGTCATCCACGAGGAGAAGCAAGACGCCGAAGACGTGGCCGCACACCTCGAAGTGGTAGCCAAGGATCGCGGCTTGGACGTGGTGCGCCTCGACGACGAGGCACCGGAGGGTCTCGACCTCATCCTGGGGGTCGGCGGCGACGGAACGGTGCTCACCGCCGCACGGCTCGCCAGGCAGCGAGACATCCCGGTCGCCGGAGTCAACGTCGGCAAGGTCGGCTACCTGGCCGAGTTCGAGGTCGACGAGCTCGAGATGCTCGTCGAGGCGATCGCAGGGGATCGTGCCTACACCCTGGAGCGGATGACGGTGGCCGTCGACTATCCGGGCGGGTCGGCCGCCGGGCTCAACGACGTGGTGGTGGAGAAGGGGCAGAGCGAGCGAACCATCGAGATCACGGTCACGATCAACGATCACCGACTCGCCACCTACCGCACCGACGGGCTCATCGTGGCGACTCCCGTCGGATCGACCGCCTACTCGCTGTCGGCCGGCGGCCCCATCGTGGATCCCAGCCTCGCCGCTCTGATCCTGACCCCGGTCGCCCCGCACAGCCTGCTGACCCGCAGCATCGTGGTGTCGCCGGACGCCGTGATCGAGATGTCGGTGGAACCCGATCGGCCCGCGGCGGTCAACGTCGATGGCAGGAGGGTGGCCACGGCCGAGCCGGGGGAGTCGGTATCGATCCGGCAGGGCGACGATGTCGTCCGCTTCCTCACCCTCGAGGGACACCCCTTCCCCGCCGCGGTGCGTCACCAATTCGGACTCGATCATGCTTGACGAGCTCTCGGTGCAGAATCTCGGACTGATCCCCGAGGCCCATCTCGAGCCGGAAGCCGGCCTGGTGGTGATCACGGGAGAGACCGGAGCGGGTAAGACCTTGCTCCTCGGCGCGCTCCGCCTCCTACGCGGCGAGGCGGCGAGGAAGGACCAGATCGGCCCGTCCGGCGAGGAGGCATCCGTCGAGGCCCGGATCGTCGCCGACGGGGAGGAGCACGTGGTCTCGCGACGGATCGGAGCCACGCGTTCCCGGGCCTACCTGGACGGGGCGATGGCAAACGCCGGGGCCGTGGCCGAGCGGTTCGGTGACTACATCGACATCGTCGGCCAGCACGATCGCAACGCGCTCTCCGAGCCGGCCACGATCCGGGCCCTGCTCGACGGAGCGCTGGACGATGTCGGGGGCAAGAAGCTGGCCGCATACCGGGAAGCTTGGAACGCCCTACAAGAGATCAACACCAGGATCGGGCAGCTCGGCGGCGACCGCAGGGCGCTCGAGCGAGAGCTGGACGTGGTTCGCTTCCAGGCCAAGGAGGTTGCCGAGGCCGGGTTCCAGACCGGCGACGACATCGAACTCGAGACCGCCGCGACGCGTCTCAGGAATGCCGAGGCGCTCGGGGAGCGGCTGGCCGCCGCGACCACGGCGGCTGGCGAATCGGGTGCCTCCGGCTCACTCGAAACGGCCTTGCGCGAGTTGACGATCGCCGCAAAGACCGATCCATCGTTGGAGCCGATCGTCGACCTCGCCATCGAAGCGGCAGGGCTCCTCACCGACCTCAACGCCGAGATCGCCGCGGTGACGAGCGACTTCGAGCGTGATCCCGAACGGCTGGCACAGGTAGAGCACC
>CAZCBO010000024.1:8727-19205 GCA_964496825.1 uncultured Acidimicrobiaceae bacterium
GCAGTACTGACGTTTGGTGCAGACGCCGCCCGGCGCGCCGACCAGTTGACGGCGTTGCTCGACGACGCCGGTGCGCTCGAACAGGCACACGCCGCGGCAGCGGCTGCGGTGGGTGAGGCCGCTGCGGCGCTGCGAGAGGCGAGGGCCGACACCGGCGCCCGGTTGTCGGATGCCACGGTCGACCATCTCCTCGATCTGGGCTTCTCGAACCCGGTCGTCGGGTTCGACATCCACATGACCGAGTCCGGACCTCACGGCGCCGATCGCATTACGCTGCACTTCGCCTCGGACGCCTCACTCGAACCGAAGCCGGCGAGCAAGGTCGCCTCAGGGGGTGAGCTGAGCCGACTCGCGCTGGCTCTCCGCCTGGCCGCCGGTGCCGCCGACGCCACCGTGATCGCCTTCGACGAGATCGATGCCGGACTCGGCGGAGAGACGGCGCTGGCGATGGGAAGGAAGCTCGCCGCGCTGTCGAAGGGACGGCAGGTGTTCTGTGTCACCCATCTGCCCCAGGTGGCGGCCTTTGCCGATCAGCACTTCCGCGTCGAGAGGGACGGCACGGCCGCCAGCGTCACCCTCGTCGACGGGGACGCACGCCTCGAGGAGCTCTCCCGCATGCTCGCCGGGCTCCCTGAGAGCGAACGGGGGAGGGAGCACGCCGCCGAGCTCCTCGTGCTCGCGTCCAACTCCTGAGTGGTCCTGCGAGAACCGCGCCCGGTTCGGTACACTGCGGCCTTCCGAGGTGAGGACGGACGTGGCAAAACACGTATTCGTCACCGGAGGGGTGACATCGAGTCTTGGTAAGGGGATCACATCGGCGTCGCTGGGGCGGCTCCTCGAGGCCAGGGGATTGCGGGTAACGCTCCAGAAGCTCGACCCGTACATCAACGTCGACCCGGGGACGATGAACCCCTTCGAGCACGGCGAGGTGTTCGTCACCGACGACGGCGGTGAGACCGACCTCGACCTCGGCCACTACGAGCGGTTCACCGGCGTCCACCTCAGCAGGGACTCCAACGTCACGACCGGCTCCATCTATCAGTCGGTGATCCGCAAGGAGCGGCGGGGCGACTACCTCGGGGCCACGGTCCAGGTCATCCCGCATATCACCAACGAGATCAAGTCCCGGATCCGCAAGCTCGCCCACCGGGAGGACATCGACGTCGTCATCACCGAGGTGGGCGGGACCGTCGGCGACATCGAGGGCCTCCCCTTTCTCGAGGCCCTCCGCCAGATCCGCAAGGAGCTTGCCGACGAGGACGTGTGCTTCATCCACGTGACGCTGGTGCCGTACCTCTCGACGAGCGAGGAGCTCAAGACCAAACCGACCCAGCACAGCGTCGCCGAGCTGCGCTCTCGCGGCATCCTCCCCGAGGTCATCGTGGTTCGTTCGGCGCTGCCGCTGGACGAGTCGGCACGGCGCAAGATCAGCCTGTTCTGTGACGTCGAACCCGACGCGGTGATCAACGCCCTCGATGCACCGAACATCTACGGGGTGCCGCTGGACCTCAACGAGGCCGGCCTCGACGCCGTGGTGTGTCGCGAGCTCGGTCTCGAGACCCCCGACCCGGACCTCACCGAGTGGAAGGCGATGGTCCGCCGTATGGACGAGGCCGAGGGTGAGGTCACGATCGGCCTCGTCGGCAAATATGTCGATCTCCCCGACGCTTATCTGTCCGTCGTCGAGTCGTTGCGCCACGCGGCAGCATCAAACGGCGCCCAGGTCATCATCCGATGGATCCCGGCCGAAGAGGTCGAGGGCCTGCTCGCCGAATCCCATCTCGAGGGTCTGGACGGCATCCTCGTCCCCGGCGGCTTCGGGGTCCGAGGCGTCGAGGGCAAGATTCAGGCCATCCGCCACGCCCGGGAGATGGGTATCCCGTTCCTCGGGCTATGCCTCGGGTTGCAGTGTGCCGTCATCGAGTTCGCCAGGAACATGCTCGGCCATCCCAACGCCAACAGCACGGAGTTCGATCCGACCACTCTCGATCCGGTGATCGACCTGATGGAGGATCAAAACGACGTGGAGGACATGGGCGGGACGATGCGACTCGGCATCTACCCCGCCAAGCTGACCCCCGGCACGAAGACCGAGCGGCTGTACGGCGAAAGCGTCGTCTATGAACGGCACCGGCACCGCTGGGAGGTGAACAACCGGTATCGCGGCGAGCTCGAGGCGGCCGGAATGGTGTTCGCCGGAATCTCACCGGATAACCGCCTGGTTGAGATCATCGAACTCGAGGACCACCCGTTCTTCGTGGGCTCCCAGTTCCATCCCGAGTTCAAATCCAGGCCGGACGATCCCCACCCGTTGTTCGACGGTTTCGTCGCCGCGGCACTGGAGCGGCGAACGGCCGGAGCGGCCGGGGACGCCCTGCCCGCTGCGGAGGCTGTGACCACCGCCGGACAGTGACGATGGCCGGGATCCGCGAGACGGCTTCACGAACGGTCGCCGATGTCGGTTTCGTTCGGCTCGACGAGCTGACGATCGAGGCTCCCGACGGCACGACGGCCGTCCGCTACGCGGTCCGGCTGCCCGGAGCCGTCGCCGTTGTGCCCCTCGACGGGGAGGACGTCGTCCTCATCGAGCAGTATCGAGCCGCCCGCGGCGAGACGCTGCTCGAGATCCCCGCAGGCATGCTGGACGTCGCCGGCGAGGATCCTGTCGCCACGGCACACCGCGAGCTCGAGGAGGAAGTCGGCTTCAGGACGCAAAGCCTCAGCCACCTCATCGACCTCGCCACCACTCCAGGGGCGACCAACGAGACCGTCAGCGTGTATGTGGCCGAAGGGCTGCAACCGGTGCCGCGCCGGCCGGGAAGCCTTGAGGAGCATCACGCAACCGTGGTGCGGGTGCCGCTGACCAGGGCCCTCGAAATGGTACGAGACGGCGCCATTCGCGACGCCAAGTCGGTCGTCGGCCTCCTGCTGGCGGCGGCTCGATGACGACGCTGGCGCCGGAGGCCGAGGAATACCTCGCATCGCTCCGGTCGGAGCGGGGCCTCGCCGTCAACACCGTGGCGGCGTATCGCCGCGACCTCGGCCAGTACCTGTCGTATCTCGACCACGCCGAGGCCGCTGATGCCTCTGCCCAGCAGTTCGTCGGCTATCTGTCCGATGCCGGCCTGGCGCCCACGACCATCGCCCGCAAACTGGCTGCGGTCAGGGGTTATCACCGGTTCCTGATCGCCGAGGGTTACGCCGATGAGGATCCGACGATCCTCGTCGAAACCCCGCGACGCGGCACCACGCTGCCGAAGGCACTGCGGATCGACGAGGTGTTCTCGCTGCTCGAGGCGCCGGATCCGGATGCCCCGCTCGGAGCGAGGGACCGCGCCCTGCTCGAGTTCCTCTATGCAACCGGCTGTCGCGTCACGGAGGCAACCACCGTCGAGGTGCTCGATGTCGATCTCGAGAACCGGACGGCGCTCGTCACCGGGAAGGGCGACCGGCAGCGCTTGGTCCCGCTGGGATCCCATGCCGCCGATGCCATCGGCGCCTATCTCCCGGTGCGGATGGAACTGCGCAAGGGGAGACGGGATCCGGGAACCCTCTTCGTCAATGCCAGGGGTGGGAGGCTGACCCGGCAGGGAGTGTGGGACATCGTCAAGCGCAACGGGGCCAGAGCAGGGATCGAGCCGGAACGGCTCTCGCCCCACGTGCTCCGCCACTCGGCGGCCACCCACATGGTGGAGGGCGGCGCGGACCTGCGAACCGTCCAGGAAATCCTCGGTCACGCTAGTATCTCCACCACACAGGTGTACACCCATGTGTCTCCCCAGCACTTGCTCGAGGTGTATGTGATGGCGCACCCCCGCGCCCGGTAGTGGGGGAGACCGAAAACGAGGCGTTCTACATGACTGCGACGATCGATCTCAAGGCGGCCGAGACCATGCTCCGCGAGGAGCGGGACAAGGTCGTGAACCAGATGGTCGATCTGGGGGCCGACGAATCCGGCGAGCTCACAGGCGCCGTCGACTACGGGGACGCCTTCGCCGACGGTGGCGCAGCCACCGCCGAGCGCACCGAGGTGTTGGGACTCGTCGAAGCCCTGAAGCACCGCCTCGACGACATCGACAAGGCGCTCGACAAGATCGCCGATGGCAGCTACGGCACGTGCTCGAACTGCGGCAAGCCGATCGGCAAGGATCGCATGGAGTTCCGACCCACCTCGACGCACTGCGTGGATTGCAAGAACCAGTCCTAGCTGCGAACCGCCTCGGGCACCTCGTCACCCGCTTCTTCGGCCACCTCACCGCGTCGGGGCTGACGCCGTTGGAGCAGCAGCGGGTTCAAGCTGCGCTGGATGGCGCCGCCGCCGCCCTCTTCTGGGAGCAGGACGCGCCCGATCAGCGCCACGCCTTCGATGTCGCCACCAGGGTGGCTCTCCGGCTTCCGGGAGATGCTGAGGCCTTTGTCGCCGCGCTGCTTCACGATGTCGGGAAGCGTCACGCCCACCTCGGGGCGGTTGGCCGGTCGATGGCGACCGCTTTCGACGGTCTCGGGTTGCCCATGACCTCCTCCATGCACCGGTACCGTCTCCACGGCCCGATCGGCGCCGCCGAACTCGAGGCCGCCGGGATGAGCGGCCTCGTCTCCGCCTTCGCCGCCTTCCACCCCGGGCCGCCTCCCGCGGGCATGGATGCGGCGCGATGGCGGGCGCTCCTCGAGGCGGACGGGTAAAGCCCTGGCTCGCCTGCGATCGCCGATACCATGACCGCCGTGACCTACGAGGTGAAGACCCGCGTCTTCGAGGGACCGCTCGACCTGCTGCTGCAGCTGATCACGTCGCATCAGGTCGAGATCACCGAGCTCAGTCTGAGCGACCTCGTCGCCGAGTACCTCGACTACCTCGATGTGATGCGCGAGCTCGATCTCGCCGTTACCAGCGAGTTCCTGCTCATCGCCTCCACATTGATCCAGCTCAAGGCGCGGCACCTCCTCCCCGATGACGCCGCGATCGACCTGGACGACGAGCTCGCCCTGGCAGGCGAGCGCGACCGGTTGTTGGCGCGTCTGTTGGCGAACCTGACGTTCAAGGACGTCGCAGCCGTGCTTGCCCACCGGTTCGAGGCAGAGGCGCGCTTCACTCCGCGCCGAGTCGGTCTCGAGGACGTCACCCCGCCGCCGCCGATGCTGGTCCTGCCCGTCGATGCCACGGACCTGGCCTTCATCGCCGACCGCGCCTTCGCCGGCAGGTACGACGAGCCGGATACCGATCACCTCGCGCTGGAGCTGCCGTCGGTGCAGGATGCGATCCTCGACCTCCAGATGCGGATGGCGTCCACGATCGGAACCGACTTCGAGACCCTGGTGGCCGATCTCAACAGCTCCTACGAGGTCGTCGCCTATTTCCTCGGGTTGCTCGAACTGGCACGCTGGGGCATCGTCAAGGTTTCCCAGGAGGACCGGTTTGCCCCGATCGTCGTCGAGTACAGCGAAGCCGAGGCCGAGGAGCGCTTCGATGCGCTGATGCGAGGAGAGGAGGGTCCGTGAGCGAGGTGAGAGCCGCCCTCGAGGCCATCCTCTTCGTGGCCGAGGCGCCGCTCAGTGAGACCGAGCTCGCAGAGGTGCTCGAGATCCCGCGAAGTGACGCCGCCACCGCCATCGCCGAGCTGCGCGACGAGCTGGCCGAACGTGGCGGCGGGCTCGTGCTGCGCGAGGTCGCCGGGGGCTGGCGCTTGTACACGACGCCGGACACCAAGCCGTACCTGGAGCGGTTTGCGGCAACCGAGAAGGCGACGCGCCTGTCCAACGCCGCGCTGGAGACCCTGGCCGTCGTCGCCTACAAGCAGCCGGTGTCGCGGGGACAGGTCGCCGAGATCCGCGGGGTTGACTCCGAGCGTGCCCTGCGGACCCTTCAGCGCCACGGCCTGGTCGAAGAGATCGGACATGCACCGGGCCCGGGACAGGCGCTGCTCTACGGGACGACGGATCTGCTGGTCGAGAAGCTCGGCATCAGCTCGATCGGCGATCTCCCACCGCTGGCCGACCACGTGCCGCCCGCCGAGGTGGTCGAGACCCTGGAGCGGCCCTTCCGCCCGGAGGGATCATCGAACGGATCCACAAGCTGATCGCCCGCTCCGGATACACCTCACGTCGGGGCGCCGAGGAGCTGATCAGGGCAGGACGGGTCACCGTCGACGGATCACCGGCCGTGATCGGCCAGCGGATCGATCCGGAGTCGGTTGCGATCGCCATCGATGGCGTACCCCTCCCCGTGGCGCCCGAGCTGGCCTACTACGTCGTCAACAAGCCGGCGGGCGTGGTGAGCACCGCCTCCGACCCCCAGGGACGGCCGCCGGTCGTCGGGCTCGTCCCAGAGGAGCCCAGGGTGGTTCCGGTGGGACGCCTCGATGCCGACACCGAGGGGCTGATCGTCCTCACCAACGACGGCGACCTCACGCTGCGCCTCACCCATCCCCGCTACGGTGTCCACAAGACCTACGTGGCGCTCGTCGACGGACGGATCGAGGCCGCAATCGTCGAGACCCTCACCGATGGCGTCGACCTCGAGGACGGACCGGCGCGAGCGCTGGCCGCAAGGGTGATCGACCGCAAGGAGGATGCCTCGATCGTGGAGGTCGTGATGGGGGAGGGAAGGAACCGAATCGTGCGGCGGATGTTCGATGCGGTGGGGCACCCGGTGCGGCGGCTGACCCGGATCGCGATCGGGCCGCTACGCGACAGAAGGCTCGAGCCCGGCGCGTCGCGACCACTGACGATCGACGAGGTTCGCGCCCTCTATGCGGCCGGTGACGATGGGCAGTGATCTCCGTGTCGTCACGCCACCCGGAGGCGCCTTCGCCACGGGGGTCCGTGTCCCAGGCGACAAGTCGCTGTCCCACCGGGCATTGATCCTGGCGGCGATGGCCCGGGGCGAGAGCCACATCAGCGGGCTCGCCCCCGGAGCCGACGTCGCGGCAACGCTGCGGGCGCTGCGCGACTTCGGCATCGAGACGGGTCGACACCGCGTCGGGGGAAGCGCCTGGGCGAATCCGGGAAGACCCGTGGACTGCGCCAACTCGGGCACGACGATGCGGCTGCTGACGGGAGCAGCAGCAGGAGCCCCCTTCCGAACGACGCTGGTCGGCGACGCGTCGCTCATGAGGCGGCCGATGGGCCGGCTGGTGACACCGCTGGCGGCCCTCGGTGCGGCCGTGGAGACGAGCCCGGACGGGACCCCGCCCGTCGTCACCGGCGGAGGGGGCTTGACCGGAGCCGAAGTCACGATCGACCTGCCATCCGCTCAAGTCCGTTCCGCCTTCGAGCTGGCGGCGATCCAAGCCGACGGGCAATCGACGATCGACGGCCCGGGCGGATTCCGTGATCACACCGAACGCTGGTTGGAGGCGCTCGGGCTGGGCGAGCGGCTGGAAGGAGCTGCGTTCCGGATCGATCCCTGTCCCATCCCGGCGGTGGAGTACACGATCCCGTCGGACCCGTCGAGCGCCGCCTACCTGTGGGCGTCGGCGGCGATCCTCGAAGGCGCCCAGGTGGTCACCCCGGACGTTTCGCTGAACCCGGGGCGGCTGGGGTTCCTCGAGATCCTGGAGCGGATGGGCGCCGAGGTGCATGGCGAGGTCACCGGTGAGACGCACGGCGATCCGGTCGGCGTCGTGTCGGTGCGCGGTTCCGGCCTGGCCGGCGTCCAGGTTACGGAAACCGAGGCGACCACCGCGATCGACGAGCTTCCCCTGGTCGGCGTCCTCGGTGCCTATGCCGAGGGGGTCACTGTCGTCGGCGGTGCCGCCGAGTTACGAGTGAAGGAGAGCGACCGCATCTCGGCGACGGTTGCGATGATCCGGTCGCTCGGCGGAGTGGCGGAGGACACCGACGATGGTTTCAGGATCGTCGGGACGGGGTTCCTCGAACCCGGCATCGTGGTCTCCGCGGGTGATCACCGCATCGCCATGGCCGGGGCGGTCGCGGCCACCGGCGCGATGGGTCCGGTGACGATCGATGGCGCCTCCACCGCCGCCGTATCCTGGCCGACGTTCTACGAGACGCTGGAGGCGGTGTGGTCATCACGATCGACGGCCCGGGAGGAGTAGGGAAGTCGACCGTCGCCAATGCGGTCGCCGAAGCCCTCGGTCTTCCCCACCTCGACACCGGGGCGACCTATCGGGCCGCCGCCCTGGCCGTGTTGCGCGCCGGCGGCGATCCCGACGATCCCGAGGCCGTGCTCGAAGCCCTGGACGGCGTGGTGCTCTCCTTCGACGACGGCACCGTGATCCTCGACGGCGAGAACGTCAGCGGCGAGATCCGATCGCCCGAGGTGACGGAGGGTTCCAGCGCGGTGGCCGTCCACCCCACGGTCAGGGAGCGGATCGTCGAGCTGCAGCGCTCGTGGCTGTGGGACCGCGGCGGTTCCGGCGTCGTCGAGGGCCGCGATATCGGGACCGTGGTCTTTCCCGACGCCGAGCTGAAGGTCTACCTGACCGCCAGCCCGGAGGTGCGGGCGGCGAGGCGAGCCGGTGACGCCGAGGCTGCCGGGAAGACCGTCGACGAGATCGCCGACGAGCTGCGGGCGAGAGATCATGCCGACTCGACCCGTGCCGCTTCGCCGCTCCGGCCGGCGGATGATGCGGTCATCATCGACACCGGAGATCTCGCAGCCGAGCAGGTCACCGCCCTCACGCTGCGGTACGTCGAGGAAGGCCGGGCGCTGGAACTCACCCCACTCCTCGCCGAACACACCCCGGACGTGGCGCACTTGACCGACGTGCTCCGCGGGGTGGTGCGTTCGGCGCTTCCCTCGGTCGCGGAAAAGGTCAACCTCGGCTGGCACGGGCTCGGCTACCACCACCCCGAGGCCGGCTACATCGCCGGGATCTTCCCAGAGGAGGATCGAGTCGAGCTCGGATTCGAGCACGGTGTCGAGCTTCCGGACCCCGAAGGCCTGCTCTCCGGCGAGGGTGCCCAGGTGCGATACGTGGTTATCGAGGAATGGGACGAAACGTTGCGGGATCCGTTGACCGATCTGCTCCATGCCGCGGTCGACTTCGGCACGCGCTGACCGTCGGGTCAGACCTCGATCAGCTCCAGGGCCTCGGTGGCACCCCAGTCGCGGTCTTCGTCGATGGGGCCTGGCGCTCCCGTCTTCCCGGCCGCAAAGGCACCCTCGACGAGGGCCTGGAGGGTGGCGACGAACTGCCGGAGTCGGGGCGGCAACGGGAAGTACTCGTCCTCGGCGGTGACGCGAACGATCTCCACACCGTCCGTCGGAGCGACGGCTTCGATGACCGCCTTCACGCGCTGATCGGGTGCCGACGCCCCAGCGGTGACGCCGACGACGTCGACGCCGTCGAACCACGATGGATCGATGCTCTCCGGTCCGTCGATCCGGTGGGCGTCGACGCCGGCGTTCCTGGCGACCCGGACGAGTGCCTGGGTGTTCGACGAGTTCTCTGAGCCCACGACGAGCACAACCGGCGCTACTTCGGCGATCTGCTGGATCGCCTCCTGGCGGTTGGTGGTGGCATAGCAGAGGTCGCTCTTCCTCGCCGTCCACACTTCGGGGAACCGACCTTGCGCCTCGTGCAGCACGTCCTCCCACTCGTAGAGTCCGAGCGTGGTCTGAGCGAGCAGCGCGACCTTGCCGGGGTCTGTCGGGCTGAAGTCGCCGAGACCGACCTCCGGATCGACCAGCGTTGCGGCTTCGGGGGCCTCGGCGAGCGATCCCACGGCCTCGTCGTGTCCGTCGTGGCCGACGTAGATGATGTCGAATCCGTCGTTGGACATCCGCCGCACCTCGTGGTGCACCTTGGTGACGAGCGGGCACACCGCGTTGATGAGCACGGCGGCGCGCTCCTCGGCACCGACGACTACCTCGGGAGCCGAACCGTGCGCCGAGAGCATGATCGGGCTGCCGCCTGGGACCTCACCGATGTCATCGACGAAGACCACACCCGCACGTTCGAAGGCGGCGACCACGGCGGCGTTGTGGACGATCTCGTGGTAGCAGTACACCGGCGGCTCGAAGACCTGCACCATCCAGGTGAGGGCCTTTATCGCCATCTCGACCCCGGCACAGAAGCCGCGTGGCTCGGCGAGAACGACGGTTCTGGGCATACAAGAAAGCATAGGGAGGGCCCGGATCCAGGTTCCCCCCGATCAGCCCAGGGCCGGTAGGGGGACTGTGTACCCCTGCCAGCCCACAGAGTGAGCTGATCGGTACCATTCCCGCACCGATGTCCCACCCCACCGTGCTCGAGGTCGTCCCGGGGAGCCCCGCCGAATCGGCAGGACTCCAGGTCGGCGATGCCGTGGTCGCCGTCAACGGTGTCGTGCCCACCGACGTGATCGAGTATCAGCAGCTCGTCGACGATCCCGATCCCGAACTCACCGTCCGCAACGAGGCGGGTGACAAGACGGTCCGCCTCAGCAAGGCCGTGGGCGAGCCGGCGGGGCTCCGTCTCAGCGCCTCGATCTTCGACCGGGTGCAGACCTGCGACAACCACTGCGAGTTCTGCTTC
>CAZCBO010000025.1:0-19021 GCA_964496825.1 uncultured Acidimicrobiaceae bacterium
TGGCAAAGGCAAAGCGACGCAAGCTCCGCGCCCGCCGCAAGAAGGCGAACCACGGTCGCAAGCCCAACGCGGGTCGCGGCTGAAGCCTGGCCTGTTCTCCCCGCGATCGATCCGGACGCGATTCCATCCGATCACAACGTAGGTGATCGCTGGTCGCGAGTCACCAGTCTTGCGACTCGCGACTCACAACCCCAGCTGTGAACGGAGGGTCGCGCCTGCGGTCTTGTCGGTCGAGGCAATGAAGAAGAGCTCGTCTTCGACGCGGTCGATGAAGATGTACACGTCGCCCTGGTCGTAGAGGAGGCCGTCACCGGATTCGACCGGGGAGCCACCGCCCATCGCCCCACCGGCGTGGGCGATCAAGGCGTCGGCGAGTTCCTCGGCGTCGCGCTCGGCGTCCCCTATGTAGTGGATCACGATGGCGACGTCGTCGCCCCGGTTGTAGATGGTGTACCGGTCGTTGCCCCAGCCTGCGGCCGCCCGGGTCGCCTCGCCGGGAGGCACGCTCTCAGCGAGGACGAGCCGGAGGCCCCACTCCCCGAACGATCCCTCGTCGTACAGCTCCCAGCCGTCCAGGGCGATGGCGTGCGGTGAGAGATCGAGGGGGAGCTCGCCGGACGTGTACTTGTCGGGGTTCAACACCTGCTCGGTCGTGATCGGCGGGGCGCCGTAGGCCGCGTCGATGCCGGCGAGCCCGCCGGCGCCGACCAGGGCGTTGGTGAAGTTCAGGCCCTGTTCGTACGGGAACAGCAGGTCATCCTGCATCCAGCCGGGGGTCGACTCGAATACCGAGGAGTCGATCGTCAGTGCCTCGGTGGCCGCCTCGATGGCCTCGATCGGGCTGAATCCCTCGAGGTAGACGAAGGAGGCCCGCTGCGCGTCACCCTCGATCAGGGCGAGGAGCGCGGCGGCATCGTCGCCGTTGCCCTCGTCGGTGAGCTCGATGTACTCGTCGTTGAACTCGAAGTGCTGGTCGGTGAGGGCGTGCACCAGCTCGTGGACGACGGTGATTCGCTGCAGCGCCGTGAATCCCTCGGGTGCGGCGGGCACCACCATCTCCTCCGCATCGCCGTCGTAGAACCCGGCGACCTGTTCGGAGTACAGGTCGATGAACAGCGAGTAGAGATCGGTCCCCTCCGGCAGCATCCCGAGCAGCGTGAGATACCGCGCATCGATCGCCGTCTCCTCCTCATCGAGATCCTCCGCAATGAGGTCGGCGACCCGCTGGGAGAACTCGGCCTCGTCGAGGATGACGACGGTCGGCACCGTCAGGAAGGGAAGGCCTCTGACCTCTTCCGCCTCGACCATCATGTCGGCGAGGTCCCTCCGCATCCGCTCGACGACAGCGGGATCCAACGAGTCCGATGCGGTGCCGGGGACCTCGATGGTGGCGACGGTCGTCGTCGTGGTCTCGGCAGGGAGCGTCGTGCTCGTCGTGGTCGCCGAGGTCGAAGGCGCCGCTGTCGTGGTAGTAGTGGTCGCGGCGCCGTTCGTGCAGGCCGAGATTGCCAGCAAGACAGCGGCGACGAACGCGAGGTACCTGGCTCTGAACACGCCGGGGAGGCTATCGCGGGAGCCGTTCAACTCGGCTCTTCCGGCTCCTCGAAGCCTGCGGAGACGGTTTGGCTGGTGTAGATCCCGACCATGCGGGCCACGATGAACACCAGGTAGATCTGGCCCATGACGGCGGTGGCCACCGCGGCAGCCCGGGCGAGGTCACCAACGGGTGCCAGGTCGCCGTAACCGAGCGTGGTGATCGTCACCAGGCTGAAGTACATGAACGATGTGGTCGGCTCCGGGTCGCCGAAGAACCCCTGGTCCCCGGCGATGTCGATGCCCAGGTACAGAAACACGAAGGTGACGGCGAGAAGCAGGTAGACGCTGGCCGCCCCGTACAACGTGTTGGCCGTGATCACGCGATGGGTGGCGAGTCGCCTCAAGACGACGAAGGGCGTCGCCACCACGAACACGAACCAGAACCAGCGCAGGTAGCTCACCATCTCGAAGTCGGCGAACGCCGAGATCACGACCGCCACGACAAACAGGATCGCGGAGAGGATGCCGAAACGCAGGAACGGACGCCTGATGCCGGAGGCCAGCAGGCCGAGCACCAGCGTGACGACGGTCAGCAGCGTGACCAGGATCTCCTGGAACGTCGTGTGGGTCTGGCTGGTCGGCAGCTCGAACAACAGCAACACCAGGACCGTCAACGCAGCGGCACCCAGCACGAGGCCAAAGCGATCGCGAAACCAGCTCTCGTATCCCTCGCCGTCGGTCATGCCGGAGAGGCTAGCGACGGACCTCTAGGGTTCCTGGTCGTGGAACGACGGATCGTCATCGACGCCCGGTTCCGGGGTCCGCCCGACAGCGCCAACGGCGGCTACGCCGCCGGGGTCGTCGCCGAAGGCATCGAAGGGATCGCCACCTCGACGCTCCGGGTGCCGCCCCCGCTGGGCACGCCGTTGCTGCTGACCGCCGATGGAACCGAGAGCACGCTGCGCCACGGCGACGTGGTCGTGGGCGAGGCGATCGCGGCCGACCTCGACCTCGCGGTTCCCGCCCCGCCGACCCTGGAAGAGGCCACGGCCGCGGCCGACCGTTACATCTTCCGCGACGGCGGGCACGTGTTCCCGACCTGCTTCGTCTGCGGTCCGGATCGCGAGGTGGGCGACGGGCTGCGCATCTTTCCTGGCGGGCTCGAGGGTTCGGCAGTGGTCGCCGCGCCGTGGCTGGTGGATGCGTCCCTCGCCCGTGGAGGCGCGCCGGTCGACCACCGCTACGCCTGGGCCGCCCTCGACTGTCCGTCCTACTTCGCGTTGGACGGGACCCCCCTGGCGCTGTTGGGGCGGCTGACCGCGGACATCGATCGGGTCCCGGTCGTCGGCGAGACCCTGATCGCGATGGGCTGGCCGGTGCGCGTGGAGGGCCGCAAGCACTTCTCGGGCTCGGCGCTCGCCACGCCGGACGGGGACGTGATCGCCAGGGCCGCCGCGGTCTGGATCGGGTTGAAGCGGTAGGCGCTACGCCAGCGCCACGCACCGGATCGAGGGCAGCTCCTTGGCGGCTGCGTACCAGCTGCTGCCTCCGTCGTCGGATTGATAGAGCGTGCCGCCGGCGTCCCCGATGACCACGGTGCCGCCCGCGGCCTGGAGACATGCGGTGTCGACGTTGGTGCTGAACCACTCGGGGAGCGCCCCGTTGCACCGCTCGAGGTGCCCGTCCCCCTCCAGGTCGGTGCGATACACCGCGGCGTTCTCCCCCCGGTTGCTCCTCGACGCGGACACGAACACGCGACCCTCATCCACCGCGACCGCCCGGCAATAGCGGGCGTGCAGACCATCGGTGTGGAAGGTCCACGTGTCGGCGCCGTCGCGGGAGATGGCCAATCCCCGGGCCGTCGCCGCCAGCGCCGTCCCCGCCTCGGTTCGATGGGCGATCACCTCGTGGACGTCGGCGTCGATGTCCATCGTGTCCCGCCACACGCCGTCCTCGTCGCGATGGCGCAGGATCCCGCCGACGTGGACGTTGAGGTAGACCGTGCCGTCCACATCGAGGCTCATCGAGCGCACGTCGGGCGGACCACCCCACGGGGTGTACCAGTCGTTGCGTCCCGGTGCGGTCTGGAAGGCCTCATCGAGCACGGGCGGTGCGCCCGACGTCGGCGCCGCGGGAAGACGGAAGAGCTGGGCGGCCTCGGCTCCGAGCAGCAGCTCGTCGCCCCGCGCCAGCACACAGTTGATCCTGGCCTCGTCGATGCGGGCGATCCGACTCGGGGTGGCGCCATCGGGGAGGTGCCACACGTCGGCACCGTCGGTGAGCACCCACCACGCAGCCTCGCCCCGTGCCAGTGCGTCGATGCGGTGTCCCACCAGGACCGTCGGGCGCTCGGCACCCAGCAGATGTACACCGTCAGCGGTGCCGACGAGGATCGCCATGTGTTCAAGCCTACTGAACGGAGCCCGGATTGGGGAGGGGAGCCCGTCGACCGTCAACCGCTTGGACCCCAGGCCACCCACGAGCCGGGTGCGATCAAGCCCGGGCCCGACCGGTCGAGGTGCTGCACCCACACGCCCGCTTCGTCGCCGATGGTTCCGGCGAAGGCGAAGGCGGTGCCGTCCGGGGCCCAGAGACTCATCGACTGGGCGTACTGGTCGAAGAACGGCAGGAACTCCGCGAGCCAGCCGGGGTCGGGGCCAAACGATGCGAAATCGCCGACGGTCCCGTCCTCCCACACGTGCCAGCGCAGCTCCCCCGGGCTCTCTCCCGCCCCGAGGTAGAGCAGTCGACGGCCCGTCGGGTCCCAGAAGAAGGCGAGCACATCGTTCTGGGTCACGACCTCGATGCTCCCGTCGTCGATGTCGACGACGGCGAGCACGTTGGCCGGCAGCGTCGGCGTCTGTCTGAACGCGGCCTCGACGGCGTCGGGCACCCCGCCCGACGCGACCGATCGGACGGCGATCCGGTCTCCGCCCACGACGAACTGGGCCGGGCCGCGTACCTCGACGAGGCCGACGGGCCCTCCGCCGGAGATCACGGTGAGGTACGACGTCGATCGATCGAGGTAGGCGAGATCGTTACCCCGCGACCCGGGCGCCGGGAACGCCCCCGGCTCGGCACCGATCGGCCGCAGCTCCGGGTAGACCTCACCGAGGAACGCATTCGCCGAGTGGGCGAGGACTCGACCGTCGTCGTCCCAGGTGAAGTAGAAGGGGAAGTCGCCCTCGAGCGCCGTGAGCGAGCCGTCCCCGTGGATCACCTCGGCGGCGAGACCTCCCTCGAGGTGGTTGCGCAGGCTGACGATGTCGGCGGACACGCCGGCCCCGGGCCTCGGGTAGAGATAGAAGGGCGCGGTGATGAACTCGGCCCGTCGCCGCTCGGCTCCGTCGAGGCCGGCGACGACCACGGCGCCGCCGACCCCGGACCGCTCCACGAACGCGACGTGATCGGGACCGGTCCAGATGGGTTGAAAGCCGGTCGTGGGCGGGTCGAGTTCGATCTGGGTGACGACCTCGCCGCTCGGGGTGAGGACCAGCACGTCCCCGGCTTCGTCGACGACGGCGAGCAGACCGTCGTGCTCGGCGACACCCGGGCTGCACGAGGCGACGATCAGGGCCAGCCCCAGGACCGGCACGAGTCGGAACATCTCCCGACCGACGCTACCCCCGACCGGAGCCGTGTTTGACGTCGCCGGGGGCCGGGGCCCGGATGCCCTTCTCGCGGACCCAGGCCACGAGGAGCACGCCGGCGAGCACGTCGGCCACCACCGCGGCCAGCGCCGGTCCGCGCACGCCGAGCGATCCAAACAGCACCGGCCCGAGGGCGGCACCGATGCCGCGGCCGATCGACATGGCAACGACCATCCACGAGAGAAACCGGGCCCTCGACCGGGGTTCGAGCTCGGTGGCGAGCGGGATCGACGAGACGATGGTGAACTCGAAGCCGAAGAGCGCAACGGCCAGGAGACCGAGGCCGAGGCCCAGCTGCTCGTTGGCCGGCACGAGGAGGGCGAACCCGGCCGCCGAGATCAACAGCCCGATCAGCACCGACCTCCGCTTCCCGATCCGATCAGTGAAGGCCAGGGTGGCACCCTCTCCCGCCAGCTCGGCGGCGCCGATCAGCACGGCGGCACCGCTCAGCGCCGCCAGCGTCAACCCGAAGGAGTCTTCGAGCCAGGCACCGAACACCACGAACATCATCTCGGCGGCAAGGGTGAACAGCGACGCCACGACCAGGAACACCATCCCGGACCGATCGAAGAGACCGCGCTCGTCCGCCGGCCGCAGGGTGTGGTGGAGGTCGGGATCGACGAACCGTGGCACCAGCAGCACGGCGATCACGGTGAGGACGGCAAACGCCCAGAAGGGTGTGACCCAGTCCCCCCTGGCGATCAGCCAGCCGGCGGCCGGAGCCCCGACGAGCAGCGCCAGGGCCCACGTCAACTCGAAGACCGACAGATACCGAGCGCGCTGGGCGTAGGGCACGCGGTCGGCGATGTAGGCCTGGGAGGCGATGTCGTAGGCGGGCTTGGCGAGGCCGATGAGGACGAAGCCGGCCAGGGCGCCCACGTAGACCCCGGTCGCCGCGGTGACCGCCGCACCCGCGATGAAGAGGAGGCACCCCAGCACGATGAGACGACGTCTCGCCTCACCCCGGCCGGCCAGGCGCTGGATGCCCGGCGTCGCCAGCCCCGCCGCCCAACGGGCACTCACGAGGTAGCCCGCCGCCTCGAGCGGCACCCCGAGACCCCTGCTGATGGCGGGCAGGAAGGGATAGACGAAGCGGAACGCCGTGTTCATCACCAGACGCGCCGACGTCAGAAAGGCCAGCGACGACCGGACCGGACGGGACATCCGGACGAGATTAGGGGTCGGGCTGGGTGCCTCCCGGGCTTCCGGTCCCCCCGTCGGACTCCACGTGCCGCCGCAGCCGCCCGAGCGTGCGATCCCACATCCGGACCCTGGCGGCCAGCCAATCGGCCGCTTCGGTGAGCGCCGTCGCGTTCAGCGAGTACCGGGTCTCCCGGCCGGTCCGCTCCGAGATGACGATGCCGGCGCGCTGGAGCTCCTGGAGATGGCGGGCAACCGCCTGGCGGCTGATCGGCAACCGGGCCGCAAAGCCGGTGGCGGTGCCGCTGTCCTCGGCGGCGAGCCATTCCACGATCTGGCGGCGGGTCGGGTCCGACAGCGCCGCAAACACCGCGGTGTCGTTCACCGTCACCGGCTCGGGCTCACCACCGTCACGTGCCGCTCCAGATCCGCCAGCTCGGCCTTCCACCCCGACGAGTTCTCGTCGAAGCGGTGCTGGTACTCCTCCTCGGGGAGGGCGGCGAAGCCCGACTCGAGCAGGATCACGCGGGTGCCTTTTCCCTCGGGTTCCAGGGTGAACTCGACGAGGGTGGACACCTCCTCGACCGGCGTGTCCTTGAGGGCCTCCCATCGGAAGCTGAACCGGCTGGGCCGCTCGACCACCTCGACGATGGCCTCGGTAGTGGCGTCGAACTCCAACCAACCGAAGCGGGCGCGGCCGCCGGGCCGGAGATCGATCTCGGCGCTGTCGCCGAACCACTGGGCCAGCTCATCGGCGGAGGTGAGGGCCTCCCAGACCCGCTCGATCGGGGCATCGACCATCAGCTCCCGCCGGATTTCATCGACTCGCATCGCTGCGCTCCTCCCAGACGTGCAACTACTGTGTTGCGTGTTAAGCGCAACATACCGGTTGCGCATCTGGCTGTCAACCCCTACCCGATGTCCAGATCGGCGAACGGGCCGCGCATCCCACGGTCATATGCTCACGGTATGAACGCAACGCTCGACCTGGCCGACTACCGGAGGCGGGTGGCCGAGCTCTACGCCGCGGTTCGGAGCGAGCCCGATCCCGCCACGGCGTGGGCCGCCTGGCGGTCGGGCCGGGACGCCCTGCTCGCCACCCACAGCCAGAGCCCGGTGCCGGTCGAGGGGCGGGCGGGCTTCGGCGGGAGCCCGTTCTTCGACTACGACCCGGGGTGGCGGGTGGTGGGCGAGGTGGTTCCGGTCGAGGACGATCGCACGCTGCTCGATCACAGCGGGGAGGGAGCGACCGGTTTCACCCGCTTCGGGGTCGCCCACGCCGACGTCGACGGCGAGCCGCTGCGACTGGATCTCTACTGGCTCGACTCCTACGCCGGCGGGATCTTCCTCCCCTTCCGCGATCGCACCAACGGCGGCGAGACCTACGGAGGCGGGCGCTACCTCCTCGATACCGCCAAGGGTGCCGATCTCGGCGGCGACGGCGATCGGCTGATCCTCGACTTCAACTTCGCCTATCACCCCTCGTGCGTCTGGGACGACCGCTGGTCATGCCCGCTGGCGCCGCCGGGCAACACCATCGATCGCCACGTCCGGGCCGGCGAGCGCCTTCGCTGACGCGCCCTGAGGCCCCTGGCTCGTAGGGTGGTCGCATGAACATCCTGTACCGCAGTGCCGCCGTGGCCGACGCCACCGGCCCCGATCTCGTCCTCGACCAGAGCGTGCTCGTCGGCGACGGGATGATCTCCTGGATGGGGGACGACGACGAGACCCCCGACGGTCGGATCGACCGGGTGATCGATGCCGGCGGGGCGACGATCGTCCCCGGGCTCGTCGATGCCCACAGCCACGCCACACTCCCCGGCGGCTCGCATTGGATCGACCGGATCGAAGACCCGACCGACGAGCTGCTCCGCGTCGCCGAGGAGAACGGAGACCTCGCCTACCGGGCAGGCATCCGCTGGTTCCGCGACGTCGGTGCCCCCCGACGCGATGGACGGGCGCTTTCGCTGACCGTCCGCGACGCCTGGCGGCCACGCCGGGACCGCCCCTACGTCCGAGCCGCGGGCACCTGGATCGAGCGTGCCGGCATGTTCGGCTTCACCACCTCGATCGAGGACGGCGACGATGTGGAAGCAGCGATCACCGCCCAGCTCGACGAAGGCGCCGATTTGATCAAGCTCTACGTCGAGGGGCCGGACGCCGACACCTCGACGTGGACCGTGGACGAGGTCGAGCGTGCGGTTGGCGTGGCCGCCGCACGCGGGGTGCCGGTCACCGCCCACGCCACCAACCTGCCCAGCGCCAGGGCGGCGGTGTCGGGCGGCGTCGCCTGCATCGAGCATGGAACGCACCTCGATGCGGACCTGGCTGCCGATATGGCCGGACGCGGCACCTACCTGGTGCCGACGCTGGCGATCAACGCCTCGTGGGCCTCCTTCGGGTCGACGACCACGCTGGGGCGCTTCACCGGCAACGATGCGCCGCAGCGGCTGGCGGAGCGCACCGAGCGCGCCGACGAGAGCGTGCGGCTGGCGATCGACGCCGGGGTGACGATCGCCGCCGGCACCGACTTCGGTGGCGGGTCGTTGCGTGCGAACCAGCTGGCCTGGGAAGTCGAGCACCTCGTCGGCGCCGGCTTGGAGCCGTGGCGGGCGCTGGCCGCCGCCACGTGGGTCGGCGGGGATCTCCTCGGTGAACCCCACGCCGGACGGCTCACCGTTGGCGGCCCTGCGGACTTCTTCATGGTCCACGGCGACCCCTTGCGGGACCCCGCGTCGCTGTGGCGCGTCTGGCGGGTGGCTTGACCGAGCGCCGTGCTCCGTGGGTCATCTCCGGCAGCTTCGAGGTCGAGGACGACCCGAGTGGAAAGATCAACCTCGATCAGATCGATGCGCGACGGTTTGCGCTGCACTCGGTCGTGACGTACGTCGGGGCCGAGACCGGCCTCGAGGACAAGGTCCCGGAGGCGACGCTCGACCGGATTCGCCGGGTCTCCCCGGACATCCTGCCGGTCACCGATCTCGCCTCGGTTCCCCAGCTGCTCCGCTGGTTCGCCGGGCGATACGGGATCCACACCCCTGCGGCGCTCATCCACGATTGGCTGATTCCGCAGTCGGTCGATCCCCCGCTCGAGGGCATGACGAACGAGTACGCCGATCGCTACTTCCGGTTCATGCTCGGCGACCTCGGGGTGCCGCTGATCCGCCGATGGCTGATGTGGGCAGCGGTGGCGGCACGCACGCGGTTGACCAGCGGTCGCCTCACGGCGACCCTGCTCGTGGCCTGGATCGTCGCCTCGGTGATCGGGATGGCGGTCTTCATCGCCGGGATCGTCACCGGGAACGCGGTCGCGATCGCCGCCGCCGCCCTGGCACCATTGCTCTTCGCCGGGCTGTGGGGGCGCCAGTACGGAGCCGGGATCGTCGCCGCCTACTCGGCGCCCTGGATCCTCCCGCCGACCCTGTTTGCCGGCGCCGGGTACCTCGTCTACCTCGCCCTGGAATGGTTCGTGGGGCTGTTCACCGACGAGTGAGACCGGCTCAGGACAACGCCAGCGCGGCCGCCAGCGCCGCGACGGAGCCGGCGAGTCGGCCGTCGACAGCTCGCCCTCGCCGCCCATGCCGGCGGACACCATCAGCAGATAGTCGCCGGCAACGATCGCCGCGATGGTGTTGTCGTCGGCGAAGGTCGCCGTCACCGCGCCCTCGAGCCATTCGACGGTGCCGCCGGTGGCGATGAAGTGCACGCCTGCGAAGTCGAGCAGTTCCGTCAGGGTCGGCCACACCTCGGCGACCTCGGGGATCTCGGGCTCGTAGTCCTGGTAGAGGCCGCGCTGGAAGTCCTGGGTGGCCACGTAGAGCATCACCCACGGGCCGCCGTCGTCGGGGTCGCCGTAGCCGCAGCCGACCGGGTGGTCGGCGTTGGCCCTGACCACGCCGGGCTCGAACTCGTCGATGTGGAAGCCGAGCACGGCGGCGAGCGGAGAAGGGTCGATCGATAGGCATTCGACCGGTGCCAGGGTCACCGGGCCGGGTGCCGCCAGTTGGCGGGCGCTCCAGGCGTCGTAGGCGTCGAACTCGGCGGCGTCGAGGCACCCGACCTTGGCCTTGGCGAAGGTCGCTCCCGCGACGGACTCCTCCTGCTCGAGCGAGGGTCCAACGAAGCTGTCCTCGAAGAATCCGGTCTAGGAGAGCTCATCCATCAGGCAGGTGAAGGAGGCATAGCTGACGCCGGGGATCTGCGGCGAGAGCCCGAACGCCAATCCGTCGCATTCGGCGACCGCGGCCACGATGCGCCCTCTGGTCGCTTCGGGCAGTGCCCCCGCACGATGCGGCCGGTACCGCGAACGCCACCACCACGAGCGCTCGTCCTGGCCTCACAACTGCTCATCGGTAATTCCTTCCAGCGGCCTGATCGGCCGGCGGCGGTTTCTCAGAATCAGTCGCCCGGCCTATTGCGCCGCGGCGCGGGACGGGTCCGCAGGGTAGGTTTGGATCCAAGTGGGAGGTGTTTCGATGACCAACTCGTTTTGGGAGCGTCTGGCTCCGCTGAGTGGTGTTGCGTTCGTCGCCCTGGCCGTCGCCGCGGCGCTGCTCGTCAACAACTACGACTACCTGCCGACCGCAGGTGAACTCCAGGAGTTCTTCACCGACAACGCGACGACCTTGCAGATCGCGGGTTATCTGGGGACGCTGTCGGCGTTCTTCCTCGCCTGGTTCGCCGGCAGCGTGCGCAGCAGCCTGCGGCCGGCCGAGGGCGGCACCGGCCGGCTGTCCGCGATCGCCTTCGGGGGTGGCGTCGCCGCTGCCGCCATCGTGGCGCTGGCGTTCACCATCCTCATCGTGGGCGGTGCCCGCGGCGGCGCCGACGGAGGGATCGGCCTCGACACCGCCGTGACGATCTTCGACCTGTACGGCTCGATCTTCGGCCTTGCGGTCCCCGTTGCCCTCGGGGTCATGATCGGTGCGGCTGCAGTGGTGGCGTTCCGGACCAAGGCGTGGCCGGTGTGGCTCGCCTGGGTGAGCGCCATCCTGGCCGTCGGGTCGATCTCACCGGTGGCGTGGATCTTCATCGGGATCGACCTGCTGTGGATCCTCGTCGTGGCCATCTGGCTCTTCACGAAGCAACCGGAGGCCCGGCAGGCGTGAGACCTACCACGCCCCGCCGCCACCACCACCACCACCGCCGCCACCGCCACCGCTGAACCCGCCGCCCCCACCGCTCGACGGAGAGGCGAAAGCGCCGGTGAGCGACCGGGAGATGCCCTCGATGGCGTTGGAGGAGTGGCCGCCGTAGTCACCGGTGTGGCCGTACCAGTAGATGCTCGACGCCTCGGCGAGCTGCTCGGGGGCGACGAAGCGAGCGGCGGCGAGGACGTCCTCGGCGACGCCGAGGGCGATCCCGTAGACCAGGTACTGCTCCCACAGCGCCAGCGAGATCGGCGGGGCCTCCTCGATCCGGGAGAAGTCCGACAGATACCGCCGGAACGCTCGCCAGCGGGCCGCCATCAACGCCCCTTCGGGAGACAGGCGGACCCAGAGCTTGCGGAACCGCGACGAGCCGGCGACCAGGCCGCCGCCGAGCACCCCCACCACGATCAAGCCGACCTGCAACAGGCCCTCGTTTGCCGGAACACCCCATCGCCCCAGCGCCGGAGCGATCAAGAACCACGCAATGAGACCGATCACGATCATGCCTGCGCCCACCACCCAGGGGAACCACGTCCCGCGCTGTTCGAGCAGCCCCCTGCGCACCATCGCCTCCTGGGCCGCATCCTGGAAGGCGACATAGGAGGTGTGGTTGGCCGAGGCGTCCTCGCGCACCTTGGTGCGGAACTCGGAGAGCGGAACCGGCCCTTCGCCGAGAACCCGCTGCAGGATCGTTCGTACGCTCGCCTCGGGGGCGGTGAGGCCGGTCCCGAGCGAACCCAGCCCGATCTCGAGGTCGCTGATCGTCTCCTTCTTGAGGCCGAGCCAGGTGCTCTTCTCCACCGACACCGGCTCGGCGGTGAGCAGGTCGCGGCGGATCAGATCGAAGAGCACGGCGGTGAAGGCCTGCTCGTTCACCGTTCCCTGGTTCATGAGGGCATTGACCATGGCAGGCTCCAGGTCCGACGGCGGCTCCTGCTCGTAGTCCCGGTCGTAGCCCGCAGGGCGGCGCTCACGACCGTAGTAGACGTAACCCGCAAACAACGCCGCGGGCACCGCCGCCAGCAGGATCAGCAACCCGGTGAGCGTCCAGCCGGTGATCGCCACCGCTCGCTCGTTGCGTTCCGCGAGGGCGGCCTCCTCGGCGAGGATGTCGTCCAGGCCGGCTCCGGAGACGACCTGCCCGCCATCGGTCGAGGTGAGCACCGATCGCGGCAGGACCACCCGCAACTCCACGAAGGTACGGCCGGGGACGTTGGAGGCGGTCAGCGACGGCGACACCCCGTCGGCACCCAGCGTCGTAGAACCGTCGACCTGGAGCGGGTGGCCCCACACCAGCACCTCTCCCGATGTCGCTGATCCCGGATAGGAGAGCGCGGCGTCGACCCGCCCGATGCCCTGGTCCCACTCGTCACCCCACACCTTCCAGTTGACGTCGACGACGTCGTCGTAGATCACCGTCGCCCCGGTGACCCGGTAGACGATGTCGAAGGTGCGCACCTCGTCGAGGGCGCGGTAGTGCCAGACCACGCGCATCGAGCCGCCACGGTCCTCGACGCCATACGTCCCGGGGTCGTCGGTGGAGCCGAGCGCGGTGTTCGCCCCCGGCTCGTAGGCGGTCCCGTTCTCCAGGACGACGACGTCGGTGATCGACTCACCGCGGCGCAGCGGGATGTCGCGATAGGCCCCCTGGAAGCTGCCGTCGAAGGCGAACTGGATCCGTTCGGTGACCAGCAACGACCCATCGGGCTGCACGTCGATGGCGACGTCGGCGCCGGGGAGGGTGAACTCCTTCGCCAGGGCGGGTGTCGCCAGGACCGCCAGCGACGCCGCCGCCACTGCGGTGACGAGAAGGATGCGTCTCGGGACTCGGGCCGTTGACCGGTTGTCGCGACGGAGGGGGTTCATTCTCTTCCGCTCTTGCTGCTTCGCAGCGGGCCGCTCGGGGCCCCGGCTCAGCTTCGCTTCGCCTCTGTCAGAAATCGACCTCGGGGACGCTGCGCTCCTCGCCCTCGGTCTCGAAGTAGGGCCGGGTATCGAACCCGAAGAGCGAGGCGACGATGTTGGTGGGCACGGTCTGCACCGAGTTGTTGTAGGACAGGGCGGTGTCGTTGTAGATCTGACGGGAGACGGCGATCTTGTTCTCGGTATCGGAGAGCTCGCCCTGGAGCTCCTGGAAGTTCTCGCTGGCCCGCAGCTCGGGGTAATCCTCGGCCAGGGCGAAGAGCCGCCGCAACGCCCCGGTGAGGAAGTTCTCGGCTTCCCCCTGTTCCTCCACCGTGGTGGCCTCCTGGGCCCGGTTGCGGGCCCGGACCACCTGCTCGAAGGTCTCCTGCTCGTGGGCGGCGTATCCCTTGACGGTCTCCACCAGGTTGGGGATGAGGTCGTAGCGGCGCTTCAGCTGGACGTCGACCTGGGCCCAGGCGTTGTCCATCTTGTTGCGGTCCCGGACGAGGCGGTTGTAGAGCAGGACTCCGCCGACGCCGAGGGCGATCAGAACGATGACGAGGATGATGAGGCCAACCGACATGGCCCGGATGCTAGGGAATCAACCCGACCCGCGCCCGGATCTCGCGGAGCCGGTCGGGGAGCTTCCACGGCTGGCCCGCCTCGGTCCTGAGATAGTGGGCGATCACGATGCTCTGCAGCGCGGCGGCGGCGCACCACAGCGACACCACGCCGGCGGAGTTCAGCCACCCGAGCCCGGCGACCAGGACCAGGTTGAGCACGCCGAGGACGTTGAACATCCTGACGCTCGACAGCATCAGCGGCGCCGCCACCGCCGAGAGGTAGACGAGACCGGCGGCCTCGTGGAAGGTGTACCCGATGCGGTATTCCAAGTAGTACCCACCGATCGAGGCCGAGACGTCGCCGACGAGGAGCGCAAGCCCAAGCACGGCCCCGGTGAGGACCCCCATTCCGAGGAAGGGTGTCATCCAGCGGCGGCGCCGGGGGTTGGGCTCGACGTTGCGCACCGCGTACGGGACGAGGATCGGGACGACCACCAGGGCGATGATCAGATACAGGTGGATCGATACGGTGCCGACGGCCTCGGGAACGCGACCCTCCAGGCTCCACCACGCCCCGGCCTCGACGAACTGGTGAAACGCCAAGGTGATCGGGATGACCGCCAGAGCCAGCTGGCGGCGGTGTTGCACATAGCGGAGGGCGTCGATCCCGATCGTTCCGATCACGAGCGCGGCGAAGAGATCCACCTCGGCCGATAGACAGCCACATGTCGGCACCACTGCCTCCCCGTCACCGTCACGCTCAGCGTACGGTGTGAGGCTAGAACCGCGATAGGGCTTGAAGTCCTGCAGCGCTACGCCTGGAGCAAGTCGAGCAGCCGGTCGAGGAACTTCACCTGCGACCGCGTCAGCAGCGCCCGCGCCTCCTCGACGCCCTTCCACGCCGCCCGGTCGATCTCGGGGAACTCCTGCATCCGGCCCGAGCCCGGCGGCCATTCCATCGAGAACGTGTTGCTCATCGCGGCGTCGGCGTCGAAGTCGCCCTCCCTGGCGAAGACGTGGATGACCTTCCGCCCCGACCGCACCTTGCCGAGCTTCATCGTGGGGCCGTCTGGCGGCGGCGAGCCCATCTCCTCCTCGAACTCGCGGAGGGCGACGGCCAGGTGGTCGTGCTCGCCGTCGTCGTGGAGACCCTTGGGCACCGACCAGGCATGCTGCTGCTGGTTCGCCCAGAACGGGCCACCCATGTGCCCGATCAGCACCTCGACTCCCTCTTCGGCGGTCCTCCGGTAGAGCAGCAGCCCTGAGCTGTCGACCATCGGACCATCGTACGGGTCCGCGGCACTCGAGAATCGGGTGCGGTAGACCCGTACGATCCGGCTATGCCCGTCACCGTCTCCGCACCGGGTCGCGTCAACCTCATCGGCGAGCACACCGACTACTCGCTGCTGCCGGTGCTACCGATGGCGATCCAGAAGCGCCTGGAGATCCGGGCCAGGCCGTCGGAGGACGGGGCCGTCGAGGCCCGGTCCGCCCGGTTCGGTGGCGTGTTCCGGTCGGATCGGGACGGGAACCCCCCGTGGTCGCGGTACCTGCGATCGGTCGTCGACCTCGCCGCCCCCCGGCAGGGTGCGGTGCTGACCATCGACGGGGACCTGCCCACCACCGGGGGGCTCAGCTCTTCCTCGGCCCTGACCGTCGCCGCGCTGCTCGCCTTCTTCCGGCTCGAAGGACGCGAGCCGGCGCCCCTCGAGCTCGTCGACCTCGCCGATCGCGCCGAGCGGGCCACGGGAACCGAGGGTGGGAGGATGGATCAGACCCTGATCGTCAACGCCGTGCCCGGCTCGGCGCTCCGTATCGAGTTCGACCCCCTCTCGTGGGCAACGATCCAGATCCCGGAACACGTCGCATTCGTGGCCGGCTACTCGGGCAGTCCGGCCCCGAAGATGGGCGCGGCACGCACCGCCTTCAATGCCAGGGTCGTCGGCACCAGGACCGCCGCACTGCTGCTCGGCGCCGATCGGCTCGGCCACGTCGACGGTGACCTCCCGGACCTCATCGCCGCCCTGCCCGAGGCGGCGCCTCCCGAGCCCGAAGCGGTCGAGCTGACGTCGGGCCGTTTCGAGGGATCGGAGCCGTTGCCGGTCCGTGCCTGGGCCCGGCATGTGCTCGGCGAGGCGGCACGGGTGGACGCTGCGGCCGATGCCCTGGCCGCAGGCGACACCGAGACCCTCGGTCGCCTCTTCGATGCGTCGCACGCCAGCCTCGCCGGGGACTTCGGCGTGAGCACGCCGGGTCTCGACCGTCTGGTCGACGCGGCCCGTGATGCGGGGGCCGCCGGAGCCAGGCTCACCGGGGCCGGGTTCGGCGGATGGGCGATCGCCGTTTGCGAGCGCGGACGTGCCGACGCGGTGGCGGCGGCCATGGAATCGATCGCAGGGGACGCCTTCGTGGCCGAGCCCTCGGCTGGTGCGCGGTGATCAGCGTGGTCCTTGCCGCGGGCCGCGGTACCCGGCTCGCCGGCCTGGATGTCCCGAAGCCCCTGGCACCCGTCGGCGGGGTGCCGGTCATCGATCGGATCCTGGACACGCTCGCCGCCGACGGCCTCGCCGACGCGGTGATCGTCACCGGTCATCGTGCCGGGGAGGTGGAGCGACACCTCGCCGACCGCACGGTTCGCGTCGTGAGACAACACGCGCCCCTGGGGACGGCCGACGCCCTCTTGGTGGCCCGGAGCGAGGTGGGCGACGAGCCCTTCCTGGTGACGTGGGCAGACGTCATCGTCGAGCCGGGCACCTATCGCCGCATCGTCGACGCACGACCCGGCCACGATGGTGCGGTGGCGGTCGACCATCGGGACGACCTATCCGCCGGTGGTGCGGTGACCGTCGGCGAAGGCCTGGTGCAGCACATCACCGAGAAGCCCGGCCCTGGCGCCGGCTGGAACCACGCAGGGGTCTCGGCCTACGGGCCCGGGATCTGGGAGCACCTGATGGAAACCGAACCGTCGGTACGCGGCGAGTACGAGCTTCCCGATGCGCTGAACGCCTGGATCGGCGAGGGTGCGCGGCTCGCTGCGGTCCCCGTGGAGAACGTCTTCGAGATCGGCACCCCTGCCGGGCTGGCGGCGGCGGACGCCTACTGGTCGGGTGAGACGCGCCCCCGGTAGTCGGCCAGCCCGATCGTGTCCCCGGAGTGCCGGGCCTCCTCTGCAGCGAAGGCGTAGAGATGGGCCTCGAGCGCCTCGGGGATGCTGCTCCCCTGCTCCTCCTCGCCGCGAACCTCGGCGAGGAACCGCCGGACGGCGCCCTCATCCCCCCCACCGTGGCCGCCCTGGCCGGCGATCGTGATCTCCTCGATCTCACCGCTGGCGTGATCGAGCACCTCGATGCTCTGCACGCCGCCGAAGCGGCCGCGCAGCGTCGCCACCGACCCGTCGTAGCGCATCGTGCGCTCCTCCCTGGGCGAGTGGCCGTGCATCGTCAGCGACACGCTCGTCCCGGACTCCAGCTCCATCGCCACGACCTGATGATCGACGACGTCCGACCCTGCGGTGTAGACGCAGCGACCGTACGGACCGTCCTCGAGGGCGGCGAGGCGGCCGCTGCGGGACAGGTCGTCGGTGATCACATGGACCGGCCACCCGGTGTTGCCCATGTTGAGATACAGCCGTCTGGCGTCGAAGGGGCATTCCTCGACGCCGCAGTCGAGACAACGCGCCGCCGCGCCCGCAGGGGCCCGCTCGGGATGGAAGTGGAAGAGCGATCCGAAGGAGGCCAGCCGCGTCGTGTCCTCGCCGAGGATCCAGCGCAGGATGTCGAAGTCGTGGCAGCACTTCTGCACGATCATCGGCGTCGCCGCCCCGGCCACCGCCCAGTTGCCCCGCACGAAGCTGTGCGCCATGTGCCAGGCGGCGACGTTCTCGCGGTGCTCGACGGTGATCACGTCGCCCAGCCGCCCCGAGCCGACGATGTCGCGCACGGCGCGAAAGAACGGCGTCCAGCGCAGTACGTGGCCCACGGCGGTGACGCGGTCGGTGGCCTCCGCCCGCACCGCCAGATCGACGCAATCCTCGACCGTGGCCGCCAAGGGCTTCTCCATGAACAGGTGGTAACCGCCGTCGAGGGCGGCCACTCCGAGGTCGTGGTGCTCGCGATCGGGGGCCGCCACGAAGCAGCACTCGGCCACGCCCTCGGGCAGCTCGGCGAAGGTGGCGACCGCCAGCTCGTCGTCGATCTCGTGTGCGGCGGCGAACCGGGCCCGCCGCTCCTCGTCGGGCTCGACGACGGCCACGAAGCCGAGCATCGCCGGATGATCCAGGGCCCAGCGACCGTAGACGTAGTACCCGCGCTGTCCGGCGCCGGCCAGCACGGCGGTGAGTGGGGGCACGCCGCGACGTTACCCGACCGGTGGCGGCGTCCCGCCATGCCCCGGGATGACCAGCGCGGGCCGACATGGACCGATAGTCCTTATAGGGCAAGGGATTGGGCCATATGGCCCTAGGGCTGCGAACGGACGACCTGCCGATACCTGCAGTAAGGACCACACCACATGAGGAGGAGACCATGTGGGGCCGCCAGCGAGGTCGGGGGGCGGAGGAGGTCCTGCGGGGAGCAGGAAACGAGCAGGGGGTCACGCTCGTGAAGCTCGGTGGGTGGAAGACCATGACCCATCCCGACGGGACCCCGTTCCGCAACCAGGGCGACTGCGTGTCGTACCAGAACACCGGCAAGTAGACGCCCCTCCGTTCGTGTCCCCTTCCGGACACCCAACCGCCCTCCCCCCGGGGAGGGCGGTGCGGGTTCTGGGTAACTAGTTAGGGCTAGCGCTGTGCCGGTGGTCCTTACAGGACAAGGGAAATGGGCCGGTCGACTCTCCAAGGTTCTTACGAGCGTTGCCGATAACGAGCCCACGACCAAGACCGTCCCGGAGGACGATATGTGGGGCCGGCAACACATCACGCAGCTGCGGAGGGCGATCGAACGCCTCGGCGAGCGCGGGGCTGCTGCCACCGAGTACACCGTGATGATCACGGGGATGGTGATCCTCGTCGTCGCCTCGCTTATCTTCCTCGGAGGGTCGGTCGGCGGGTCGTTCACCAATGTCGTGATCAACAGCC
>CAZCBO010000026.1:0-18719 GCA_964496825.1 uncultured Acidimicrobiaceae bacterium
CCGACGTGCTCGACATGTCGATCGAGGAGGCGCTCCACTTCTTCGAGAACCAGCCGCGCATCGCCAGGATTCTCGGCACCCTGTACGACGTCGGGCTCGGGTACATCAGGCTCGGCCAGCCCGCGCCCACGTTGTCGGGCGGAGAGGCACAGCGGGTGAAGCTCGCGGCGGAGCTGGCCAAGCGGTCGACGGGAAGCACCTTCTACATCCTCGACGAGCCCACGACCGGGCTGCACTTCGAGGACATCAGGAAGCTGCTCGGAGTGCTGGAGCGGCTGGTCGAAGCGGGCAACACCGTGGTCGTCATCGAGCACAACCTCGACGTCGTCAAGACCGCCGATTGGATCATCGATCTCGGGCCGGAGGGCGGCGACGGCGGCGGCTGGATCGTGGCCGAGGGCACTCCCGAGGACGTTGCCGGAGTGCCGGAGTCGTACACGGGCAAGTTCCTCAGGGACGTGCTCTCGGCGTAGTCATGTCCGAGACGGTCGACAACTGGGACGAGATCGCCCCGTGGTGGCGCCGCGAGGCGACCATAGATCCCGTCTATCGCGAGGACATCGAGCCGCTGCTGGCGCGCCTGATGCCCGCCGATCCCGGAACGGTGGTGGAGCTCGGGTGCGGCGAGGGCCAGTGGCTTCGCTGGATGGCGGCGCGGAGTCTCCGTGCCTTCGGGTGCGACCGGTCGATGCAGCTGCTCGCCGACGCCGCGGTATCGGCTCCCGTCGTGTGCGCCGACCTGCCACGCCTTACCTGGCTGCGCTCCGGCTCCGTCGGCACCGCGTTGTCGGTGTTCGTGCTCGACCTGATCGCGGACACGACCACGTTCTTCGCCGAGACGGCGAGGGTGGTGCGTCCCGGGGGCTCCCTCGTCCTCGTCATCAACCACCCCGGCTTCACCGCCCCCGGCTCGGGGCCGATCGTGGACCTCGACGGCGAGGTGCTATGGCGCTACGGCCGGTATCTGGAGGAGGGCTCGTCCCCGCAGCCGGCGGGCCGCGGCATGGTGGAGTTCCACCACCGTCCCATGGCGGGGCTGCTGACCACGGCCGCGGCCGCCGGCTGGTCGCTGGTCACGGCGGAAGAGGTGCCCCTTGGCGCCGAGGCCATCGCCAGGAACCCGGGCTATGCGGGACAAGAGGGGTTTCCCCGTTTCCTCGGTGTGCGGTGGGGGCGCTCAAACGGAGCGACCTAGAGGCCGATACACAAAGGTGTATCAGCGGGGAGGATGCGTCATGAGCGAACACCTTGTGGTGTACGAGTACGGAACGGGAGCGGTCTGGGGAATCGTCACCGCTCGATCAGCCGCCGAGATCGCCGCCGCCGTCGCCGAACTCGACGTCTACGACCCTGCCCCGCCGTGGCTCACCGACGACGACCTCATCGCACTGCGCGCCCAACCGGTCCCGCTCGGCGACGGAGATGTGCTCGATCGTCTGATGCACGGCTGATCGACCTGGGACGATTCCGGTCCGTTCGGTCATCGCCGCTATCCCTTTCCCCGCCTCCCGACGGATCATGTCGCGTTCCGTCCAGCGCGTCCGGCTGAGCGTTGCCGCTGGAAGATCGAGCACTCGGCGAACTGTGTGATATCGCACGGACTGGGTGATCGGTTGCGGACTACGCGAAGGTGCAACCCAACACTCACCAACGAGGTCGCCCTTGTCTTACAGATCACTCCGTTGAGCGTCTATAGGGTGAATGGTCGAGGCAGGCTCGGAGATGACCGACGACGAGACCGCGGCAGCTTTTACGGAGTTCGTCACAGACACCGGGCCGCGGCTCAAGCAGTCGCTGATCGCAGCGCTGGGTGGTGAAGCTGGTCGGGAGGCGACCGCGGACGCGTTGACGTGGGCCTGGGAGCATTGGGACCGGGTCGAGTCGATGTCCAATCCGGCGGGCTATCTGTACCGGCTGGCACGGAACAGGAGCATCTCGTTGCTTCGACGCTCACCCGCGTATGGGTCCGCGAACGCGGTCGCTTATGAAGACCCACTGGTCGAGCCTGGCCTCGGTGCCGCCCTGGCCCGGCTGTCCCCGATGCAGCGGATGGTGGTGCTGTTGATCCACGGCTTCGGCTGGACGTATCGGGAGGTTGCGGACCATCTGGGGGTGGCTGTCGGAACGGTCCAGGCCCATGCCGAGCGCGGCATGGCGAAGTTGCGCAACGATCTGAAGGTGGAGAGCGATGCCTGAACCCGAGACGCTGCTACGAATCTACGCCGCCCATCTGGACGAGCGTTACCCAGACGTATCGGCCGATGAGATCATCGGGCCCGACCAAGTGGTATGGCCAATGCCGGACCGTCGCCGACGGCGCCGGGGTTGGCTGGTTGCGCCGGCAACTGCGCTCCTCGTCGTCGTGCTCGCAGGCGGTGTCGCGGTGATCGACCGGCTTGTCGGGACTGGGAATGACGCCGCCTCGGTGAGCGACCTCGGGGTCTTCGAGCCGGTCCGGGGCATGGTGGTCTACACGGTTGGCCGCGACTCCGCCCCGGCGTTGATTGCCGTCGATCCTGCCGACCCGGCCACCCAGCACACCGTGGAGGTGCACTGGCCCGACCCACCCTACGTCCCGAAAGTGGTCCCGGCCGGCTGGTCCGCAGACGGATCGAAGCTGCTGTTGAGCGACGAATTGAACGGTGAGTTGTACCTGATGAATCCTTCGGGTGCAGTGACGCGGATCCCCACCGAACGCATTCCTGGCCTGTGGATGGGATGCTGCTACTTCGCAACCTCGGCGTGGCTGTCTCCCGACGGATCGGCGATGCTGGGCGACGCCGGGCCTTCGGCCGTCGTGGTCGCCGACCTGAACGACATCGGCGTCACTCGCACCTTTCAACTCGACCTGTCCGAGTTCCCCGGCGACCCCGAGTACAGCAACGTGAACAGCACGGTCTGGTCGCCGGACGGCTCCGAAGCCGCCTTCGTCATCTACAAAGGTCCCGCACGGGGAGGAAGTTGGGAGCCAACGGTCCAGATCATCGACCTCGACAGCGGCAAGCACCGGGAGCTGGTCGGCCCCGAATTCGGCCACATCCGTAACCTGGCATGGTCGCCGGACGGATCACAGCTGCTGCTGATCGCCGGTGATGAGATACCGCTCGACCCGAACAGGAACACACTGGCCGATCCGCAACCGACCAGGATCTATCTGGTCGACACCGAGACATCGAACCGACGCCAGATCGCATCCGGGTACTACGTCGCGGCGACCTGGTCACCGGACGGAACTCAGATCGCGCTCGTCGACTACCCGGGAGCTACCCACGAGGTCGTCGTCATGAACACCGACGGGAGCGGCCGACGGGTCATCGCCGACCTGGGGCCAGATCTCTTCACCGGGCTCGCCTGGCACCCGGTGCCATCGAGTCAGGAGGGCACATGACCGACACCACCGACATCACAACAACACCCGCCACGGCGTCACGGATCCGGCCGAGCCGGGTCGTCGCTGCAGCAGTGGTTCTAATCCTCGCTAGCGGCGCCGTTGCGGCGCTGATGCTGCGCGACAGCGATGCGCCCGACGCCGGGGCGGTCGCTGAGGAATTCATCGGCTTCTACGTGCGCGGCGATCTCGACACGGCAGCGACGTACCTGGCTGCCGACGTCGACCCGGGCATCCTCAGCACCGAGGACAACTCGGATCCCCTTGCCGTGCGCTTCAGGGAGGCCACCGGCCATCGGGTCGCGGTCGGTTCGTGTGAGGAGGCGGGACCCCACCCCAAGGGCACGCTGGTGGAATGCGGCTACACCTATCACGACTTCCGATCCGATGAGATCGGCCGCGGCCCCTTCGGCGTCGGCTCCGTCTACGGAGTCGTCGTGGAAGGCGGCGAAGTCGTCGCCTTCGAGGACCAGCCCGCCGCCTTCTCCTTCACCGACCCGGAGGGCTTCTCCATGCAGATGTGGACCCCGTTCGCCGCCTGGGTGAGCCGCAATCATGCCGAGGCCAGGGACGTGATGTACTCGCCAGACGGTCGAGGATGGAACATCAGCGAGGAGTCGATCCCCCTCTGGGAGCAATACCTCAACGAGTGGGCCGCCGAGGTGAACCCGGAGTCATAGCAGCGCCGGCTGAGAGGTGACCTGCCGTTGCCTACGCCGCAAGGACGGGTGGGTCGTGGGCGCGGGGTCGAATCGGTCGCCGTCGCTGCGGCGGTGACGTCGGGTCGATGTGGAAGCCTTGGCGGTGGATGGCGACGTGGTGGTGGTACCAGCACAACGTGGCCAGATTGTCCGGGTCATGGGTCCCGCCGTGTCGGCGTTCGCGGATGTGGTGAGGTTGGAGCCGATAGCGGCTGGTGCATCCATCGATGGTGCAGCCCCCATCGCGGCGCGCTACGGCGTGCCGGATCGCCGGCTGGATAGCCTTGGTGGCAGTGGAGGCGACCACCGGTCGGCCTTCTGAGAGGCCGATGACCTGGACCGTGCCGGTGCAGAGCAACTCGGCGAGGGTGTCGGGACCGACCCTCGGCCCGTACTCGACCTCGGCGCCGAATTCACCGCCGCTGCCGTTGGCTTGATCGAGATCGACGAACACCGCCACCGCCGCGCCGTTCGGCTCCGATGGCTCGGATTCGTCGCGGTCGAGGGAGTCCTGGGCCATGGCGACCAGGGCGTCGGCTTGGCGCTGCCCGCGCGTCGACGCTTCGCCATACGGAAGATCACGGAACTCCTCGGCCCGCTCGTGGAAGGCTTTCTCCACGACCCTGCCCTCGTACCCGGTGAGTTGGCCGGACACCTTCCACGACGAGTAGTCCAACGTCGGTTGGAGAGCGAAGTAGCGCTCGGCGAAGGCCCGCTGCTCGTCGCGGCGGCCAAGACGACGCTGCCGCGCCGCGAGGCGAGCCACCTGACCCTGGTCCATCGCGTAGCTCTGCTCGACGACGTGCTCGTCGACGCCGGCCACGGCAAGCCGCAGTGCCGCCAACGCCCTATCGAACGACACGAGCCCCTCGGCGAGGCGCCGTCCGATCGAACGATGCCGCTTGAGCCAGCGCGCTGCATACACGAGATCGGCGGCATTGGGGCGAGACATGTCGAGGCGAGCCTGGAGCCACTCCACCATGGAGCGTGCACCATCACGGCGGGCGATCCCGGCCTTGTCGAGGTCGTTGACGAGCACTTGCTGCCGAGCCATGAGCTCGGAGATCTGCGCGGCGTTCACCTCGAGTTCGGCGATGTTCTCGGCGATGCGTTCCTCTGTCCAGAACATGCGGACACCGTATCAAGAGGGTGTGACACAAAATGAGGTCACACACGTCAATAACCTTCGGATCGTGCTGAAGCGCCCCGCTCCCTCGGAGATCCCCGACACCCCCGGTGTCTACCTGTTCCGCGACGAGCACGGCGAGGTGCTGTACGCCGGCAAGGCGCTGTCGCTGCGGAAGCGGATCGCCAGCTACTTCGCCCCCGACCTCCCGGTGAAGACCAAGGCGATGATCGCGGCGGCGGAGTCGCTCGACTGGATCGTCACCCCGAGCAACACCGCAGCGATCATGCTCGAGTACTCGATCGTCCAGGAGCATCAGCCCCGGTTCAACATCAGGCTCCGCGACGACAAGAGCTTCCCGTACCTGGCGATCACCGCCGACGAGGAGTGGCCGCGGGCGATGGTGATGCGCGGCAAGCGCCGCAAGGGCGTCCTGTACTTCGGGCCCTACGCCCACGCCTACTCGATTCGCCAGACGCTCGACTTGCTGCTCCGCACCTTTCCGGTTCGAACCTGTTCCGACGCCAAGTATCGGCGTCACGAGTCGGCCGGCCGGCCGTGCCTGCTCGCACACATCGAGAAGTGCTCGGCGCCCTGCGTGGCTGCGGTCGATCCCCATACCTACGCCGAGCACGTCGAGGGGCTCGCCGCCTTCCTCGACGGCGACACCGGCACGATCGTCGCCAGGCTCGAAGCCGACATGGCGGCGGCCGCCGACGCCCAGGAGTACGAGCAGGCCGCTCGTCTGCGCGACCGGCTCAACGCCGTCCGCAGGGCGATGGAGCGCCAGGAGCTGGTCAGCGACCGGGCCGAGGACTTCGACGTGATCGGGCTGGCCCTCGACGAGCTTGAGGCGGTGCTGGTGGTGCTGCTCGTCCGGCGCGGGCGGGTGACCGGCCGCAAGACGACCGTGATCGATCGCGTCGAGGAGGTGACCACGCCCGGTCTGATCGGGATCCTCCTGGGAAGGCTGTATGGCGAAGACCCGCCGCCGCCTGCGGTGCTGGTCCAAGAGCTCCCCGAGGACGACGACGTCTGGCAGGCATGGCTCGCCGAGCGGCGTGACGGCCGTGTGTCGCTCAGAGTCCCCCAGCGGGGACAGAAGCGCCGCATCCTGAAGACGGCGATCGACAATGCCGAGGAGGAGTTCCGCCGACACCGGCTCCGGCGTCACAGCGATCACAACGCGAGGGCCCGCGCCCTCAACGATCTCCAAGAGGTGCTCGACCTCGACGAACCTCCGCTGCGGATCGAGTGCTACGACGTGTCGACGATCCAGGGTCGCGACACCGTCGCATCCATGGTGGTGTTCGAAGACGGGCTCCCCAGGAAGACCGACTACCGGCGCTTCAAGATCCGCAACGTCGAGGGCCAGGACGACTTCGCCGCGATGGAGGAAGCGCTGCGGAGGCGGTTCACGGCCTATCTCGCCGACCGGAAGCTCCCGGTCGAAGAGCGGGGGAAGTTCGCCTATCCGCCCTCTCTCGTCGTTGTCGACGGCGGTGCCGGGCAGCTGGGGAGAGCGGTTGCGGTGCTCGAAGAGCTCGGGCTCGACATTCCTGCGGTCGGGTTGGCCAAGCGGCTCGAGGAGGTGTACGTCCCCGGCACCTCGACGCCGATCACGATCGACAAGGGAAGAGAGTCGCTGTACCTGCTCCAGCGGGTCCGCGATGAGGCGCATCGGTTTGCGATCACCTACCACAGGAAGCTCAGGAGCAAGCGGATGATCGACTCGATCCTCGACGAGGTCGACGGTATCGGCCCTGCTCGCAAGAAGGCGCTCGTGCGCGAGTTCGGGTCGCTGAAGGGGATTCGCGACGCTTCGAAAGCAGACCTCGCCGGGGTGGTGCCGGATAGGGTGGCGGAAGCACTGTGGGAGAGCCTCCATGGTTGATGCGCCTGCCGAAACGAAGGAGTCGCGCGTCGTCGTGATCACCGGGATGTCCGGGGCCGGCCGGTCGGCCGCGGCCAAGGTGCTCGAAGATCTCGGCTACTTCGTGATCGACAACCTGCCCGCAGGTCTCATCGTCGACGTCGTCGAAGGGTCGGGTGTCGGCGATGGCGACCGGGACAGGGTCGCCGTCGTCGTCGACACCAGGGGTGGGGTGACCGCCGACACGCTCGCCGAGGCGATCACGGTGCTCAAGGGCAAGGGCTTTCGCACCACGGTGTTGTACCTCGATGCCGCCGACCGCGTTCTCGTCAGGCGGTTCGAGGAGAGCAGGAGGCCCCATCCACTGCCGGGAGCAACCCTCGAGGAGTCGATCGGGAGCGAGCGGGCTGCGCTCGTCGAGGTCCGCGCCCTCGGTGACGTGATCGCCGACACCACCGACCTCAACGTGCATGAGCTCGGTGATCGGTTGCGCAACGCCTTCGCCCACGGCCTGCCCGAGGGGACTCTGCAGGTGGACGTGACCTCCTTCGGGTTCGCCCAGGGCGTTCCCAGGGTCATCGATCTGCTGTTCGACGTTCGGTTTCTCCCCAACCCGCACTGGGTCCCTGGGCTGCGCGAGCTGACCGGCCACAGTCCGGAGGTGCAGGAGTACGTCTTCTCCCACGAGAAGGCGGGAGCCTTCGTCGATCGCGCCTCGGATCTGCTCGATTTCCTCATCCCCGAGTATCAGCGGGAGGGGAAGTCGTACCTGACCATCGGCATCGGGTGCACGGGTGGCCGCCATCGCTCGGTAGCGATCGCCGAGGCGATCGCCGACCATCTCCGGGATCGTGGTGTCGCGGTGACCGTGCACCATCGGGATGCCGGATTGGATCCTGACGATGCACATCGGCACTGAGACCGAGACGCTGCTCGAAGAGCTCGAGCTCGACCTCCACGGCCCGCGCGTGGTCGCCATCGGGGGCGGGACCGGCCTGGCGAAGGCGCTCGAGGCCATTCGCGACTATGCAGGAAACATCACCGCGGTCGTCACCGTGGCCGACGACGGTGGATCCTCCGGCAGGCTGGCACCGTCGCTCGACATTCCCCCGCCTGGCGACATCAGGAAGTGCCTCATCGCCCTCACGCCAGATGAGTCCGTCTGGCGCCGGCTGTTCGAACATCGCTTCACGGGCGCGGACGTCGAGGGGCACTCGCTCGGCAACCTGATCATTGCGGCGCTCGCCGACATCGAGGGCTCGTTCGAGCTGGCGCTGCGCTCCTCGGAGCATCTGCTCGGTGCGCTCGGCTCGGTGATTCCGGCCTCGCCGCTGCACCTCGGGCTCGAGGCGCTCATCGACGGGAAGCCGGTCACGGGACAGGTCAACATCTCGCTGGCACGGGGCGCGGTCGAGCAGATCGGCGTGGTACCTCCCGATGCGCCGGCAAGCGAGTCGGCGGTGCGAGCGATCGGGGCCGCCGACCAGATCGTGCTCGGCCCCGGGAGCCTGTATACGTCGGTCGTCGCCGCGCTTTCCGTGTCGGGGATCACCAGGGCGGTCAACGAATCGAGCGCCTCGCTGGTCTATGTGACGAACCTCGTGACCCAGGACGGAGAGACGCTGGGGATGGACGCGGCCGACCACCTCGATGCGCTGCTGCGCACGACCGGAGTGCGCCCGCCCGCTGCTATCGTCGCCAACGATTCCCCGGTGGCCGTCGATCCGCCACTGGAGCAGCTGGCGATCGATGGGGAGGCCATCGCCACCTACGGCGCTGATCTGGTCACGGCGGACCTGCTCGACCGGGATGCCGAACGGCCGAGCCACGATCCTCCACGGCTCGGGGAGGTGCTCCGGGGGCTCACCGAAACGTAACTCATCTGGAAGGCTTCACAATGCGCGTAGCGATCAACGGGTTCGGCCGAATCGGCCGCAACTTCCTCAGAGCCTCGAAGGGCGGCGACATCGTCGCGAACTTCAAACAGGCCGTCGACGACGCGGACATCAGCGACGCCGATGCCATCGCCTCGACATGGACGCGGCTGAAGCAGGCGGTGCTCGGTCTCGACATCGTCGCCATCAACGACCTGTCGGACCCGGGGACCTTGGCGTATCTCTTCAAACACGACTCGGTCCACGGTACCTACCCGGGGCCGGTCAAGCTGGACGGTGACGAACTCGCCGTCGACGGTGACCGGTTCAAGGTCTTCTCGGAGCGCGACCCCTCGGCGCTGCCCTGGGACGACCTCGGGGTCGACATCGTCATCGAGTCGACCGGGGTGTTCAGGACCCACGAGTCCGCCTCGCAGCACCTCGATGCCGGGGCCAAATGGGTCGTGGTTTCTGCGCCGATGGGCGATCCGGACTTCTCGGTGGTGTTCGGGGTCAACGACGACGGGCTCGACCCCGCGCAACACAAGATCATCTCCAATGCCTCGTGCACGACGAACTGCGTGGCACCGATGATCAAGGTCCTCAACGACACGTTCGGAATCGAGCGCGGGATGTTCACCACCGTGCACGCCTACACGAACGACCAGCGCATCCTCGACTTCGTCCACAAGGACCTTCGTCGCGCCAGGGCCGCCGCGATCAACGTGATCCCGACGTCGACCGGCGCTGCCAGCGCGGTAGGCAAGGTCATGCCCGAGATGCAGGGGAAGCTCGAGGCGACGGCCCTTCGCGTCCCGGTGGCCGACGGCTCGATCACGGACCTCGTGGTATCGGTTGCCGCCGAGGACGTTTCGGTCGAAGCGGTCAACGCCGCCTTCAAGGACGCCGCCGACGGGCCACTCAAGGGAATCATGCGCTACAGCGAGGAGGAGCTGGTCTCGTCCGACATCGTCGGCGACCCGCACTCGGTGATCATCGATGCCAAGTCGACGCTGGTGAACGCCGGAATGGTGAAGGCGTTCGGCTGGTACGACAACGAGATGGGCTACTCGACGCGGCTGGTCGACATCGTCCGTTTGCTCAGCTGAGATGACGCTCCCAACCCTCGACGGCCTCGACGCCGCGGGTCAGCGCGTCCTGGTCCGCGCCGACCTGAACGTTCCCGTCGACGAAGGTCGGGTCGTCGACGATTTCCGCATCCTGGCCAGCCTGGACACGATCATCGAACTCCGGTCGACCCGGTCACCTGTGATCGTGGCGAGTCACCTCGGCCGCCCGAAGGGCGTGGAGCCCGAGCTCAGCATGGCACCGGTGTCGCAGCGGCTCGGCGAACTCGGGGGGTTCTCCGTGATCCAGGCACCCGCGGTGGTGGGCGATGCCGTCGAGAACGTCATCCGGGACGCCCCATCCGGTGCCGTGGTCGTGCTCGAGAACACCCGCTTCGAGCCCGGGGAGACCAGCAACGACCCTGCGCTCGCCGAAGGGTTGGCGCGGCTGGCCGATGTGTTCGTCGACGATGCCTTCGGTACTGCGCACCGCAGCCACGCGTCGAACGTTGGAGTCGCCGAGCGGCTCCGTTCGGCGGCGGGCAGGCTGTTCGCCTCGGAGGTCGAAGCCTACGACCGGCTCCTGGCTGATCCGTCCCGGCCCTATGTCGTCGTGCTCGGTGGGGCGAAGGTATCGGACAAACTCGGCGTGATCGAGGCACTGCTGCCCGAGGTCGACTTGATGCTGGTCGGCGGCGGCATGTGTTTCACGCTGCTGGCCGCCGGAGGCTACGAGGTAGGGGACTCACTGGTCGACACTGCGATGATCGAGGCGTGCCGGAACGTGCTGGAAGGGCCGTACGGGGCGAAGATCGTCCTCCCGGACGACGTCGTGGTGGCCGATCGATTGGCTGCCGACGCCGAACACCGGGTGGTTCCGGGCGCCGCGATCCCGGACGGCACGATCGGCCTCGACGTGGGCCCCGCCACGGTCGCCGCCTTCGGTCCGGTGGTCGAGGAGGCGCACCGGGTGTTCTGGAACGGCCCGATGGGCGTGTTCGAGTGGGAGGCGTTTCGGGCCGGTACCCAGGGCATCGCCGAGGCGCTCGCCGCGTCGGAAGGCTTTACGCTCGCCGGCGGCGGCGACACCGTGGCGGCGCTCCGCCTCTTCGGTCTGGAACGATCGGTCGGGCACCTCTCGACGGGAGGAGGCGCCGGGCTCGTCCTGCTCGAAGGATCCGACCTCCCAGCGGTGGCCGCACTCGAGAAGTGGAGTTGAGATGCGCAAGGACCTGATCGTTGGGAACTGGAAGATGCATGCCACCCATCTGGAGACCATCCAGATGGTGCAGAAGCTGAGTTACCGCCTCGAGCCGAGCGACTATGAACGCGTCGATGTGGTGGTGTGTCCCCCGTTCACGGCGCTGCGCTCGGCCCAGACGGTGATCGAGGCGGACCACCTGTTGATCGGGCTCGGCGCCCAGGACGTCTACTGGGAGGACGAAGGGGCCTATACGGGCGAGGTCGCTCCCGGCATGCTCGCCAAGCTGGCCGTCGGGTTCGTCATCGTCGGCCACTCCGAGCGTCGTGAGCTGTTCGGGGAGTCCGATGCCGACGCCAACCGCAAGGTCGCCGCCGTCCTCCGGCATGGCATGACGCCGATCCTCTGTGTCGGTGAGACCGAGGCGGAACGCGATGCCGGCGTCACCGAGGAGAAGGTGAACGGCCAGGTCAGGGTAGGGCTCCAGGGGCTGAGCCCTGAGGCGGTGGCGTCCGCGGTGATCGCCTACGAGCCGATATGGGCGATCGGGACCGGGAGGACGGCGTCGGCCGACGACGCCGGCGCAGTGGCGACCCACATCAGAGGCGTCGTTGCCGACGTCTCGGGGGCCGCGGCGGCCGAGGACCTTCGTATTCTCTACGGGGGTTCGGTCAATCCCGGCAACATCGCGGGCATGATGGCGAAGCACGACATCGATGGAGCGCTGGTCGGCGGTGCGAGCCTCGACCCCGACGCCTTTGCATCGATCGTGCGGTACTGGTCGTGACTGCGGCGCTGATCCTGATCTCGAGCGAGTTCGCCGTCGCCCGACCCATCCCCTTCGACGAGGACGACACGCTGACCGACCACGTCGATCGCGTCGTGGACTCGCTGATGCAGGCAGGCCGCGTCGTGGAGATCGATGCCGAGGCCGACGTCGACGCGGGCAACGTCAAGCTGGGGATCATCGTCGCCGGTACGTCCGAAGCGGACGCCGACCGGATGGGCAGAGAGACGATCGCGATGTCGATCCGCGACAGCGATGCGCGCCACACCCAGCTCCTGTCGGCAGAGGAGGAAGAGGTCCTCACCGTCAACCTCCCCTCGCGCAGCGGCCTGCTCACCCCGGTGTGGCGGCTGCGGACGATGACGATCGAACCGATGCGCGGGGGCTGACCCATGGAGTACGTCCTGACCCTGCTGCGCCACGGGCAGAGTGTGTGGAACCTCGAGAACATCTTCACCGGGTGGACCGACGTCGAACTCTCACCTCGCGGTGTCGAAGAAGCGCGCGAAGCGGGACGGATGATGACCGAAGCGGGGATCGCGATCGATGTCGTGCACACCTCGGTGCTGCGGCGCGCCATCGACACCAGCTCGCTGGTGCTCACCGAGATGGAGTTGGGCTGGGTGCCGATGCACAAGCACTGGCGGCTCAACGAGCGTCACTACGGCGCCCTCCAGGGGGAGGGGAAGAAGGAGACGGCTGCCGAGTACGGCGCGGAGCAGGTCCGGATCTGGCGACGATCCTATGACGTGCCGCCGCCCCCCTTGAGCGAGGACGACCCCCGGCACCCATCGCACGACCCCCGTTACGCCTGGATGCCCCCCGACCTGATTCCCGCCAGCGAGTGCCTCGCCGACGTCGTCGATCGGATGCTGCCCTATTGGTACGACCGGATCGTGCCCGATATCCGCGCCGGAAGGCGCGTGCTCGTGTCGGCGCACGGCAACAGCTTGCGCGCCCTGGTCAAGCACCTGGACGGGATCTCCAACGAAGCGATCCCTTCGCTCAACATCCCCACCGGCATCCCGCTCGTCTACCGTCTCGACGGGGATCTTCGTCCGATCGAGAGCCGGTATCTGGGCGACGAGGCGGCGGCAGAGGAGGCGGCGGCCGCGGTCGCCGCGGAGGCGGGGTAGAGAGCTGCAAGCTGCAAGCCGCAAGCCACAGGCCCGAGAAGCTGTCTTGCTTGAAGCTTGGGGCTTGTAGCTCGAAGCTGCCACAAAGTGGCAGAAGATCAGTTGCGCTACAGCACCGCCGAGGTCATACTCGCGACAGACAGGCCCGTTTCGTGAGCGGGCCGATCGACGTGGAGAAAGGTCCGAGGTCTTGGACGGATTCGTCGCCGTTTTCCAACTGCTCATCTCCCTGGCACTCATCTTCCTGATCCTGCTGCACGCGGGACGCGGGGGCGGTGTCTCCGACATGTTCGGTGGCGGGATGAGCTCGGGAAACCTCACCGGGTCGACGGTGGTCGAGCGGAATCTCGACCGCCTGACGGTGGTGGTGGCCATCCTGTTCGCCGTGTCCACGCTCTTGTTGACGTGGCTTCTGGCCTGAGCCCCGAGGGGACCGTTACCTCAACCTTTCGCGCTGACAGCAGCTGAAGACAGCTGATAAACAAGGAGGCAAATCTTGACTCGATTGTGGCGAAATCGCCCGATCGCTCTCGTAGCGCTCCTGCTTGCGTTCGCCCTCGTAGCGGCCGCCTGCGACGACGGTGGAGAAGACACCACCACGACGGCAGGCGAGGTCACCGAGACCACTGCCGCTCCGGAAGGTGGCGAGACGACAGAAGCAACCGAGGCACCGTCGGTTGAGGGCTTCACCTACACCGTAGGGATGACCTCCGACATCACCTCGGGCAGCTACTGGGACTTTGTCGGTCCGGGCAGCACCGTCTACATGTCCTATGTGCACAATGCGACGAAGCCCACGATGTTCGACATCGCGTACCCGGGCATCGTCGTGGCACCGGACGTGGCAGCAGGGCTCCCCGCGGAAGCGGTGCAGGAGGGTGATGTCTGGACGGTGACGCAGCCGATTCGCGACGACTACACGTGGTCCGACGGCAGCGCGCTCACCGCGGCAGACGTCGTCTTCACCTTCGAGACCGTCCGCGACGCCGAACTCGGCGCTGGTTGGATTACCGGGTATCCGTATACCGAGGAGTCGTCGCCCCGGCTGGTCAACGTCGAGGCGGTGGACGACTACACGGTGAAGTACACCTTCGACTCGAAGCCCGGAGCAGCGATCTGGCCGCATGAGGTTGGCGTTTCGGGACCGATCATGCCCAAGTCCGTTTGGGAGCCGATCGTCACCGAAGCGATGAGCAGCGAAGACCCCGCGGCCATCCTGTATGGAACCGACGGGTCCGAGGTCGGAGACCTCTCCGGCGGTCCCGTGATCTACGCCGGCCGTGAAGAGGGTGCCTTCGTCGAGAACATCAAGAACGAGAACTACGCCAATACCGGGTTCACGCACACGTTCTGGAACGACGGTTCATACGCCCAGAACGATGAGCTGTACTACGGCCAAGGTGGCGGGGACATCAGCGTCCACTACACCGAGGGGCCGTACCTGGATCGGACCGCGTTCTCGATCTACGGCGATCAGGCAGCAGCCATGCTTGCCCTCGCCAACGGTGAGATCGACTACTGGATCAACCCACTCGGCGTATCGCCCGGCTTGCGTCAGCAGGGCCTGGAGTCGGAGAACCTGACGGCGGTGGTCAACCCGACCAACGGTTTCCGGTATCTGGCTTTCAACATGCGGAAGAGCCCCGGCAAGTTCCTGGGCTTCCGGCAGGCGATGGCCTACTTCGACAAGGAGAACCTGGCGAACAACGTCCTCCAGGGCGTTGCCTTCCCGCTGTATGTCCTGGTGCCCGAGGGCAACCGGGCCTGGTACAACGAGGAAGTCGCTGAGGAGATCTCGTCGAGGTACGTGGGCCTGAGCACCAACGAGCGTCTGGCCGCTGCCTACGCAGCGCTCGAAGCCGACGGCTTCACCTGGCAGACGCCGGCGGAGTTCGACGACGATGGCAATATGATCAGCCCCGGCGTCGGCATCATCGACCCTGAGGGGAATCTGGTGCCCGAGCTGGAGATCATGGCTCCATCGGCGACGTACGATCCGCTGCGTCACACGGCGTCGCTGTGGCTCGAGGACTGGGCGGAGAACCTCGGGATCCCTGCAAAGGCGAACCCGACGGACTTCAATACCATCGTCGCCGCCATCTGGGCGGGCGAGGGCATCGTGCCCACGTTCGACATGTACATCCTCGGTTGGAGCCTCGGGAACCCGGCATGGCCGACGTACCACGAGGGGTTCTTCCACTCGAGGTGGTTCCCCGAGGACAACCTCGGTGACAACGCACCCGGATACAGCAACCCTGAATTCGATGCGTTGGCCGACCAGATGAAGTCGGAGACCGACTTCGACGCTGCGTACGACGCGGTCTGGCAGATGGAGCGGATGCTCGCTGACGAGCTGCCCTATGTCGTGTTGTTCGACACGCCGATCACCGAGTTCTACAACAACTCCCTCAAGTACCCGTTCACCGGGTCGCTGTCCGGGATCCAATTCCAGGACGGCCTGCAAGGGACGGTTGCTAAGTAGCACTCGACCGATCGAACTGAGAAGGAGCTGGAGGGCTTTGGCCCTCCCGCTCTTCCTGTAGCCGCTTCGGCGGACCGGGGACTAAGCTGCGACGACCGCATCGGAGGCAAGGTGGTCGCCGGCCACCACGGGACTGAGGAGCTGGGAGATGGCGCGCTATCTGGCAATCCGGCTGTTCCAGATGCTCATCCTGTTCATCATCTTCCTGACGATTCTCTTCTTCCTCATCAACGCCCAGCCGGGCGACATCACGCTGCAGTTCGTCGGCAACCCGCTGATTCCGCCCGAGGCAAAGCGGATCCTCGAGGAGCGGCTCGGCCTCGATCAGCCGCTGATCATGCAGTACCTGCACTACATCAAGAACGTCTTCCTCCTCGATCTCGGTGTCAGCTTCGATCACTACCCGAGGACGGTCGCCGACATCCTGCTCGAGGCGTTGCCGCGAACGCTCTACCTCTTCCTCACCGCGACCATCCTCGCCTACGTGGTCGGGTTCCAGACCGGGAAGATGACGGCCTGGAGGCGTGATTCGGCGGCAGAGAAGGGCGTGATGGTCACCAGCATCATCCTCTACACGCTGTTCTACCCCTGGTTCGCCATCCTCATGCTGTGGTTCTTCGGCTCGGCGCTGGGATGGTTCCCGATCGGGAAGTTCCTCGACCCACAGAAGTGGTTCACCTCGCCGTACGCCGCCAATGAAGTCTTCAACATGATGCTGCTCAGCATGTTCGCGACCGCGATCGCCGTGGGGCTCATCTTCTGGTTGACCCACCGCTTCATCGTCGAGCCGAAGCAACGGACCCGGGTGCGGCGTATTCTGCTCGCCTTCGTCGCCGTCGCTCTGATCGTGTTCTGGATGGTCAACCCGATGTCGCAGTACGCCGCCGACATCGCCTACCACACGGTGCTCCCGGTGACGACGCTGACGCTCGTGTTCTATGCAGGGATCACCCTGCTGACGCGATCGTCGATGCTCGAGACGCTGCGGGAGGATTACATCTTCACCGCCAGGGCCAAGGGCGTCCCCGAGAAGGCGATTCGGGACCGCCACGCGGCGAGGAACGCCATGCTTCCGGTCACGACCTCGTTCGTGCTGGCGATCGCCTTCGTCATCGGGGGTGGCATCGTCACCGAATCGGTGTTCTCGTGGCCGGGGCTCGGGCTGGCGCTGCTCAGCGCCGTCCAGACCGAGGACGTTCCGGTGGCGATGGGGGCATTGGCCTTCATCGGGATCCTCGCCCTCTTCGCCCACCTGATCGCCGACATCCTGTACGCCGTTCTCGATCCGCGTATTCGGGTCAAGGCCTAGGGAGAGAAATGACCGACACAGCCATCCCACCCGATCTCCTGGCGGACGAGGACATCGTCGTTCCCGAAGAGCCGCTGTGGCGCATCCGCCTCCGGTTGTTCGCCAACACGATGCGGAAGAACTGGGAGATCTTCTCCAAGAACCGTCTCGGCGTCGTGGGGGTGGTACTCGTCGGGTTCTTCGGCATCCTGGCGATCCTCCATCCGATTCTGATGGCGACGGTATGGGCGGACGAGATCGCCCCGAACGGGGCCAACATCTACGATCCGGTCAAGGGGAACGACGCCGTCATCCTGGAGAAGACCGTGGTCCCGGATGGGGAGGTCGAGGACCGGCTCACGCAGATGTCGTTCACCGAGGCGATGATTGCCGGCGAGTTCTTCCCCGAGGAGGGAATGGTGATCGAGGTCCCGGTCGCCCCGGCGCCGCCGAACTCCGACCACCTGCTCGGCACCGACCCCTTCGGCCGCGACATCCTCTCCCAGGTCATGAAGAGTTCGCAGGCGGCGTTCACCCTCGGTGTCGTCGCCGCTACCAGCGCCGTGGTGATCGCCACCATCGTCGGATCGGTGGCCGCCTACTACGGCGGCTGGATCGACAACGGCTTGATGCGCTTCGCCGATCTCATCCTGCTGATGCCGCTGCTGCCGTTGCTGATCGTGATCGGGTCGTTCTGGAACGTCGGGCTGATCATGCTCGGCCTGCTGATCGGGTTGTTATCGGGTTTCGGGGCAACGGCGATCATCCTCAAATCCCAGGCGCTGTCGGTGAAGGTGAAGCCCTTCAACGACGCCGCCCGGGTCGCAGGAGGGTCCAACTGGCACATCATCACCAGGCACATCATCCCCAATGTGCTGCCGCTGAGCTTCCTGTACATGATGTTCGAGGTCACCGGGGCCATCTTCCTCGAGGCCACCCTCTCGTTCTTCGGGCTGCTCACGATCCCGATGAGCTGGGGGATCATGATCAACACCGCCCACACCCAGGGCTTCACGCTCTTCGGCCTGCGGGCATGGTGGCTGCTGTTTCCCGCCGGGCTGTCGGTCACCTTGTTCGCCGCCGGCTTCTTCCTCATCGGCAGGGCGATGGATGAAGTCGTCAACCCGAGGCTCCGCGCCCGATGACGACCGAGCAGTCGACGGTGGAAGAACAAGCACTCGCGTCTGTGGAAGACGGCCCCATCCTCGAGGTCGACCACCTCATCATGAACTACCTCACCAAGGATGGTGCGGTCTCGGCGGTCCAGGACGTCAGCTTCACCCTCGGCCGAGGGGAATCGCTCGGCCTCGTCGGCGAGTCCGGATGCGGCAAGACCTCGGTGGCGTTGTCGCTCATGCGACTGCTTCCCGACAACGGCGAGATCCAGGGGGGCAAGATCGTCCTCGACGGCTCCAACATCCTGGATCTCGACGACGAAGCGATGCGCCAGACCCGATGGGACGAGATCGCCATGGTGTTCCAGGGAGCGATGAACTCTTGGAACCCCGTGTACCGGGTCGGCGACCAGATCAGGGAGGCTATCGACCTGCACTGGGAGTCCAAGCCCACCGTCGCTGAGGCCAACGCCAGGATCGCCGAGCTCTTCGAGCTGGTCGGGCTCGACCCGTCGATGATGGAGCGCTATCCGCACGAGTTCTCCGGTGGCATGAAACAGCGGGCCGTGATCGCCATGGCGCTGTCGTGCGATCCGAAGGTCATCATCGCCGACGAGCCGACGACTGCGCTCGACGTCATCGTGCAGGAGCAGGTGCTCGAGGAGCTGCGCAGCATCCAGC
>CAZCBO010000027.1:0-18657 GCA_964496825.1 uncultured Acidimicrobiaceae bacterium
AGAACGGCGGTTCCTTGCCCACTGCGGGGTAGTGGGCCCCCCACACCATCCCCGACGCCCGATGCGGCAACAGCCGCATCGGATGAAGCGGAGGCGACGGCAGTCGACGTCCGACCTCCGTCAGGTCGGCGCCGAAGGCTGCCCCGGCGAAACGGTGCGGGTACCAGTGCCAATCCGTCGCATCAACCCTCACCCCGTCGACCTCGAACCACACCGGGTCCCCGCGAGTCTCGAGTCGGTTGGCCTTCATGTGCCGTGACCTCCCGCCGGCTGTCGCCATCGTCGGTAGCGACCTTCCCCTGGGGGTAGAGGACAACGCCACAAGTCACCAACTCGGCCCGTCGGTGCGCGGCCCGACTTGGCGACGAGGCACCGTCCTCCAGCCGCACCGACGGCACGTGCTGAGAGCGTTCCCTGCCAGGAAAGCGCGAAAACCTTTCTTATCTTATCGTTGCTATCTGTCTCTACCTCTTGTTATGATCGAACGTATGTTCGATAGTGCATACGAGCGGATTCCCGATGCACTGGACCGGATTCCACCGGGCCCAGCCCTGGCCGTCACCCTCGCCACGATCAACGTCGACCGGGTGTCGCCTCACGACCGGATCACGGTGCTGCGCGCCCACGACCGGATGCGGTCTCACTACGACGCTCACGTCACGCGGGACATGACGGCTGTCCTCGACGGCATCGATCCCGAGGACTGCGGAGACTCGATCCAGGGTGACGCCGCCGCCGAGATCGGTGCGGCCCTGCATCTCACCCGCCGCGCATCCGAGTCACAGCTGCACTTCGCCATCCAACTCCGCAGCCGGATCCCACGGGTCTGGGAGGCCCTTGCGGCTGGACGAATCGATCGGCGCCGCGCCCACGTCATCGACGACGCCACCACCCACCTCACCGATGCCGCCGCCCGCTGCGTCGTCGAGGCCATCATCGACGATGCAGCCGTCTTGACCACCGGTCAGCTTCGTGCCCGACTCGACAGGCTCTGCATCCAGGCCGACCCTGATCAGGCGAGAGAACGCTACGAGCACGCCAACAAGAGGCGCCGCCTCGTCACCGAACCGAGCGGCGACGGCACTGCTCATCTGCTCCTCTGCGACGTTGCCCCCCAGCTCTCCGCTGCCGCAGCCGGTTATGTTGACCGGCTCGCCAAGAACCTCCCGAAGGACGACCGGAACATCGACCAGAAGCGCGCGGACGTGGCGATCGACCTCCTGACCGGCAAGGCGCAGCACAACGGCACGGGCGCCGTCGTCGAGATGACGATTCCCGCCGACACCCTCACCGGTGTCGGCGACGATCCAGGCGAACTCGGCGGCTACGGCCCGGTCATCGCCGACGTTGCCCGCCAGTTCGCCGAACAGCACCAAGACGCCGAATGGCGGTGGGTCGTCACCGACCCCGACACCGAACGGCCGATCGCCGCCGGCACGACCCGGCGTCGTCCGACCGCCGCCCAACGCCGCCAGATCGAGGCCAGAGACCGGACCTGCATCTTCCCGGGTTGCCGGATGCCGGCGACCAACTGCGACCTCGACCACCGCGTCCCGTGGGCCCAGGGCGGTGAGACCGAAGTATGCGACATGGCCGCCCTGTGCCGGTATCACCACGTCATCCGACACCGCGGGTGGAGCCACCTGCCGCTACCGAACGGCGACTACCAATGGTTCAGCAAGCTCGGCCACTCCTACTACACGAGCGGACGCTCGCCCTAGACGCCGTGGTGCCTGGAATTCACCGTGGACCTGGCGATCGTCTGGCGGCTGCATGCTGCGGCAGCGGGAGCGCGACATCACCTCGGCGGGCTGGCACGCTATCGGAGCCCGGGCCCGTCCCCTCGTCCTCCGTCACAGTGAGTCAACCGTCGAGCGCGCATCGAACACGGGGCGTGTCGAGACCGGTTACCTGGCGGAATGTCGCCGCCCTCTTCGCCACCGGGCCATCCGGCATATGACAGCCGACGGCATCCTCGAGCAGTCCCCACGCGATCGAGTCCGCAGCATGCTCGCTTGCTCGCTTCCGCCAGAGAGTGTCCGGGTGGCTCCACGACTCGAAGCCCCAGGTCTCGACAAGATGGGAACGATCATGGTCGGTCAGGTTGGCCGCGGCCCATGCGTGACCCAATTCGTGCAAGACCACCCAAGGTTCGACATCGCACAACTCGATTCGCCATCGATTGGTTCCCCTCGATCGTCACCTGATCGTTTGGCATGGTCTCCCGCCGGTTCTCCCTGGGGACCGCCTCGGGCGGGGGCGCTAGGCGCTCGCCGCCTGTTGGTAGCGCAAGAACGCGCCGACCTGGGCATCGGCGAGCCTGGTGTCGACGATCACATGCTGGACCTTTCCGCCGCTGTTGCGCACCGCGTCGCCGAGCGCATCGACGATGTCGGGAACGCGCTCGACCGTGCCACCGCAGGCGGCGCATTGCGTCTCGCTGTCCAGCGCCAGCCACCCGCAGGATCGGCAGACCGAGCCCGGTGACGTGCGATCGGCCTGGATGACGAGGGTGTCGACGGCGCGCCGGTTTGCGGCGTCGGTGGCCTCATCGACCCCGAGAACCGCAGCGCCCCGGGACGCCGCCGCATCCATCAGCCGTTCGACGAGCCGCCGTTGCTCCTCGGCCTCGAACGACTGCGCCACGCGCTTGCTGTGCTCCAGGACCGTCGCCGGCGTCATCGTGTGCGGATCGATGACGAAGGTCCCGGCCAGCCGCTTCCCCAACTCGGGCTGGAGGGCATCGACGAGCCCCTGGGTGTGGACCTCAGGGCCGCCGATGATGAGCAGGTCGAAGCCCGGCGGCTCGGCGAAGAGCTCATCGAGCCGGGTGGCGATGTGCCGGTAGTGGCGCGCCAGCAGCTCGTCGGCGTGAGCCCGAACCCTGCGCTCCGAATAGCCGGAGAACCCGCCGTAGTTCGCCTTGCGAAAGTCCTCCTCGCCGATGGCGCCCGACGCCATCTCCTCCCAGGTCTCGAGCTCATCCATACGGAAGCGGAAGACCGACGCAAACCGACCGTCGACCACGGCGACGCAGAACCGGCGGTAGTGATCCAGCATCGCCTCGAGGGGCCGCAGATACGGTGCGGCGTCGACGATCGCCCGGTCGCGTACCGGGCCGGGGAGCACGAGGTGTTCGTCGATTCCGGCCCCCGACGACTTGAACAACGCCACGCCGCGGCCCAGATCAGACGTGAAGCTCGACGATGCCCGGGACAACGCCTCGATATCGTCGCGCAGCGACATCCGCTGATCCCTCGGTAGCGTCTCTGCCAGGTCCTTGGCATCGGCAAGCAGGTCCTTCATCCGCGTCGGGATCGAGCGCAGCGTCTCAGGACCCGGTTCCAGACCGAGGTATACCGATAGGACCGGGAAGCCCTGGCCGTCCATCCCTCTCAGGCGATCCACCGTTGCCTGTTCGAGCACACTCACCTCCCTGGTGCCTGCATCTCGCGAGGCTACCGGGAGCGGCAGGGGCCGGATAGGGTCAGTTTTCCCAACCGGGTTCGTCTCGGAGGTCCAGGCGAGCTGCCAGACTGCCGATACGCGCGGTTGCGCAGCCGAGGGAGGTCACGTGATCGTCGGAGTCCCTACGGAGACCAAGACGGAGGAGTACCGCGTCGCCATCACCCCGGTCGGGGTGCGAGAGCTCACCGCCCACGGCCATCGCGTGCTGGTCCAGGCTGAAGCCGGTGCCGGATCGTCGATTCCCGACGAGGACTACCGGGCCACCGGAGCCGAGATCGTCCCCGGCGCCGAGGACGTCTTCTCCGCCGCCGATCTCGTGCTCAAGGTGAAGGAGCCTCAGCCGGACGAGATCGACCTCCTCCGCAAAGACCAAGTGCTGTTCACCTACCTCCACCTCGCGGCCTATCCCGGCGTGGCCGAAGGCCTCATCGAATGCGGTGTCACCGCCATCGCCTATGAGACGGTCGAGCTGACGACCGGAGCCCTGCCCCTCCTCGCCCCGATGAGTGAGATCGCGGGGCGGATGGGCGCCCAGGCCGGAGCCCACTACCTCGAGCGCCCGTCGGGCGGACGCGGCTTGCTGATCGGCGGCGTGGCCGGCGTGCAGCCGGCACGAGTCGTCGTGGTGGGTGCCGGCAGCGCCGGCAGCAACGCGGCGTCGGTCGCAGCAGGCATGGGCGCCGAGGTGATCGTCCTCGACCTCAACGTCAACAAGCTGCGGTACCTCGACGAGGTCTCCCACGGGCGGATCATCACGATTCGGTCGTCGCTCCACGCCATCGACGAACTCATGCCCACGACCGATCTGCTCATCGGGGCCGTGCTCGTCGCCGGCGCCCGCGCCCCGGTGGTGGTATCCGACGAGCACGTCGCCTCGATGAAGCCGGGAAGTGTCATCGTCGACATCTCGATCGACCAGGGTGGCTGTGTCGCCACCGCCACCGAGACCACCCATTCCGAGCCGACGTACGTCCGGCACGGGGTGGTGCACTACGCGGTCGGCAACATCCCGGGCGCGGTCCCCAACACGTCGACGTACGCACTGACCAACGCAACGCTCCCCTACACGGTGGCCATCGCCGACGGGTTGGAGAAGGCCCTGGCCGAGCATCCCGAGCTGGTCGCCGGCGTCAACGTCACCGACGGCATGGTGACCAACCAGGCCGTGGCGTCGTTCCTCGACATCGAACACACCCCGCCGCTCCAGGCGCTGGGTCTCGACGGCTGACCTAGGCGTCCATCCTGAAGGCGTCCTTGGCGCGGAATCGTGCCACCCACAGGTACACGGCCGTGGCGACGAAGACCACGGTGATGAGCGTGTGAAACCACAGCGAGGCCAGCTGCTCGTCGGTGAAAGACGAGTAGAGGAGCGCCCCCGCCCCGAACGTCATCTGGAAAGCCCCCGCCGTGACGAAGTAGGCCCGTCCCCCCGGCCGGGCCATGAGGAGCAGTCCGGCGATCCCCCAGGCCACCAGCATGGCGCCGATCCAGCGCAGCCCGCCGAGCTCCACCGCGGTGGCGTCGTCGACGCCGATGAGGTCGAGGAATTCGACGGGGAACAGGAGCAACGGCACACCGATGGCGAGGTTCACCACGCTGTACCACAGCATCGCCCAGCGGAGCGTGCCGGTGCGAATCGGCGCCGGTGCGGCTGTTTCTTCGAGGGGCGAAGGCTCGACGTCAGGCTCGTCAGCCCACTCGGTCATGCTCCTCCGCAGGTGCTTCGGCGCTCGCTCGCTGCTCGTTGAGCCAGTCCTCGAAGTCGGTGCGGGCCACTCGCCACTCCCTGCCGAACTTGACGGCGGGAACGGCGCCGTTGCGCAGCATGCTCGTCACGACGAAGGTCGAGACCCCCATGTACTCGCAAATGTCGGCGACCGACAGCCACTCCTTGGAAAGGTCGACCGTGATGCGCTCCATACCAAACCCCGCGGACGAGGGCATGAACCACATTAGCGCCTCAAAGCCGCGATTGGGAGGAGTTAGGATCAGCCAACTGCGTCCTCTGCCCGGACGATCGGCTCATCGAGACCCGGGTCCGGATCCTCGACGCTGATCTGCACCGTGGGCTCGGTGATGGTGTGGGTATCGTCGGCACGCACCAGCAGACCATTGGCGACGAGCTCGGCTATCAGCCCCGCCGCGGCGAACTCGAACAACTTGAGGCGCTCGGCGACGGTCTGGACCGACGCCCCGTCGCCGATCGCCGACAGCACCTGCCACGACGAGGCATCAACGGTGACCTCATCCACGTCCGAGGGAAGACGGGGCCGGATAGCGAACTGGGAGGTCCCGTCGGGGACGAGTTCCTTGACGGCGTCCCATTCAGCGCGCCGCTCCACCGCAGCGCCCAGCGCTTCCTCGACCTCGAACCGCTGCACCTCCTCGCCGGCATACGCCTTGGTCTCGACGCCTTCAATGAACCAGAAGCGGCCGCGGCCGACGCGCTGTAGCCGGACGAGCACCTCGACCACCTGCTGCATGATCAGCGGTCGCGCCGCGCGCGGCCATCGGCCGCCCGGGTTGCGCCCGCGACGGTCGCGCGCTGGGACGGTGGAGAACCCGCGCAGTGCGGCAACCGAGCCATCGCCTGCCCGAGTTGTGGCAAAGGTGATCTTCCCGCCGGCGAAGAACATCCGCCCGGTGTAGGGGCCGGCCTCGACACGCAGGACCCCGGTTCGCCCGGCATCGGAGAGGAACCGCATCACGTCTTCGAGCGGAAAGGCGTCCAGATCGCCCTGCAGCGCATTCATGCCGTCGATATCGGCACGCATCCGGAGCCGCTCAAGCAATTGGGGGTGACTGTGAGGCATCGTGAGGTACCGTTCCGCCGATGCCCGGCCCCCTGCGGATCCCGACCGTCGTGGTGCTCGCCGTCGCCGTGTTGGCGACAGGATGCGCCTATGGGGCGGAGGCGTCTCCGGAGAACTCGGTGCCGCCGCCGGCCACCATCGCTCCAGCCACGACCACGACGACGCTCCCACCGCCGACAACAACGACGACCTCATTGGTGCCCACCGCGGCCGAGGCGGGGATCCCATTGCGCCAGCGGTTGGTGATCAGCGGCACAGGCGACGTGAACCTGGATCCGCGATTCGTCCGCACGTTCCCGGCGACCGGTTACGAACACGCCTGGACCGGCCTCGGCGAGCTGTTCGCCGCCGACGATCTCACGATTGTGAACCTCGAGTGCTCCGCTTCGAACCTCGGGTCTCCGTGGGACAAGCCCTACACGTTCCGCTGCGACCCCGAAGCGCTGCCCTCGATGGCAGCGGCAGGGATCGAGGTGGCCAACCTCGCCAACAACCACGCCATCGACTACGGGTTCGAGGCGATGCTGGACGCCCGCCGTAACCTCGAAGCCGCCGGAATCGCCCCCGTTGGCGCCGGCGAAGACGCCGCCGAGGCCTACGCCCCGGTGGTGTTCGAGGTCAACGGGTGGACGGTTGCCGTCCTCGGCGGCGGCGGTGTCTTCCCCGAGACCGGTTCTTGGATCGCGGGTGAGGACCGCCCGGGGATGACCAACGGAGACTCGGTCGAGGCAATGACCGCGGCGATTCGAGCTGCGGACGAGATCGCCGACCTGGTGATCGTGACCATCCACTGGGGCGAGCAGGGCGCCACCACGCCACGGGCCTTCGAGATCGGGCTCGCCGAGGCGTTCATCGACGCCGGCGCCGACGGCATCTTCGGCCACCACCAGCACCGGCTCAACCCGCTCGGCTGGTACCGGGGGAAGCCGATCGCCTGGGGGCTGAGCAACTTCGTCTGGCAGACCTACCCGCGAGAGACCGCTGTGGGCCAGTTCGTGTTCGAACCCGACGGCTCGATTGCCGCCTGTCTCGTCCCGGTCGTCATCGAGTCCCCGGGACATCCGGTGGTGCAGACCGCCGATCCGACACCGTGCGTCCGGGAGGCCGCCGGCTGAGCCACCAGGGCCCGCCGGGGCCGGGGCCCTTCAGTGACTCAGGGAACCCCCCACCAGACCTGAGTGTGAATGGATGGACCCCGGCCCGCGACAGATCTGGTCACTCCACGAGGTGAATGGGATTACCAACGATGTATGCGGTCCAGGTCGTGGTGTCATGCGTCCCGGTTCCGGTGTAGTCGTAGGTTGCCCTGAACCAGCACTCATCGCCCGTGCACGTGTAATCGCTCGGGATCGGTATGAGGATCTTGATCAGATGGTCGTTGAATACCTTGGCGCTCACGTTGACGACGCACGACGAGCCAGCATCACCGTTGGTCGCCTCCCAGGTGCAGTCGAGGGTCGACCCGTTTCCGCTGGAGATCGTCACGGTGTCGGAGGATCCTCCGACCTGGACATCCCCAGCGTCCCAGAGCTCCACAACGAAGATCGAGCCCGCGTGCTTGTCCTCCACGCGCGCGAGGAAGAACTCGGTCTGGCCGTTGTCGACGTTGTTGTAGATCGACATGTCGCCGAGACCGTAGATACTCGCCGGCGGGCCTGACGTCGTCCTGGTGCGGAGCGAGTACTTGTTTGTCGTCCACCAGTCGTCGTTGTGCTCGACCATGACCCGAAGTGGATAGATGCCCGGGCCGCGATCGAAGCTTGCGGCGCATACGGTCCGGTCCGCCGACGTCGACATGTTGTCCCACATCTGGCTGAGCTCACCCGAGCTGATGTCATCGAAGGAGGTCCACGCCGGGTTCCAGAATGCGAAGTCGTCGGCACGGCTCGTCCTGGCGTCGTACCTCAAGACGCACAGCAGCTCGTTCCCGTCGGTGGTGTCGAGCGGAGTCGCATCGGGCCCATACAGCATGAACCATGTCGTTGCCATCGGATCGGCGAACCACGAGGCATGGCCGAAGTCCCCGGTCCACTCGAGTGCGTCATCGTTGTCGTAGTACGGGCCATCGAAGATCTCGATCGCGAGTCCGCCGGACCCCGCCTCGACTTCGATACCGTAGAGGTACCCGCCGGTCGCCGCTGTGGTCCCTTCGTTCGCCGAAGGCCTGCCCTCCCCGGTCGGTGTACACGTCGGGTCGGCGTAGGTGCTGCCGTTGCCGTCGCAGAGAGCGGCATAGCGGTCACCCCACCCCTGGGGGCCGTAGGAACCATGCACGCTGGCCCACAGACCTGGATTGATGCCGAGAGCGGGGTCGTTGCCGAAGTATGACTCCGGACTCCCCAACGCGAGCGGCTGGACGTATTCGGCCAGGGCGGTTCGCTGGACGTCGAACGTCTCGAAGCCGAGCACCCTCAGAAAGAAGGTGCTCACCCGCTGGGTGATCGTCGCCCGCAGCTGGGAGCTGTGCTGTACCGCCGTTGGATCGTCGACGAAGTCGAGGATCTCGATGACGTTCCCACTGCTTGGATCATCGACCATTCCGTTTTCGATTGCGGCGTCCATCCCGACCGTGTGAGCATCATCACGGTGGTCCGGCTCGTAGACGACGCCGGCCAGCGCGGCAGCATCGGCTCCGTGCTGGATCTCGATACTCTGCCAGTAGAGCCAACCGAGATCGACTGCCATGCCGGCTGCTCCCATCAGCACGAGCACCATGAGCGCCATCAGTGGCAGGATGGCGCCGCGCTCCGAACAACAACGGGAGACCCGACCCTGGCGTGTCGCCGACATGGGCACGTTGTCAGGACCGTGATCGAGGGTCGGATCCCCCGTGACCTTGGTGTTGCCGGCCCCGGGCGGGTCCACGCACGGATCGGCGCAGCGGTTCCAGCCGCTGCCCTCCCCATGGCGCCGGCCGCCGCAGGCCTTTCCGGTATGTGTGCCCATGATTCCCCCTTGCGAAGGTTGTGGCTAACTAATCGACGGTACAAGCCAACAAATCGAGGGGGATTCGGCTACCTCCGACCTGGCTAGTCAGTCAATACCCAAGGGTCGAATGACAGGAACGGTTCTACCCGACAAGCGAGCCCGGATTGCGTTGATGCTGATAGTCCCCGGCTGTCCCTCCAGAAGAGTCGACGATCAGCCGGAGTTCACCGCACCGGCCTGATGATATGGGAACGCCGGACGCCCGGACGGCACCCTGACTGCATCATGCGGCGCTGATCGGCCAGCGGCGTCCACCAATGCAAACGCCGACGACGTGCGTAGACGTATCTCCCCCTGTTTCTCATCATGTGTGCTAGATCGGTTCCATCGCGGTTCCACCGGAGAATGGTTCGCCTACTCCCTGAGTAGCTAGTCCCGGCTGGAGAGATCGGCGCGTGTCGCTTCTCTCTTCCACACCTCAGAGGAGCTCAACAGTCCACAGCGCCCGAGATGATTCGAGCAGGCTCTGTGTCACCCCGCTCGACCTGTTCCGTGCGTGATGTTCCTGATACGCGCTTCGACCTCATCGGGATCCTCGGTCTCGAGGCCGTTCTCCGCGGCCAACAGCGCGTTCAGCCTGCGGGAGAAGACCTCGGCGGCGCGATCGTTGCTCGACGACGACTCTCCCTTTCTGCCCAGCCACGCCATCGCTACTCCAAGAATCGGGGTCGAGCCGTCGGCGGAGGATCGCCGGCCCGACGGCGCTGCGGCTCGGTGAGGGGTCGGTCTGGTTCGAGCTCGGCCAACGCGCTCCGCGCCTCGACCAGTTCGTGCATCGATGTCTCGGCAACGAGCTTCAGCGTTGCCTGGAGCTCATCGAAGAGCGTCTTCATCACTTCGAGCTCGGCACTCTTCGCCCGGTGCTCGGCATCGAGCTCGGCCGCCCTCTTGGCCGCATCTTCCTCGACGGCTCTGAGACGCTGCATGCCCGCTTCGACGACGGCCGCCGCTTCCTCCCCGGCGAGCCGCACGACCTCCGAAGCCTCACGACGAGCATCGCCCACGACTTCGGCGCGCGCCGCCTCCGCCGCCTTTCTCGCTTTGCGCTCCCACTCAGCCTCGAGCTGCGCATAGAGGGTGCGTCGCTGCTCACGGCGTACCTCGAGCTGCCGCGCCAGCTCCTTCTCCTCGGCCACGAGGCGGGCGATCGTGGCCTCGAGGGTGGTGGATCGGTCACTCCCGGAGCCGACGAGTCCCTTGTCTCCGGTACTCGCCGATTCGGCCTCGACCAGCGTCAAGGCGATCTCGTGTGGAGGGCTGACCACCGGTCTCCCCCTCTCCTCGCTCTTACTCGATGATGTTCGGGACTATTCGGCAATAACTGAATGATCGTTGCCGGCCGCGCGAGGTGACTAGTTGCCGGATGCCGGCAGTTCCGCAGCGATGGTCCGGAGGAGCCGTCGCAGCAGGTTCAGGAAGCCTGCATGGTGCCGCCGACCTCGCTGAAGTCACCGCTCAGCTGGGTGCCGAAGTACAAGGCGGCTCCGATGACCACCATCGCGATGAGCGCGATGAGGAAGGCATACTCGAGGAAGCTGGCACCCTCATTGCCTTGGATGATGCGAATCGGGAGCCGCACCATCAGTGCTCCGGGTTGCGACGCGGCTCAGCGGATTCGCAGCATCCATGACCGAGGCGGAGCCGGCATCGTACGGGGGCCAGTGCCCACAACTGGCATTGGCGCCGATCGCGATGCCGGCAGCTGAATCTACGTTGCATCAATTCCCCCCGTTGACCCATACCTATTCGGCCGTATCGAGCTGGGATTTGATGACCGTTTCGCGGCAGTCATCGCGCACTAGTACTGCGAGGGCCGATCATTCGCTCAGAGGTCTGCCAGGCCTTTCCTCATCCGTCGGATCGCATCGAAGACCTCGGCGCCGTTGTCACCCATGCTCGGAAGACCGGCCGAGGTTCGCTCGTAGCGGGATGGGCGATCGTCAAACCCGATACTCTCCGCGTTGCCGACAACGAAGCCCAGGGGCGGATCGGGGTCTGCTTGCGGTTCGATGACTGGATCGGGCACAGGCTCGTCGTTCGTTGGCTCGGACCTGTGCTCGCGGCCACCTGCAGCCCGGGCACGCTCCACGAGACGATCGGCCTCGGCGCGGGCGTCGCGGAGCAGGCGATCCGCTTCGACTCGAGCCGCACGGAGAACGGCGTCCTCGGTCGACCCGGTGGCGACTGCCAGCGCAGCCTCAACGATGCGACGAGCCTCCTCCCTGGCCGCATCGATCACCCTGGCCGACACCGTTTCAGCCTCGACACGAGCCTTCTTCGTCGCGGTCGCCTCGATCCGCCGCGCTCGCAGCTCGGCCTTCTCCAATACTCGCTCCTTGGTCTCGAAGACCGCGGCCATGGCCCGGTTGACATCGTCAATCGCGGCGTTCTTCTCCTCGGCGATGCTGAGTCGGACCCTCATCTGATCCGCCCGGTCTTCGATCTCTTGGAACGCGGCCTCGTACTCGGCGAGGACCGACCGGACTTCCGCCGGGTCGTAGCCGCGCCGCACGATCGTGAACCCGTGTTCAGCGAGGTGGCTTGGACCCAATGCTGCGTCGCGTGTCACCCCAGATTCCTGAGCCATTGCAGCTTCCCCCTGCTCTCGCTCGGCTCACTCGACGAGCCGAAGCGGATCGCCTTCAATGTGAGCCGACCACGTCGTGGTGTCCTGGGTCTTGCCCGGGTAGTTGTAGCGAACCTTCCACCAGCAGTCGGCGGCACACGTGTAGTCGTCCGGGAGGTTCACCCGAATCGTCAGCTGCCAGTTGTTGAACCGACCACCGCTACCGGTCGCGGAGCTGGTGGCGATAACGCAACTGGACTCGGTGCCCGAAGCCATCCCGCTTCCGCTGTCTTCCTCCGCGATCCATTCGCAGGGCGGTGTGCCGCCGAAAGGATCGCGGATCTCGACGGAATGCTTGCCGTTGGCATCGCCTGGATCCCACAGCTCGATCACCAGTCGTTTCCCAGCGTGGACCGGTTCCACCTCGGCGAGGTGGAACTCGGTGTCGCCCTTCGTGCCATCGACGTTGGCATAGATCGACATATCCCCGAGTCCGTAGACCCTTGGGGTTGTCCCACCCGATGTGAAGGCACGCACCGACCACCGATTCAGGCCGCGCTCATCGGCGCCGCCCGGGTCGTTCACCAGCACCCGCAGCGGAAGGATCCCGGCCTCGTCGATCGGCACCGTGCAGAAGGGCTCCCACAGCGACGCCACACCGCCGGGAAGCCCGAGCTCGACGTCGTCCCAGTCGAGTTCGCCGTCGCCGGTGAGATCGTCCTCGTCGTCGGCGGAACCATCGCCGTTGAAATCCGCGTACGGATCGCGCGGGTCGTAGGTAACCGAGCACTGCAGGACGTTGCCGTCGGTGGTGGTCAGCGGCGTCGGATCCGCGTCGTAGAGCATGAATGTGGTGATCGGGCCTGGACTGTCACCTTGCGGGTTGTCACCGACGAGGATGTGATCGCCACCGCCGCGGGTGAAGTACGGGTCGAACAGCTCCACCGTCAGAAGCGATCCGACCGAGCCAGGATCCACCTCGACCCCGTAGAGATAGCCACCCTGGGCAGCCGGGGTCCCGGCACCCGACGATTGCCGCCGCTCGTCGTTCCTCGGACATCCGGATTGGCTCTCCCACCGGATGCACTGGGACGAATAGCGATCGCCCATGCCCTGGCCCGTGTAGTAGCCGTGGATGTTGCCCCAGAAGTTCGGCCAACGGCCGAGCGCCGGATCGTTCCCGAAGTACGGCTCCGGACTCCCGAGCGGCAGCGGCAGCACGTACTCGGCCACCGCAGTCCGCGAGATCGACACACTGTTCATGCCGAAGATCGTCATGAAGAACGTGCGAACCTCGTGAGTGATCGTGGCACGCAGCTGATAGGGGTTTGCCACGGCCGAGGCGTCGTCGGAGAACGAGATCACCTCGACGCTGTCGGGACCGCCCAGGGTCCCATCCACGTAGCCGTTCTCTGCAGCGGTGGCCCGGGCCTCGGTGACCGCCCTCGGTACGTCGTCGGCCACGTGCACCACCCCGCCCAGCGCCGCGCTGTCGGCCCCGTGCTGAACCTCGATGCTGTTCCAGTAGATCCATCCCAGGTCGACCGCAAAACCGACCGCTCCCATCATCACGACGAGGAGCAAAGCCATCAGCGGCAGGATTGCCCCGCGCTCGTCGCGGGCCATCAACGCATTCCACCGGTTGCGCAACACGCCGTCGCCCTTAGAGCCCGCGCGTCAACGAAGCGACGACAATCGCTGCCGTGACGATCGCCACCACCGGTCCGATCACCAATGCAGTGTCGGCCGTATTGCGCTCGGCGCCCCCACCCTTGGGCCGCGCCCACACAGTCCAGAAACCGAGCATCCTCCCCCCTCCCGAGATGACGTTTAGCCCTGCCCAGCTAACTGTAGCTAATTGCTTCTAACTATAGGAGAGGTGTTCTGTGCGTGTCTCGTGGGTCTAGTCACGCTTTACTGCGGAGAACCAACCTGTGCTCGCCCTCAGGGCTGGGATGGCGCCCCGCAGGGCTCAGGAGGTGAGTGACATCTCGACGGCGCTGCATGCCTTCCTCACCGGGCGTCTCGACCCGACGCCGTGCGTCAGGAAGGCGGAGAGCGGCCGATTCAGACCAAACCCCCCGCTCCTACACTTGATCAGCCATGGGACCGGTCATCGCGGTTGCCAATCAGAAGGGCGGGGTTGCCAAGACGACGACCGTCCACACCCTCGCCGCCGCGCTCGCCGAACGCGGCAGGAAGGTGCTCATGGTCGACCTCGATCCCCAGGCGTGCCTCACCTTCGAGACCGGGATCGATCCCGAGAGCCTCTCCGTGTCCATCCACGACGTGATGCTGGCTCGCAAGGACGCCGTCGACACGATCATCGACCGTGGCTCGATCGACCTGCTGCCCTCGTCGATCGATCTCGCCGGATCGGAGATCCACCTCATGACGAAGACCGGAAGGGAGTTCGTGCTCGGAAGGGCCCTCAGCCCGCTCGTCGACGGCTACGACTACGTCTTCGTCGACTGTGGACCGTCGCTGGGGATCCTCACCCTCAACGGCCTCACTGCGGCGACCCATGTGCTCATACCCTTCCAGGCGGAAACCCTGTCCCATCGCGCCGTCGGGCAGCTGCTGGAGACGATCGATGACGTTCGGGTCTACACCAACCCCGACCTCGAGATCCTGGGGGCCGTGGCCACGATGTACGACGGACGGACCAACCTGGCCAGACAGGTGGTCGAGGAGGTGGCGCTCAAGCACGATCTGGAGGTGCTCGAGCCGCCGATCCCCCGCTCCGTCCGGGTGGCGGAGTCGCCCAAGATCGGTGCCTCGGTGCTGAGCCACGCCTCCCGTTCCAAGAGCGCAGAGGCGTATCGCGCCCTGGCTACCGAGATCGAGAGGCGCCTGTGACCGTTGCCGACCCCAAGGGCAAGCGGGCCCTGTTCGAAGCCCCGGCGGTCGTCCTCGACGACACTCTGCGCGACGACGTGCTCATCACCGTCGATCTGCGCGACGGCAAGGAGGCGTTGTTCTCGGTGGGGCCCCACCAGGCCGGGACCGGTGTCGTCGAGTGCACGAACTGCGGGGCGAGAACCCGCATCTCGTACCTCGAGATCGCGGTGCGGATCGCGATGATCTCGCTGTGGATACCCGGCAAGCAGCACAGCCGCTGGATGCAATGCCCGAACTGTCAGCGACGGTCCTGGGTCCGGGTCGAGTGGCTGGGCTGATCAGGCGAGACCGGCAAGGAACCGATCCCGCTCGACCACCACCCTCGTATGACCGCCGATCGCGACCATCGTGTCTCCGTCCATGGCTTCAACGGCGAACTCGAGAGCCTCGTCGTCGATCGCCTCCAGCACGGCCGTTGCCGTTACCGTCGCCCCGACCGGCGAAGGAGCGAGATGGTCGACCGACACATTGACACCGACCGAGGTGAGGTCGTCGGGGAGCGCGCCGGCGAGCGCGGCGACCGCGGCCTCCTCGAGAAGGGCGATAAGCCTGGGAGTGCCGAGGACCGGGACATCGCCGCTTCGGAGCGCGATCGCGGTATCGGCCTCGGTGACGGTGAGGACGGCGCGGCCGGTCAGCTCGGAGTTGGCGGTGATCGGGTCCATGGGCGACAGGGTACCGACGGCCGGGAGGGTCGCACGGCCCATTTCTCGCGTCGATTCGGGACTAGCTCTTCGAGCTCGCATCCCATCGACAGGATCGGGGGTGCCATCGTGTCGTACGGCCCGCGCGCCTTGCGGTTCTTCGCCGAGGGCTGGGGGGACCCGCAGCACCTGGGCGATCTGTCGCTCCGCATCGGTCGACCCGATCCGGTAGACATCGACTGGATCTCCCGGCGCTCTTCCGACGGGCTCACGACCGCAGTGGGGCTCTTCGAGAGCCCCAGGGCCGCCGATCTCCCGGCGCGATCTCGCACGGCCGTGGTGACTCGCATCGAGCCCGCCCGGCCCACCGGCCGCGTGGTGGTGCTGATGTCGGCGTGGAACGAGCACGACTCCCGTGGCCGCTACGACCTGGCCCGACGGCTCGCCGAACGCGGCATCGGCAGCCTCGTGCTCGAGAACCCCTACTACGGAGTCCGCCGTCCGTGCGAAGGACAGCCGATCCGCACCGTGGCCGACTTCGCCAGGATGGGGTCCGCAGCCGTCGCCGAGGGCCGCGCCCTCCTCGCCACCATCCGTGCCGACGGCGGGACACCCGGCGTCTCCGGCTACTCGATGGGTGGCAACATTTCGGCCCTGATCAGCGCCACCCTCCCCTTCCCCGTCGCCACGGCCCCGCTCGCCGCCTCCCATTCTCCTGCCCCGGTCTATCTGGACGGCGTGCTCCGCGGTGGGATCGACTGGGAGGCACTCGGAGGAGAGGAGTACGCCGCCCCCCGCCTCCGCGATTGGATGCTCACGGCCTCGGTGCGCACCGTCGAGCCCGTCGACCACACCCGGCACGCGGTCATCGTCGCCGCCGACTCCGACGGCTATGTTCCGAGAAGGGCCACCGAGATCCTCCACGACCACTGGCCGGGCTCGGAGCTCCGCTGGATCGGGGCAGGCCACGCCACGCTGTGGTGGTTCGGCAGGCGACTGATGGTCGATGCGATCGAGGAGGCCTTCGAAAGGTCCTGAGGAGTCACGATGCGTGCCTTGGCCCGTGGCACTCGACACTCCTCAGGCCGATCGAGAGAGCCGGGTAGCCTCCCCGGCCATGGTGTACCGGTCGATCATCTACCTCGCGGTGGTCACCGTCGCCTACGCGCTGTTCTCGCGCCGGCTCTCCCGGAGCCCGATCACCGGCCCGATGTTCTTCGCCACCGCCGGCCTGCTCGGTGATGCAGCAGGCGCATGGGATCCCATCTTCGACCTCAGCGGCGCCTCGGTCCTGCTCGAGCTCACCCTCGGGCTCGTGCTGTTCACCGAGGCGATGAAGCTCCGCCTCCGGTCCTGGGAGGAGGACTTCGAGCTCCCCACCCGGCTGATCGGGATCGGCATGCCGCTGACGATCCTCGCCGGGACCGTCGCCGCCGTGATCCTCCTCGACGTGAACTGGCTCGGTGCCGCGGTGATCGCCACCGTCCTGGCACCGACCGACGCCGCCCTCGGGGTTGCCGTCGTGGAGAACCCGAAGGTCCCTGCCCGCATCAGAGAGGCCCTCGCCGTCGAATCGGGACTCAACGACGGCATCGCGCTGCCCGTGCTGCTCTTCTTCATCGCTGCCCTCGGTACCGAAGAGGGTGTGCAGCTGTGGTCGCTCGCACTGGAGGCGGTTGGGGTCGGGATGGCCGTCGGGATCGTCTTCGGCGGCTTGATCGGCTTTGCCGTGCGCGACGCCTCACGACGGGGATGGATGCAGGACCAATGGCAGGAGATCACGGTCGTCGTGGTATCCGTCGCCTCCCTCATCGTCGCCGACGAGCTGGGCGGCAGCGGCTTCATCGCGACCTTCGTCGCCGGGTTGGTTTTCGGGCATCTGATCCGGCATATGGATGAGTCGGTGGCCGACTTCGGCGACGACGTCGGCGCGGCGCTCACCATGCTCTCCTTCGCGCTGTTCGGCGGACTGATCCTCGGCGACCACCTCGACGCCTTCGCGCTGTCCACGATCGTGTTCGCCGTACTCGCCCTCACCTTGGCTCGCATGGTGCCGGTGGCGATCTCCATGACCCGCACGGGTCTCGAACGACCCACGGTGCTCTTCATGGGGTGGTTCGGGCCCCGGGGCCTGGCTTCGATCATCTTCGCCGCGATCGTGGCCGAGGAGTTCGGCATCGTCGACGCCGCGCCGGTCATCGACGCCATGGTGGTGACGGTGACGCTCAGCATCTTCCTGCACGGCGCCACCGCGTTCCACGGCTCTGAGTTCTACGGCGACTGGTACCTGGAGTCCACTAGGCGGCTTTGATCCGGAAGGCGAAGACGATCTCGATGATCGCGTCGATGATCATGAAGATCCCAACGAGGATCGCGAACACCTCAACCGTGATGTCGGGCCAGAACACCAGCGCGGCGCCCAGCGTGGCGGCGAGCAGCCCGGCGAGGACCGCCCACCAACGCCCCTCGAAGTCGTTGGTGAGGCCACGCCACACCTCCAGGAGCCCGCCGATGATCCAGAAGATGCCCACGATGATCGCGATGACGCCGATCGTCTCGATCGGGTTGCGCATCACCAGGATCCCGAGCGCGATGCCCAGCACACCGACCAGGCCCTGGGCGAAGCGGTGCTCGGCCTCCCCGCCGAAGATGCTGTTGAGCAGCCGAACGATCCCCCAGAAGAGAATCGAGAGCCCGACGAGCCAGGCGGCGACGCTCAGCGTCTTGTCCGGCCAGAAGACGAGTGCGATGCCGAGCAGCAGGGCGATGACGCCGTAGACGAGCCACAGCCACCAGTTCTCCTTGATCAGATCGGCGATCGGCGACGTGCCCGAGGTTGATGGGGATTCCGTCACGGTTGACTCCCTTCTCGATCCGCGAAAGGGACAATACCGGTCACCGCCACGGGTTGCCGATCGGCCGGCGATAGCCTCTGGGAATGCCCGATGTGACGGTCGAGGCCGGAGACAGAGAGGTCCGCATCACCAGTCCCGACCGGGTGGTGTTCCCCGAGCAGGGCTGGACCAAAATGGACGTGGTCGACCACTTCCTCCTCTGCGGCGAAGGTGCGTTGCGCGGCGTCTACAACCGTCCGACGATGCTGAAGCGGTGGACCAAGGGCGTCGAGGGAGAGCCCTTCTACGTGAAGCGTGCGCCGAAGAACGCCCGATCGACGGTCGCGGTCCGGTTCCCCTCCGCCAGGCCCGGAGTGATGTTTCTTCCTCTCGACGAGGCCGACGTGGTCTGGATGGCGCAGATGAACTGCCTCGACCTGCAT
>CAZCBO010000028.1:0-17996 GCA_964496825.1 uncultured Acidimicrobiaceae bacterium
GCACCTTCACCTGGGTCGCGACGAGGCCGAGGATCGTCGTCGCCGATCGCGTCTAGAGCGCCTCGTCGAGGGCGGAGAACAGCCGGTCGACGTCGGACTCGTCGTTGTAGAGGTGCGGCGCGACCCGGATCGAGTCGCCGCGAACGCTCACGTAGACACCCCGGTCGGCCAGGGCGCCGGACAGACCGGGCGGGAGCCCGCCCTCGGCCCGCATGCCGATCAGGTGCGGGGCACGGTCGGGACGCGGGACGGCCCGTAACCCCCTGGCTTCGGCCTGCTTCTCGACCGCGCCCGTCAAACCCTCGATGGTGGCGGCGATGTCGGCGATCCCCCAGGCGGTGAGCTGCTCGAGGGCGGCGATCGCCATCGGCACGAGGTGGAAGCTGCTCCGCTCCCCGACGTCGAAACGCCGGGCACCGGGGGCGTACTCGTCCTGGTAGTCGACGAGCCCCGAGAAGTCCTCGGAACCGACCCGTGTGATCCAGCCCTCCTCCAGCGGCTTCCCGTCGCGGTGCTCGGGCGCCACCCACAGGTAGCCCAGCCCGAAGGGGCCGAGGAGCCACTTGTAGCCCACGGCGTAGACGAAGTCGGGGCGGATCGCTGCCGTGTCGAAGGGCAACGCCCCGAGGGACTGGCTGGCGTCGACGGCGACGGCGGCGCCAACATCACGAGCCGCCGCGGCCACGGCGGTCAGATCGACGAGCGATCCATCGGTCCAGTGGCAGTTCGGGACCGTGACCACGGCGGTATCGGCGGAGATTGCGGCGAGCACCGGGTCGGTCCACGTGCCCTCGTTCGGGCGGGCGACGGTAACGACGTCGCCGCCGGTGGTCTCCAGGGCAGCGCGCCACGGGTAGATGTTCGAGGGAAACTGATCCTCGAGGACGACCACCGTCCTGCCCGGTCCCACCTCGAGGTTCGAGGCCGCGACGCCGGCGCCGTAGGAGATCGCCGGGATGAGGGCAACGCCCTCGGCGTCGGCGCCGATCAGACCGGCGAACAGGCGCCGGAGCCGTTCGACGTCGGTGAAGAAGTCGACCGGTGTGATCGTCCACGGTGCCTTGGTCCGTTCCATGGCGGCCAGGCCGGCCTCATACCGCGACCGCAGCTGGGGCGCGAGGTAGGCGCAGTTCAGGTAGGTGACATCGTCGGGGATGTCGAAGAGATGACGCTGGGGTCCGGTGACGGGCATTGGAGACGCGCCACCCAACGGTGGCGGCGAGCAGCTACTTCCTCTGCTTGTGCCGGTTGGCCTTCACACGCTTGCGGTACTTGTGCTTGCTCATCTTCTTCCGTCGCTTCTTGATGACCGAACCCATGCAGATAGGACCTCTCTTCGGATTGGGATCGAGCCGGCCGGAGCCGGATCGAGTCGTAAGGATGGCCGAGGATAGGGAGGAACGCAAACAGCCGTCAGTGGGTGACCCACCGGCACCGGTAACATCCGCGCCCATGAATCCGATCATCGGCATCACCGCACAGCCGCGGGCGGTCGAGAACGCCAGCGGCTCGCTCGACTCGCACGTCATCGGACACACCTACACCGACTCGGTCCTGCGGGCCGGCGGCATCCCCGTCTCGCTGGTCCCGATACCGAATCATGAGATCCCGCAGATCCTCGATCGAATCGATGCCCTCATCCTCTCCGGAGGTGGCGACATCGAGCCGCACCGCTACGGCCAGGAGCGCCACGAGACGGTGTGGAAGACCAACTTCGACCGCGACGAGTTCGAGCTGGCCCTGATCAGGGAGGCCCACCAGCGGAGAATGCCGGTGCTCGCCATCTGCCGCGGTGTCCAGGTGGTCAACGTCGCCTACGGGGGGACGCTCATCCAAGACATCCCGACGGCCATTGGGTCCAAGGATCACGACGTCATCGGCCATGCCGTCTGGGACGGCCACCAGCCGGTGACGGTGGCAGCGGATTCCAAGATCGCCAAGGCGACCGGAGAGACCGAGATGCTGGTCAATTCCATCCACCACCAGGCGATCGACCGCATCGCCGAGGGGTTCCGCCCGGTCGCATGGGCCGGCGACGGCGTGGTCGAAGGCATCCAGCACGAGGACGACGAGTGGGAGTTCCTCGGCGTCCAGTGGCACCCCGAGTTCCTCGGCGACAACTTCGACGAGCCCTCGCAGCGGCTGTTCGATGCCCTGGTCGAGCACGCCAGGGTGTACGCCGGTTCTTGAGGGTTCTCTTCGTGTGCACCGGCAACATCTGCCGGTCCCCCATGGCGGAGTACCTGGCCCGTGAGCTCACCGATGGTGATGAGATCAAGTTCTCGTCGGCAGGCGTAGGGACGATCGGCGGGGCACACGCCTCGCTGGGAACGACCGAGGTGATGGCGGAACTCGGCATCGATGTGTCGGAACACCGCTCACGAACGGCCTGGGAGCTGGTCGACACGGCCGATGTCATCTACGTGCTCTCGATCGAGCACCGCGCTGCCCTGACGGACCGGAGGCCCGATCTCACCGGCTCGATCCACCTGCTCCGCCCCGACGGCGGCTCGATCGACGATCCCTATGGAATGGCCATCGAGGACTACCGCCTGACCCGCGAAGAGATCGAAGCGGCGGTCCGGAACCGGATCGCAACCGGTTGGGGCCCCTAGCGATCGCCGGGGCCGGTGTGCCCTACCCCTCCGTCGCCGGCGGCGCGAAGCTGGGAACCAGTCGAAGGAGTGGTCATGAGTGAGATCAATCATCGCGTCGTCGTCACCCGGCACGGCGGGCCCGCAGTGCTGCAACTCGTCGCGGAGGATCTTCCGCAGCCCGGTCGGGGCGAGGCACGGGTGAAGGTCCTTGCGGCGGGCGTCTCGGCGTACGACCTCATGTTCCGACGTTCCGGGATCCTGCCCGGCTCGCCGAAGGTGCCCTTCACCCCGGGTGAGGACATCGTCGGCGTGGTCGACGAGGTGGGTCCGGGCGTCTCGACCCTCGAACCCGGCCAAAGCGTCGCCGGCGCCACCTGGTCGCTCGGCGTCGGCGGAGGCTACGCCGAGTTCCTCTGCCTCCCCGCCGACCAGCTCGTGCCGGTTCCGCCGGCCGTCGATCCCACCGAGGCCGTCTGTGTGGTGATCAATTACCTCACCGCCCATTCCGCCCTGCATCGAACCGCCGCCGTCGAGAGCGGCGAGCGTATCCTCGTCCACGGCGCGGCGGGCGGCGTCGGCTCGGCGCTGCTCGACCTGGGACGGCTGGCCGGTCTCGAGATGTACGGGACGGCCTCCGGACGCAATCACGGGCGCGTCGTCGCGCTCGGCGCCACACCCATCGACTATCGGACCGAGGACTTCGTCGAACGCATCCGCGGACTCACCGGCGACGGCGTGGATGTCGTTTTCGATCCCGTCGGCGGTGCCAGGCACCTGTGGCGCTCGTACCGCGTGCTGCGCAGAGGCGGGCGCCTGGCGTGGTTCGGCGTCGCCGCGACATCCAGGGCAGGGATGAAGGTCATCCCGAGCAGCATGGCCATGATCGGCCTGCTCAAGCTGATCCCAGACGGACGGAAGGTACCGCTGCCGGCCAACCTCGACGAGGACACCGCCTGGTACCGAGAGACGCTCGCCGAGCTCCTCGACCTCCTGGCGGCTCGCAAGATCGAGCCACTGGTTGCGGACCGGATTCCGCTGGCCGAAGCGGCCCGGGCCCACGAGCTCCTCGAGCGCGGGGGACACGCCGGCAAGGTCGTCCTGATCCCGTAGGCGGGTCGAGGGGCGGGGTCAGCCGGCCTTCTTGATGATCGCCTCGACCTCCTCCTCGTCGAAGGCTCGCAGGGTGGTGGTCCGCACGTTTCCGAGCGAGGACACCTTCAAGGCACTGGCGGTTGCCGTCTCGTCGTCCGGAGCCTCGATGACGGCAACGACGTCGTAGGCGCCCATGGTGTAGTAGTTGTCCTTGACGCTGCCACCCAATTGCTCCACGAGCTCGCGGAACGCCTGGGCACGCTTTGGCGACTCCTTGAAATCCCGGATGCCCTGATCCGTGAAGTTGGCCAGAACGATGTAGGTCGCCATCCTTCACCTCCTCTACTAGCGCCACCATCAACCGTACCCCCTTCGGCTCGCCCGTGAAGGGGAGGCAAGTCCCTGCCCGAGCTAGACCAACCCCCGATGGTCCACACCCGGGGTGAGCACCACGCCCCGGTCTCCGAGTACGGCTTCGAGCGCCCCGACCACCGCGCCGGCACCGTCTTTGGACGTGAAGGCGATCACGCTGGGACCCGCCCCGGACCAGGCGGCGTGAAGGGCGCCGGCGTCGCGTGCGGCCTCGATCATCGCACCGGTGACCGGCGACAACGGGTGGCGCGGGGCCTCGTGCAGTTCGTCACCGGCGGCCGCTGCCAGGGCCTCGGGATCTCCGGTGCGCAGCCCTTCGATGAGTGCAACCGACCGCGCCACCGACCGCACGGCCGCCGCCAACGGTACCTCGTCGGGCAGGACCAGGCGCGCCTCGCCGGTGGCGAGAGGAGCTTCGGGCACCCCGAGCACCGGTACCAACTGATCGCTGATCGGGAGCGGTCGAGACCCCGCACCTCCGACGGCAACGAGCCCTCCGTAGACCGAAGCCGCAACGTTGTCACCGTGGCCCTCGATGGGCGTCACGATCTGGTAGATCCAGTCTCGATCCGGTTCGGTCCCCATCGCGCGGGCCGAGGCAGCGGCAGCGGCGACCATCACCGCCGCCGATGAGCCGAGGCCTCGCGTCCGCGGAATCTCGTTCTCGACGACCAGTGCCATCGGAGCATCGCCGCCTGCAAGAGCCGCCATCGCCACGATGTGATCCTCGCCGAGGGACACCGGGCCCTCGCCATCGTCGACCGTCATCTCGACCGAGGGGGTGGCGGTGACCGAACACCGCAGGTCGAGCGCCAGACCGAGCACGTCGAAGCCGGGACCGAGGTTCGCCGAGGATCCCGGAGCGCTCGCCGCACCGGTCATCCTTCCACCGGCTCGATGAAGACCTTGGCCGCAGAGGGCACATCCGCCCGGATCTCCTCTTCGATCCGGATGATCGCCGCCTCGAGGCCGTCGGTGTCGAGGCCGTCGTCGAAGACCAGATCCATGTTCACCAGGATCTCTTCGGGCGCGAGCTGCATCGTGAGCAGTCGCTCGATCCGCTGCACCTGTGGAACGCTGAGCGTTGCCGTCCGGATCCGGGAACGTTCCTCCCTGGTCGCCGATTCGCCGATCAGCAGCGACTTCATCTCGACGGCGATGAAGCCGGCAACCCCGGCCAGGAGGACTCCGATCAGGATCGAGGCGAGGCCGTCCCACAATCCATCCCCGGTGATGCGGCTGAGGGTGAGGCCGATGGCGGCGATCGTCAACCCTACGAGCGCCGCCACGTCCTCGAACACCACCACGACCAATGAGGGATCCTTGGACTCCCGTATGGACTTGGTGACGGATCGACCGGCCCGGGTTGTATTGAAGTCCTTCAGCGCCGGTCGGAGCGCGATCGTGCCCTCGAGGATGGCCGCAATGCCGAGGACCGCCATCGAGAGCCAGTAGCCCGCCTCTCCGTGTCCCTCCGGGTGCCGGATCTTGTCGACCCCGGTGACGATCGAGAGCACGGCCCCGCCGACGAAGAGGAAGACGGCGACCATGAAGGCCCAGAAGTAGAGCTCCTTTCCCCTGCCGTAGGGATGCTGGACATTGGCATCGAATCCGGCCGCCTGATGACCGCGCAGCAGGAACAGCTGGTTGAACGTGTCGGCGACGGAGTGGATCCCTTCGGCGAACATGGCCGAGCTTCCCGAGATCGCGGCGGCGATGAACTTCGTCAGGGCGATCCCGGCGTTGGCGAGGAGGGCGCTGATGACGAGGCGTCGTGATTCGGCGGCCATGGGCCAGGAGGCTACCCGGGCGCCGACCGGCCACGAGTTCCCGTGACCTCGGCCCTCACACCGGAGGCGCCTGCTGCCCTATCCGACGATCGCCGCCGACGATCTGCCCTGGCTGAGCGTGGAACAGATGGCCGAGGCGGACCGGCTGGCGGTCGAGATCTTCGGCATCGAGCTACCCCAGATGAGGGTGACGTAGCGGTGATCGCCGGTGGCGGAACAACGGCGGCGGAGGTTGTGCGCCGTGCGGCATCTGGTCAACCGCGGTCGCGGAGTCTCGGTAACCCCGGCGTCGGACCGGCTCGGCGACGCGGCGCAGCACCACCTCGACACCCTGCTCGCCATGGGAGTGGCTCCAACCGCGGAACCACCGGACGTTCCGATCGTCATCGACGCCCTCGTCGGCTACGGCCTCGTCGGACCGTTGCACGGGCGCGGTGCCGAGCTGGCAGCGTGGTCGCGCGGCCGACACGTGGTATCGCTGGATCTTCCCTCCGGTCTGGGTCATTCTGGCGGCCGCGCCGGCAGCCACACTGACGCTGGCCCTCCCCAAGGAAGGGCCTTCGATGGGTGAGACCGTTGTACCTGGCGGATCTCGGTCTACCCGACCAGTTGTGGGCATCGATGGGAATCGCCGCCGGCACCGTCTTCACCGCCGCGTCCATCGTGGCTGTGATGCAGAAGGGGCCCTCACGCCGCGAGGGCCCCTTCGCGATCTGATGTCTTCTACTGCGAATCCGAGTCGCTCATCCGTTGCGTGGCACCGGGTGTGCCGTACTTGGCCCACCACTGCTTGGCGGCATCGATACCACCGACGCCAAAGGCGATCGCCAACGCGATCCCAAATGAGGCCACGATCAGCTTCACGATGTCTTCGGCGAAGTTGATTCTGAGCAGGTCCATCGCGAACAGCACGCCGAAGATGATGATCCCAACCTGCACCACCCAGACCAGCCATCCAACGCCGCGGTCGACCGCAAACGGGCGAATGAGATCGGCAGTCCAGCTCGCCGCTGCGGCGGCGATGATCACGACGATTACCGCCAGGATGATCGCCGGTATCCAGGCAAGGAGTCGCTCCAGCAGCTGTTCGATGGTGGTCAAGTCGAGGATTCGCGCTGCGACCAAGACCACGCCGGTCATCAGATACACGTAGACGACGGTTGCCGCGATGGAGGCGACGGTCTGATCGGTACCTTCCAGAGCCGTGGTCACCCCCGACCGATCCCACACGGGCTTGAGGACCTCTGCATCCAGGATCCGGGCCAGGATGCGCGCAATCCACTTGACGATCCAGCGACCGACGATCAGCACCAGCAGTGCGACGGCGATCAACACCGCCCATTCGATGATGGTCTCACCGAGCGACCGAAGCTCTTCGATCAATCGATCCCAAAAGGACATGGGAGCGCCTCCCTTCTCGCGTCAGCCTGCCCGGACTATCGCAGAGAACGCCACCGGGGCGCAATCGCGCGGGGTCAGTCCTTGGGCGGGGTGTCCCAGTCGGTGACGTTCTTCCCGGCCTCGCGGGCGAGAATGTCGAGCGCGGCGGTGGCGCCTGCGCCCGCCGAGATGATCGCCTGGCTGCGCTCGGGGCGGGCCGACCGGCCGACCACGTACACGCGGTCGAGCGACGAGCGGTAGTCGCGGTCGACCCGGATCGCGCCGGAGTCCTCGACCTCGAGACCGATGGATTCGGCCAGCACGGGGTTCTTGCCCTCGGTGAGGATGACGTAGTCGTATGACGCCGATTCCGATTCCGTCGTCACCGTGAAGCTGTCAGCCACAGAGACAGTCGTGACCTCCGCGTCAGTGATCGTTGCACCGAACGACCGAACCTGCTCGCGGGCGACCTTCTGGAATTCGCTCCCGTCGATCTCGGGGATCCCGAGGTAGTTGTGGAGGTAGGCGAAGTGCATCGCCGTCTTGTCGATGCCATAGACCGTCGCCTGGTGCCCGTTCTTTGCCAGGAACAGCGCCGCCGACAAGCCTCCGGGGCCGTCCCCGATGATCGCTACTGATGCCATGGGTCGTCCCTTGCCGCCATGGGCCCATAACCCCGAACCGGCTGGAACTATGCCCTGCTAGCAGGTGACGTGGAGGACGGCGTTGACCTCGCCGGCATCGAGGTCGCCGAGCAGGGTGCATGCCTCTGCGGTCGGTAGCGTGACCAGCTCGACACCGGCGCTGCGGGCCCGGTCGTAGACCTCGGGCATGACCGGCAGGCGGCCCGAGTAGCCGGTCCCGATGATCAGCCTGGGCCTGGACCAGGGAATGTCCTCGTCCTGGGAGAGCGGGGTGTGCCCGTACTGGCCGCGATAGGGCTTCGACGGCTTCTTCGACCGAGCGCGGACCGCACCGTCCTCGACGACGACGTCGTGGTCGTACCTGGTCCCGTCGACCACGATCGTGCCGAACCCCGGGTACTCGACGTCCATACTGCGACCCTAGCGATGGTTGCCATCCATGTCTCGGTACACGGACGGGTGCAAGGGGTGGGATTCCGGTTCGCCACTCGGCAGGTGGCCCGGCGGCTCGGCGTCACCGGCTGGGTGCGAAACCTGCCGACCGGCTCGGTCGAAGTGTGGGCCCAGGGGGACGCCGACCCCGTAGACGGGCTCCGCGCCTGGCTCGAGTACGGACCACCCGGGGCAGCGGTCCACAGCCTGCAGGTCGTGGACGTCGAGCCGGATCCCGAGCTGTCCGGGTTCGACGTCCGCCTCTAGTGATGCTCGTTGACCTGGACCGGCGTGCCGTCGGGATCCTCGAGGATCAGTGACCGGCCGAAGGCCTCGTCCTGGATTCCCCTGGTGGCCTCGATGCCGTGGTCGCCCAGCCTGAGCAACACGGCCTCGAGCGGCTCGGCGGTGACCAGCGACAGCTCGACCCGTCCGCGGTCGAGCATCGAATCGGTGCGATGCACGCCGAGGGAGGCCCCGCCGATGTCGAAGGAGGTCCACACATCGGATCGGTATACGGGCTCGACGCCGATCACCGTGGCGTACCACTCGACGGCGCGATCGGGGTTCGCGGTGTAGATGATGGGTTGCAGCCTCACTTGGCCTCCTCCCGTACCTCCAGATATGCCTCCAGCGCATCCGCGACGAAGTCGGAGAGCCGCTGCTCTGCCTCGATGGCGGCATGCTTGACGCGCTTGATCAGCTCATCGGGCAGATACACGTTGAACTGGCGCCTCTCGTCCATCGGGCTAGGTTACTAGTAAACTAGCTCAACCCAATTCTCGGGAGCGTGCAGCCCTGAGGCGCGCAGCCACGGTCCGACGGGTGCTACTCCCCCTCGTTGCGGGTCATGATGTCCGACAGCCCCTCCGCCCAGTCCGAGGTGTAGCCGAGGAGATCGGACCCGGGGCCAACCGCCTTCCTCCCGAACTTCTCCCGGAGGGCGTCGACGGCCTCGTCGAGGGCCTGGAGCTCGAGTTCCCTCGGGTTTCCCGGCGAGGCCTCGTCGTCGTCCAGACCGAGCTCGAGCTGGAGAGCGGTGCCCCGCTCGAGGTTCGACACCGAGATGCCGAGGAGATTGAGGCCGCGATCGGGGTGGTCCGCGAGGATCGTGTCGACGAGCCCTGCCCCAGTGCGGTAGAGCACGGCACTCGAGGCGGTGGGTCCCCGCAGCGTCTTGGCCCTGGTGACGGAGGACATGTCGGTGAACCGGGCCCGCACGGTCACCGTCCTGCCCCTGCGTCCCTTGCTCCGCATGCGGGCTCCGACCCGAGACGACAGCCTGGCGATGACGGCGCGGAGCTCGTCGGGATCGCGATGATCGCCCCCGAAGGCACTCTGGGCGCCCACCGAGGCAGCCCGGCGCGTCGTCTCGACACCGCGCGAGTCGGTGTTCCAGGCCAGGGCGTGGAGGTGGGCGGCCCTGGCCCTTCCCACCCGTTCGACGAGGAGACGCTCGGGGGTCTCGGCCAGGTCTCCGATCGTCTTGATGCCCAAGGTTGCAAGCGCCTCCTGGGTGACCGGCCCCACGCCCCAGAGGTACTCGACCGCGAGTGGATGGAGGAACTCGAGCTCGGTACCGGGCTCGACGATGATGAAGCCGTCCGGCTTGGCTACCCGGCTGGCGATCTTGGAGAGGAACTTGGTGCGTGAAGCGCCAACGGAGACCGGTAGCGCGGTCTCCTCCCGCACCCGGCGCCGGATCGCCGGCGCGATGGCCTCGGGGGGCCCGAACAGGTGGGTGGCGCCCGAGACGTCGAGGAACGCTTCGTCGATCGAGAGCGGCTCGACGACCGGGGTGAACTCGCGGAACACCTCGAAGACCCGGTCGCTGTACGCGACGTAGTCACCGAAGTCGCTGTCGAGAACGACCAGTGCGGGGCAGCGCTGCCTGGCCTGGCCCAGCGGCATCCCGCCGCGGACGCCCATGGCCCGTGCCTCGTAGGTGCACGAGAGGACGACGCCCCCACCCACCGCGACCGGCTTCCCGACGAGGCTCGGTTGCTTCAGCAGCGCCACCGACGCGTAGAAGCTGTCCAGGTCCGCGTGGAGGATCGTCGCTCCTGCGGTGGTCATGCCGACATCATGTCACGCCGTTGTGACACAATCGACCTCATGGACACCCGATTCGATGCCCTGGGGATCGTCGTTTCCGACATGGCGGCCGCGCTGGCCTTCTACCGGCGCCTTGGCCTCCTGTTCCCGGACGGCGCCGAAGAAGAGGGGCACGCGGAGGCCGCGCTGCCGGGCGGAACGCGCCTCATGCTCGACACCGAGGCAACCATGGCCTCGTTCGACCCCGGCTACACGGCGCCGGCCGAGTCCGGTCGGATCAGCCTCGCCTTCCTCTGCGACGACCCCGCGGCGGTCGATGCGCTGTTCGAGGAGCTCGTCACCGCCGGAAGCACCGGCCTGCGCGCTCCGTTCGATGCCTTCTGGGGCCAGCGCTACGCCACCGTCCTCGACCCCGATGGGAACGCCGTCGACCTCTTCGCTCCCCTGGATCAGTAGCCGAGCTCGTCGGTGTGGTAGATGTCTTTGACCGTGTCGGCGTACTCGTCGAGGACGACGGAGCGCTTCACCTTGAGGGTCGGCGTCAGCTCGCCGCCCTCGATCGTGAGGTCCTTCGGCAGGATGCGGAACTCCCTGATCGACTCCGACCGGGACACGGCGCGGTTGGCATCGTCGATCGCCTCCTGGACCGTTGCCTTCAGGTCGGGATCATCGATCAGGTCACCGAGCGACACGCTGTTCTTGCCCTTGGCCTCGGCCCAGGCGGGAAGGAACTCCTCGTCGATCGTCACCAGGGCCGCGATGAAGGGCTGGGCATCGCCCACCACCATGCACTGGCTGACGAGCGCGCTGGAGCGCAGACGGTCCTCGAGCACGGCGGGGGCCACGTTCTTGCCGCCTGCGGTGATCAGGATCTCCTTCTTCCGTCCGGTGATGCGCAGGTAGCCGTCGTTGTCCAGCTCGCCCACGTCGCCGGTGTGGAACCAGCCGTCGGCGTCGATCGCTGCGGCCGTTGCAGCCTCGTCACGCCAGTACCCCGCCATGACGACTCCGCCCCTGACCAGCACCTCCCCATCCTCGGCGATTCCCAGCGCCACGCCCGGCAGGGGGCGACCGACGGTCCCGATCTTCTGGATGTCGGTGCCGTTGAACGTCGCCGCCGACGTGGTCTCGGTGAGCCCGTAGGCCTCGACCGGCGTCAGCCCGATCCCACGGAAGAAGTGCCCGAGTCGCTCGCCGAGGGGCGCCGCACCCGTGATCGCATAGACGAGCTCGCCGCCGAAGACTTCTCGCAGCTTGCCGTAGACGAGTCGGTCGAAGAGGGCGTGTCGCAGCCTGGTGAGGGTGCCGACCCGCCCCCGGGCGAGGCCTTCCGAGAATGCGATCGCCGCATCGACGGCACGGGTGAAGATCCTCTCCTTCCCCTCGGCCCTGGCCTTCTGGACGGCCGAGTTGTAGATCTTCTCGAAGACCCGCGGCACGGCGAAGAGCCAGGTCGGCTTGACCATCGCCAGCTCCTCGACCAGCGCGTCGACCGATGACGCGTACGCCACCTCGACGCCGGTCGCGATGCACGAGATCTGTGCCGAGCGGGTTGCGATGTGTGCGAGTGGGAGGAAGAGCAGGGTGCGCTGGCCAGGCCGAAGCAGTGCAGGAACCCGCGTCCGGCTCTGGACCAGCCCGAAGACGGTGTTGCCGTGGGTGAGCATCACCCCCTTCTCCCTGCCGGTGGTCCCCGAGGTGTAGACGACGGTGGCGAGGTCGGCGTGGTCGATCTCGGCGATGCGCCGCTCGACCTCGTCACGGAGGAGATCGGTGGCCCCCTCGGCGAGCCCACGGAGGGCGCCATCCTCGATGACGAGCACGTGCCGGACCACGGGCAAGCGCTCGGCCACCTCATCGAACGTCGCCCGCATCTCCGGCGTCTCGCAGATCAGGATCGCCGACTCGGAATTGCCGAGGATCCATTCGACCTGTTCGGCCGACGCGGTGTCGTAGATCGTGACCGTGGCGGCTCCTGAGGCCCAGATGGCGTAGTCGAGCAGGGTGAACTCGTAGCGGGTCGAGCTGAACAGCGCGACGCGATCACCCTTGTTGATACCGAGCGCGAGGAGGCCCGCGGCGAGCTCCTTCACCGTACGGAGCATCTCACCGACGGTGATCGGCTCGAAGCGATCATCGACGCGGTAGCGCAGGGCGACGTCGTCAGGGTCGGCTGCGGCCCGCTCGACCAGCCACGACATCACGTTGTCCGATGGGTCGAGCGGTTGCTCGCCGGGGGCCGTGTAGGTCTGCATCACCACCCTTCCACGCTGCGACGATTGTATGCGGCCGAGCGCCGGACGGCCCGGGGTACCGTGCCCGGGTGGATGCCACCGACATCTTCGACCTCGACCGGTTGCTGGTGTTGATGCTGATCGCCATCGGGTTGGCGCTGATGGCCGGCAACGGTTTCGCCATCGTCCAGGCGCGCCGGGGCAAGAAGCCGAAGGGCGAGGAGGGCGAGCTGCGCGTCGGCCGGGCGTGGTGGCTGCTGGCGGTGGGAGTGGTGATGACGGTCTGGGGGCTGGCCAGCCTGTAGCAGCTCGTTCTGTGGCATTTACACGCTCTGCTACTGCGAGCCGAGGGTTCGGAGTGCAACTACCATTGGCAGACCCCGCGGGTGTAGTTCAATGGCAGAACATCAGCTTCCCAAGCTGAATACGGGGGTTCGATTCCCCTCACCCGCTCCGATCTTCTAGGCTCCCCCGCCGCACACCAAGGGGGGTCACATCAACGAGCTGCCACCCGAACCACCGGTCGAGCCGACCGCCACCGAGGCTTCCTCGGGCCCGAGCTGGCTGGCGTGGCTGCTCATCGGTGCGGTGATCGTGGCGGCGATCATCGGCGTCCTCTTCCTCTTCGGCGTCTTCGATGAGGAGGAGGTGACCGCGCCGCCGATCCTGGTCATCCCGCCGGAGAGCACGGTCCCACCGCAGGAGACGACCACGACGGTCGAAGAGACCACGACCACGGTCGAGGAAACCACCACCACGGTCGAGGAGACCACCACCACGGTCGAGGAAACCACCACGACAGAGGCTCCCACGACCACGACCGAGCCATCGACGACGACCACCGCGCCGCCGGAGACGACGACGTCGACCATCCCTGTCACTCCGACGATCCCGGTCGCGCCACCGGAGACGATCGCCGTGCTCGGGCAATTCGTCGAAGCGTTCAACACCGCAGTCGCCGGTTATGACTACGACTGGCTGTTCGATCACCTCAACCCGATCGTGCTCGAGGCCTACGGCGAGACGGAATGCCGGGTGACCGTCGAGACCAAGATCGCCAACATCGAGGACCTCGCGCTGGCCGGCCCGGTCCTCGGGCCGCACGCAGTCAGCGTCCAGGTCGAACCCGGGGTCGTGGCCACGATCGACAACCTCTACCTCGCCGACGTGGCGTTCACCTGGTTCGGGGAGCCGGTCGAGGGCGGTGCCTTGTTCCACATCAGCCCGGTCACCACCGGCCTCGACTCGCCGGTCACCTATTTCACGAGGTGCGATGAGGCGGTGGTGGAACCCCGGTAGGATCGCCGGGGATGATCTTCTCCGACCGGACGATCCGTGAGGCCATCGCCTCCGGGCGCATCCGCCTCGATCCCTACGACCCCGCGCTGGTCCAGCCCTCCAGCGTCGACGTGCGCTGCGACTACCGGTTCCGGGTGTTCGAGAACCACCGGTACCCCCACATCGATCCGAAGGCGCCTCAGGCCGATCTCACCACAGAGATCAAGGCGAGCGAGTCGGACCCGTTCATCCTTCACCCCGGGGAGTTCGTCCTCGGCACGACCCTCGAGACGGTGGGTCTCGGCAACGATGTGGTGGCCCGCCTCGAGGGAAAGTCGTCGCTGGGCCGGCTCGGTCTGCTCATCCACTCGACCGCAGGGTTCATCGATCCCGGCTTCGAAGGGCAGGTCACACTCGAGCTGTCGAACGTGGCGAACCTTCCCATCACGATCTACCCGGGGATGAAGATCGGCCAAATCAGCTTCTATCAGATGACGACCGCCGCCGACCACCCGTACGGGTCACCGGAGCTCGGCTCCAAGTACCAAGGCCAGGCCGGGCCCACGGCAAGCCGGATGTTCGAGGACTTCGAGGAGGGTTGAGATGACCGCAACAGCCAGGGTCACGTCGGTGATGATGGACTGCAACGACCTGGACGCGATGGTGGCATTCTGGGGCGACCTCCTCGACCTTGAGGTCGCCGCCAAGTACCCGGACTACATCTTCATGTCCAAGCTCAACGGCGACGGGCCCAACCTCGGGTTCCAGCTGGTCCCCGAGACGAAGGAGGTGAAGAACCGGGTGCACCTCGACCTGGCCTCCTCCGACCGCGAGGCGGTGATCGCCAGGGTCCTCGAGCTCGGTGGCAAGCGGCTCGCCGATCACGAAATCGGAGGCTTCCATTGGACGACCTGCGCCGACCACGAGGGCAACGAGTTCGACGTCGCCGACGCCGAGTAGCTAGCTGTCGATCGTGTACAGCGTGATCGGCTCGGCGATGTTCTTGAGGCGACGCTCACCGAGCAGGGTCGCGCTCAACCCCTCCTTGTTCTTCACGTTCTCGTAGACGGCGGACGACACGCCGATGCCGCCGGGCGGTGTCGCAGCCTCGATCCGTGACGCGATGTTGACTCCGTCGCCGTGGACGTCTCCTTCGGTGGAGATGACCTCACCGAGGTGGATACCGATCCGCACGTTGAATCGCCCCTCGGCGGTGACGGCGCGCTGGATCTCCTGGGCGGCGGTCACCGCATCGAGCACCGAGGTGAAGCTGGCGAGGAACCCGTCGCCGAGGTCCTTGAGGATTCGGCCCCGCTGCTCGGCGATCGCCTTGCGATGGATCTGGGCGTTTTTCCGGCGGACGGCGAGGGCAGCGGCCTCATCCGCGCCCATGAGGGCGCTGAAGTCGACGATGTCGGAGAACATGATGGCGGCGAGGTGCCGGCCCTCCGCGCCGCCGCCGCTGCGGATCGCTTCGTCCAGGAAGTGCCGTTTGCCGTCGAGGGCACGCTGGTACTCGTCCTTGGAGAGGATGTTCTCATCGAGCCGGAAGTCGGTACGCAGCAGGTTGTCGAAGAAGGCCTCGAGCCGCTCCGCATCGTTCTTCACCCCCTCGCGGAGGAAGTGCGTGTCGACGTTCATGCAGATGGCGCCGACCAGGCCGTACTCGGGACGGAAGATCGGGATCGTGGTGCACTTGAATTGCCTGGCGCCGATGTTGAGCTCGTAGTTGACCTTGTCCTCCCCCCGTTGACGCCTGGTCTTGAGATCGAGGACGAGGTTCGTGGCACCGCTCCCCACCGACCGCCCCGTCACCTCACCGTTCTCGATGGCGACGAGCGAACGCGACGGGTTGACGAGGTTGTGCAGCAAGATCTCGATCCCCGTGTTCGGGAACGAGCGACCGAGCTGGTTGACGATCCGCTTGTAGTTCTCGAGGAATTGCTCGTTGTCGGAGATGACCGAGTCGCCGTCGTAGACCTCGTACAGCTCCTTGTACCGGGCCAAGGCGTCGCTCGTGAACGTGTCGCGCACCAGGTTCTGCTCACCGATCACGATCAGCTCTCTGGCGGCCCGCTCGTTGCGATGGTTCAGGAAGTGCTGCATCGCCCGGTCGAAGGCGTCGGCACTGAACTCGACGTGGCCCTCGGGGTTCACCACAAAGGGGTAGAACTCGTACTCCTCGAGCCGCTTCGCCACGATGGGTTTGGCTTCCTGAGTGACCCGGCCCCGGGTTCCGGCCATATAGGCGACGATGCCGACCACAACGATCGCAGCGATGCCCAGGGCGATGATCAGTGGGTCCACAGGCCGAAACCTACACCGCGACGTCGCCATCGGCAGCCACGACCGGGGCGGTCTCGGTGGCGCCAACCCCGGCCACGATGCCCCCGGTGACCACCAGCGCCACCCCGAGCCAGGTGAGGGGCTGCGGCGTCTCGTCGAGGAAGAGGGCCGCCCACACCACCGCCGAGGCCGGCTCGAGGTACATGATCACCGACACCACGGCGACCGGGAGCCGCCGCATCGAGTTCCACCAGATGACGCCCGAGAGCCCGGTGAAGAGCACGCCGAGCACGAGGAACTCCGGCCAGTACTCCGACGACTGACGCACGGCCTGGACGGTGAAGGGGAAGAGGACGACGGCGGCGGCGAGGGCCTCCCACATCGCCACGGTGAGCCCACCGAGCGCCGACGCCGCCGGCTTGCCGAAGACGAAGAGGGCGGCGAGCAATACCGCCGAGACGAGCCCGGCCGCAACGCCGGCGAGGGTGGCTCCCGCTTCGGGTCGGACGACGAGCAGCATCCCGCCGACGGCGAGGACGAGACCGATCCAGGCCGACCGGTTGTTGCTTTCGCCGAGCACGGGGCCCGACAGCAGCGCGGCGAGGATGGGGCCGGTGTAGACGACGGCCAAGGCGACGGCCACGGTCGTCAACTGGATGGCGAGGAAGAACGTGAGCCAGTGCGTCGCCAGGAGGAGCCCGAGGGCGACGATGCGCAGCCGGTGTGTCGCGGGGATGGTGAAGCGCCCGGTGAGCAGGGCGACGCCCACCAGGAAGAGCCCGCCGAGCGTCACCCGCATCGCGACGAGCTGGCTCGCCGGGATTCCGGCGCGGGCGATGAGCGGGATCGCCCCGAAGGAGATGGCGAGGATCGCCAGGGCGATGGCGCCGACGGCGCGCTGGCGTGCGTCGAACTCATTCATAGATGGTCGTCGATATGTTAGGCCGTCCCCATTCCGTGGGCCCGGTCGGTATGTACCGGGACCGGGACCCGGGTCTACGGATCAGGCGAGCACCTTTTCCGGGAGCCATCCCTCGCGACCGTCTGCCGTGCGGCACCAGCCCCAGCCGGCGAGGGTGCGGAGGACGGTGACCTCGTCTCCGGGGGCGACGGCGAGCTCGGCGGCCGAGTAGTCCTCGATGACGCGGGCTGTTCCCTCACCGGTGACCTCGAGGAGCGCCTCGGGGACCCAGCCGGAGAGGCCCGTGGAATCGGCGCACCAGAGGAAGCTCGGCCACTCGTCGTCGCGGCGCCCGGTGGTGACCACGTCGCCCGCACGCAGGACGATCGGCTCCCGGTCGGGTGGATCCCAGGGGCCGACGACCCGCGTCACGCCACCGGCACGTCGTGGCCCATGTCGGCAAAGAGGGTGAACTCGGGGAGGAACGTCATCTGCACCTTGCCGACCGCACCCTGGCGGTGCTTGGCGATGACGACCTCGGCGACGCCCTTGGTGTCGATGTTGTCCGGGCTGTAGTACTCGTCGCGGTAGATGAACATGACGACGTCGGAGTCCTGTTCCAATGCGCCGCTCTCACGAAGGTCACCCAGTCGCGGTCGTTTGTCCTCGCGCTGCTCCAGAGCGCGGTTCAACTGCGACAACGCGATCACAGGAACCTCGAGCTCACGGGCGAGGTTCTTCAGCGAACGAGAGATGAGAGCGATCTCCTGCTGGCGGTTCTCCCCACCGGAGCCGTGCATCAGCTGCAGGTAGTCGATGACGACCAGCCCGAGCCCCGGCCTTCGCCTCAGCCGACGGGCCTTGGCCCGGATCTCGGTGACGGTGAGCCCGGGCGAGTCGTCCACGAAGATCGGCTTCTTGTAGAGCTGGCTGGC
>CAZCBO010000029.1:0-17888 GCA_964496825.1 uncultured Acidimicrobiaceae bacterium
GAGCGTCCGGTTGGTGCGGAGCCCCCGAGCCAATGGATGGGGGCGATAGCCGAGGCGCTCGGCGACCTCGAGGACCCGCACCGCGGTCTGCTCGTTGACTACCGAGCGGGTTTCGGGGTTGAGCGCCCGCGACGCGGTGGAGACATGCACGCCGGCCGCGGCGGCGACATCCTTGAGCGTCACCGGCACCGGTCCCTCCTCCCAGCCTCGTTACTAACGTGCAATCGATTGTATGGCGAAGGAGGTTGCCATGGCGACCGAAGTCGTCGACGCCGATGACCTGCGGGAGCCGATCATCCGCGGCAAGAGCCTCAAGGTGAGCAACGACGGCTCGATGATGGCCATCCACGACTACGGCGAGTACGGCACGACGGTTACCGACGAGCCGGTCGCCCACGGCGGAACGGGAGAAGGGCCCTCGCCGCTGCAGGCCGTCGTCGGCGCCCTGTGCGGCTGTGAGGCGGTGACGTTCCATCGCACCGCCAAGGAGATGGACTTCGACTACGACGGCATCGAGTTCGAGGCGTCGTACACGATCGATATCCGGGGACGAATGGGGATGCGCGGCGTGCGCCAACACTTTCAGACCGTCAGGGTCGAGGCCGTGGTTACCACCGACGAGGGCGAGGAGCGCCTGGCCGAGGTGGTCGAGGAGACCGAGGCCCGGTGCCCGGTGTTCAACCTCCTCGAGGACGCCGACGTGAACATGGTCGTCCGCTGGGTGCGGAAACCGCGCCCGTAGCGAGATGATCGAACTCCCAGGCGCTCGCGGCACCGCGATGGGCGTCTACGTCGCCGAGCCTGCCTCCGACGGTCCCTGGCCGGGCGTGGTGGTGATCTCCGACGCTCTGGGCATGACAACGGACTTGCGCCGCCAGGCCGATTGGCTCGCCGGCGAGGGGTTCCTGGCTGCCGCCCCGGACCTGTACTACTGGGGCGGTCGGCTTCGCTGCCTGTTCGCCACCATGCGCCAGGCGACGGCTCGTGAAGGAGCGGTGTTCGAGGACTTCCAACGAGTCCGCGACTGGTTGGCGGGTCTGCCGGACTGCACCGGGTCCGTGGGCGTGATCGGCTTCTGTATCGGAGGTGGGTTTGCGCTCATGCTGGCGGGAAGCGGCGATTACGAGGCGTCGAGCGTCAACTATGGGATGGTCCCCGACAGCGCTCTTACGGACCTTGCCGATGCCTGCCCGATCGTGGGCAGCTACGGGGGAAGGGACCGGACGCTCAGGGACGCTCCGGCCCGCCTCGAGGAGGCGCTGGCCACCAACGACATCCCCCACGACATCGAGGTGTATCCCGACGCCGGGCACGGCTTCCTCAACGACCATCCGCGGGGCGTGATGCCGCTGTGGGCCCTCATCTCCGGCTCGTTCGCCGCTACCAGGTACCACGATGCATCGGCCGCCGACGCCCGAAGGCGGATCATCGCCTTCTTCGACGAGCATCTGCGAGCGGGGTAGTCGCGGGGAGTGAGCGATCTGTGCGGGCGCACCGACGTGCAGCACGCTCTCGTGTCGAGATCGACCGGAGACCCACGGCAGAGTCGGGGAATTGACCGGATCGAGCCGTGTCCAATATCCTGGGTCTATGTCCAACAATGCGGGACACCGCCCCGACGGGGTGCACGGCGGGCCACTGTCGGACTTGCGGGTCCTCGAACTCGGGACGTTGATCGCCGGGCCCTTTGCCGGACGCCTCTTCGCGGATTTCGGCGCCGAGGTCATCAAGATCGAGCACCCCGACCGCGGAGATCCCCTTCGCAGCTGGGGGATGACCGTGGACCACTCCGACTCCCTGTGGCACCTCATCCAGTCACGCGGCAAGCTCTCGGTGACAGCCGACCTCCACGACCCGGAAGATCAGCGGTTGGTTCGCCAGCTCGCAGTCGAAAGCGACGTCCTCATCGAGAACTTCCGGCCCGGCCGGCTGGAACGGTGGAATCTCGATCCGCAGGATCTGATGGAGGCGCATCCTGGCCTCATCGTGGTTCGCATCTCCGGGTACGGCCAAACAGGTCCGATGAGCGATCAACCGGCGTTCGGCACGATCGCCGAAGCCGCAAGCGGCCTGCGGTTCATCACGGGGGAGCCCGACCGGCCGCCCGCAAGGGCAGGGCTCAGCCTGGGCGACTCCATCGCGTCCTTGTATGCCGTCTTCGGCGCGCTTGTCGCACTTCACGAACGGCAGGCATCAGGCCGCGGACAGATGGTGGACGTCGCGCTGACCGAATCGATCTTCGCAATGATGGAGGGGATCCTCCCCGAGTACGCCTACTACGGTGCCGTTCGCCAGAGGACAGGGAACATCGCGCACAACTCGGCCCCAACCAACGCGTATCCCTGCGCCGACGGAACGATGGTCTGCATTGCTGCGAACACCACCGGGTTGTTCCGGACGCTGTTTCACGTCCTTGGTAGAGACGACATCGTCGCCGACCCCTCGCTGGCGGACAACGATGTCCGGGTGGCGCGAGCGAAAGAACTCGACGAAGCGATCGCTGCCTGGACGGTGACACGGACCGCAGACGAAATCGTGCAGACCCTTCGCGATCATGACGTGCCGGTCAGCCGCATCAATAGCATTGCCGACATCGTCGCCGACCCGCAGTTCCAGGCGCGCGGCGCCATCGTCGAATTGGACGACGACCGGCTGGAGCGACCACTCCTGGTGCCGGGAGTGGTGCCGAGGCTGTCGCGGACGCCTGGCTCAGTCCCGCCGCTCGCACAGGAGCTAGGCGCAGCAACGGAGGAGGTGCGAGACCGCGTGGAGCATGGTGAGGACAGACAACCAGACGGCCAGGTCGGTCGACGTGGGAGTCGTTGAGACGTTTCGCGGGCCGGTCGACGCTGACACGCTGGGCGTCACGCTGATCCACGAGCACATCTTCGTGCGCAACCCCGAGCTGGAAGTGAACCTCCCGGATGGAGAGTGGGACCCCGCCGATGCGGTCGAGACCGCGGTCAAGGGGCTGACCGACCTCTATGAACTGGGCGTGACAACCGTGGTCGACCTCACCGTCCCAGGGCTCGGTCGTGACGTGCGGCTGGTTGCCGAAGTAGCTCAGCGAGTCCCGGTCAACCTGGTCGCTTCAACCGGCTGGTATACCCCCGACATGCTTCCCACCTACTTCCGGTTTCATGGGCCGGATCGGTTGATCGACGGTTCCGACCCGCTCGTCGAGCTGTTCGTGCGAGACATCCGCGATGGCATCGCGGGTGGGAACGTGCGAGCCGGGATGCTCAAGGTGATGACCGACGCGGAGGGCCTCACGTCCGACACCGCCCGGGTCATGAGTGCGGCGGCAATCGCCCATCGGGAGACCGGGGTCGCGATCACCACCCACTCCAATCCCGCGTCGCGCAATGGGTTGGATCAGCAAGCGTTCCTCCAGGAGCGAGGTGTCTCTACAGACCGCATCGTCATTGGCCACTCGGGCGACAGCGAGGACCTCGACTATCTCCGCGCGTTGATGGACAACGGATCGACGATTGGAATGGACCGGTTTGGCATGGAACACACCCTCTCCAACGAGCGGCGAGTCCAGACTCTCGTGTCACTGCTCGAGCTGGGCTACGCGCACCGCATGGTCTTATCGCACGACGCGGCGTTCTATAGCCACGTCACGCCGCCGTCATGGCGGGCCGCGTCGACGCCGCGATGGCGGATGGAAACGATCTCGACGCGGATTCTCCCGATGCTCCGCGATGCGGGGGTGCCCCCGGAAGACATCACCCAGATGATGGTGGCAAATCCGAGGCGGTTGCTGGAGGTGACCAGATGAAGGCGGCGGTTCTCGTCGAGCCAGGAAAGGTTGCGATCGCTGATGTCCCGGATCCGGAGCCCGGTCCCGGCGAGGTGAGGATCTCCGTTGGTGGCGTCGGGCTGTGTGGCTCGGACTTGGCCGTCTTCAGCGGGCGGTGGGAGGCCCCTACCTACCCGTGGATCATGGGACATGAGGCCTTTGGCGTCATCGATGCGCTGGGGGCGGGCGTACCCCCCGAACGAATGGGTGAGACGGTCGTGGTCGAGCCCAATGTGGCGTGCTTCGTTTGTGATCAGTGCAGCCACGGTTGGACCTCGGCGTGTGTCAGTCGGCAGTCGGTCGGCATGAATCGCCCGGGTGCCCTCGCCGAGCACCTCGTCATCCCGAGCCGGTTCGCGTGGTCGGTCCCGGATCTGCCGGTCACTGATCTCGTGTGTGTCGAACCGGCGACGGTTGCCTTGACGGCGCTTCGCCGCCTGGCGGCTCCCCCTGGCGACTCGGCCCTCGTGGTGGGTGTCGGTGCTCAGGGACTGATGATGACGCTGGCTCTCTTGGAGCGCGGGATTGCGGTGTATGCCGACGACGTCAACCCCGACCGCGTTGCCTTCGCTGCCGGCCTCGGTGCGCTTCCGGTCGAGAGCGAACCCAAACGGCGCTTCCAGCTCGTCGTCGACTCCGTCGGCTCTCCGGACTCGATGATCGGGGCGCTCGATCGCGTTGAGGTGGGAGGCACGCTGCTGTGCCTGGGGCTCGACAGCCGCCCGTTCGAGCTCACCGCCCAGACGCTGGTCCGCCACCAGCTGACGCTGCAGGGCTCGCTCACGTACGATCATCCGGCCGACTTCGAGGCGACCATCGCAGTCCTTGCCGAGGGCCGACTGGCGCCGGGCCGGGTCGTGTCCGACGAGTACCCGCTGAACGAGGCACAGCTGGCATTCGAAGGGAGTGGATCCGCGCGTGGCAAGACCTGGATCCGGATCGCCGCAGGGAATTGAGTGCTATTTGCGCGACCGGTTGTCGTCCCGTATGATCGACTGGCGTCCAACTATGTGGAACGGCTAGACACTGGGCTTGGTCGGGCTGGTTCCGTTGGGGACGAATGGAAGGAGAGACCATGATCAGACGATCTCGGTTCCTCGCCCTCGGGCTGGCGATGATGCTCGTGCTAGCCGCGTGCGGCGATAGCGACGACACGACGACGACGACCGCTGCGGCGGGTGGCGAAGCGACAACGACCACTTCGGCGGCCGGTGGCGAGGAGACCACCACGACGGCGGAGGCTATGGAAGAGGTCGAGCTCGTCCTTGCCCACAGCTATCAGGAAGGACAGCCGCAGGTGGTCTGCGGTGCGAACGTGATCAAGGAAGTCGCTGAGGCTGCCGGTGTCGGACTCACAGTTGAGATCTTCGGCGCAAGTGCCCTTGGTGGTGACGCCGACCGCATCGAATCGGTGATCTCCGGTGATATCGACATCGATATCCAAGGAGCGTCGGCGCTCGCGTCTGTCTACGAGCCGATGAGCGTGGCCGACGGTGCGTTCGTGTTCGACGACAGCGATCACGTGTACAACTTCTTCACCGGCGATGCTTCCACTCCGCTCAAGGATGGGTTCTACGATGCGACCGGCGTCCGAATCCTGGGTGCATGGAACACCGGGGCCCGACAGTTCACGGCGAACGTGCCGATTCGCTCGCCGGAGGACCTGCAGGGACTTCGGATGCGATTCCCGCCTTCACCCTCGTTCCTGTTGAACGCCGAAGCCATGGGAGCAGAAGCGGTCGAGGTGGCCTACGAGGAGCTGTATTTGGCTCTTCAGCAGGGCACGGTTGACGGTCAGGAAAACCCGATGGTCAACATCGACGCCATCAACCTCGACGAGGTGCAGGACTACATCAGCCTGTCGGCTCATCAGCTGAGCACCAACCTCGTCGTGGTCAACGGGGATACCTGGGATTCGCTCAACGCGGACCAGCAGGCGGCCCTGGCGGCCGGCGTCGAAGAGGCGATGATCCAGGAGCCGCAGTGCGCTGCCGACGCGGAGGAGGCGATCCTCGCCGGGTGGCGCGATAGCGGTGCCCTCGAGATCGTCGACGACGTGGACCGTGATGCGTTCCGGGAGCGGGCCGAACCCTTCCTGCGGGACGCCTATACGCCCGAGCAGATCGAGGTCCTGGAGGCCATCCGCTCCGCGGCCTAGAAGCGTGGTCACGGCAGCCGGTGCCTGGCCTCCCAGGCACCGGCCGCCCGATCCACCAGCCCGAACTTGCCCGAGACGGCTCGCGGGCGGCAACATGGCTTTCCTAAAGCGGATGAGTTTCTGATGGCCCGCAACGACGACTCGCCCACCAACGGCGCCGACTCTGCCTCCGAGGATTTGGAGCACGAACTCCACTCCCCGCTGGAGGCCAGCGCCGTCGTGCAAACCGAGCTCCTACCATCACGCGAGCCGCTGCGCACGATCGTCCACACCATCGGCGTGCTCGAACAGATCGCGGGTGCGTTCCTCCTCTTGATGATCTTCGTGCTCGTCCTGGCCCAGGTCATCCAACGCTATATCCCCGGGTCGTGGCCGTGGACCGGCGAACTCGCCCGCTACTCGATGGTCTGGCTGACGTTTCTCATGGCCGGCTACCTCATCGCGTACCCGCCCCATCACATCGCCATTCACATCATCGACTATGTGGCCAATGAGCGCTGGCAGGCAGTGAACAAGCTGTTCGTGAACGTGGTAATCCTCCTCATCTCGGTCGTCATGATCTATGGCAGCGTCAGTCTGATCGCAAACGACATCGGGCAGGTCACGCCGGCCGGGGGCATGCCGTTGCGCTTCGTCAACACACTGCCGCTCATTGGCCTCTGTCTGGTCGCTCTGCGCGCACTGCTGGGGATCGTGATCGTCGACATTCCTGCCCTGCGGGGCCAGAGCGGAGACGACGCATGAGTGTGGTGCTGTTGCTCATCGCGATCTTCGTCCTCTTCCTCCTGCGCGTCCCGATGGCCTTTGCCATCCTCGGTCCATCGATCGTCTACTTCCTCGTCGAGGGGTACACCGCGCACCTGGCCGTCCGCCTCGTCATGCAGGGAATCAACAGCTGGCCTCTGCTGGCGGTGCCGCTCTTCATCCTCGTCGGCATCCTGGCAACGCGGACCGAGATTGCCGATCGCCTCTACGACGCCGCCGTGCTCTTTCTCGGGCCGTTGCGGGCGGGTCTTGCCTATGTGAACATCGCGGTCAGCCTTGGCTTCTCATGGATGAGCGGTGCGGCGCTCGCCGACGCGGCCGGCCTGGGCTCGATCGAGGTCAACCACATGCGGAAGAAGGGCTACCCGGCCGAGTTCTCGGTGGGGCTCAGTGCCAGTTCTGCGCTCATCAGCCCGATCATGCCGCCGAGCATTCCCGCCATCGTGTATGCGTCTGTTGCCGCCGTCTCGACCGGGGCGCTCTTCGCGGCAGCGGTGTTCCCGGCGTTCATCATGACCGTGGCGCTCTGCGTTGTGGTCTATGTGTGGGCACGCGGGCGCTCAGAGCTGGTCGGCGATGCATACAGCTGGAGCGCGGTGCGTCGGGCGGGCATTCGCGCCTTGCCGGCTATGGGTGCGCCGGTCATCATCCTGGGAGGCATTCTTGGCGGCTTCTTCACGCCAACCGAAGCCGCAGGGGTTGGCGCCCTCTACATGCTCCTGCTGGCGCTCTCCTACCGGACGTTGAGCTTCAAGGACGTTGCGGTGATATTCCGTGATACAGCGGCTATCACCGCCCAGATCATGCTCATCATCGGCGCCTCCGCCCTGCTCAGCTGGATTCTGGCACGCGAGCAGGTTCCGCAGACCGTCGCCGAGGCACTTGCCGGCCTCACCGACAACGCCTTCGTCTTCCTGCTCATCGTCAACCTATCGCTCATCTTCCTCGGGATGATCCTCGAGCCGACGTCTGCGATCATCATCATCACGCCGATCCTGCTACCGGTCGCCGTCGCCTTCGGCGTGGATCCATTGCAGTTTGGCGCGATCATCATCTTCAACCTGATGATCGGACTCATGACGCCACCGATGGGAGGAGTGATCTTCGTGCTCAGCTCGGTAACCGGGATATCGCTCGAGCGCGTGTTCAAGGGCGCCGCCATCTACTTGCCAGCGATGATCATCGTCCTGCTGCTCATCACCTATATTCCGTCCATCACGCTGTGGCTGCCGAAGGCGATCGGGCTGTGAGCGGCGCACCCTGACATGTCTGTCCTCGAAAAGGCGAGTGAGCTCATCGACTGTCTCGGCCGGGCGGGCGAACCGGTCACGCTGAGCTACGTCCGTCAAGCGCTCGACATGCCGAAATCGTCGACCCACCGCCTGCTTGGCGAGCTGGCCACGCTGGGCATCGTCCGCCGGACGGACGACGGTCGCTATTCGCTCGGGCCGCGATTGCTCTATTGGGGGGAAGCCGCTGCCGATACGTTCGACCTGCGCGAGGTCGCTGACGCACCGATGCGACGGCTCAGGGACGAGGTGGGAGAGAGCGTGCACCTGTACGTCCGCGACGACGACACCCGTATCTGTATTGCCGCTGTAGAGGGGCGACACGAGCTACGGCCGTTCATCCAGCTGGGCCGTCCCCTGCCGCTCCGTGTTGGCGCGGCGGGAAAGCTTCTGCTCGCCTTCGCCGACGAGGAGGTGCAGCGGACCGAGCTGCGCCGCGCGCTGAAGGACGAGTCGACGCTCCCCAATGCTCCGGGGCGTCGACTCAGTGAGCAGCTCGACGAGATCCGGGCCACTCGCTGGGCGACCTCGGTCGGCGAGCGCGAGCAGGGTGTGTCGGCTGCTGCAACGGCCGTCGTCGACTCGGGGGACCGCGTCGTCGCTGCCCTCTGTATATCGGCACCGACGACCCGCCTTGGCCCGGATGGCTTCGAGGAGATGCGCGAGCCGCTCGTTGGGTGTGCCGGCGAGGTCAATGCGCTGCTGAGCGGCGTGCAAGCATGACACCTTCGAAGTAGCGTCGAGCCATGAACTTGACCCCGGCGACGCTTCACCGCTATCGTCCCTCATAGTGGACCATGGATCCGATATGCGGGACGATGCGGCCTCCGAGGAGAGCCCCGTGACGGGCGCTCATCAGGGGTCTCCGACCGGGCAGGCGCATCGAGCCAACGCGTGGTCCACCGCCATCACCGCCACGACCGACGAGCAAGTGTTCGTGCGCGGCGTTGCGCTGGATGAAGCGATCGGCCGGGAGTCGTTTCCGGCGATGCTGGTGAGGCTCTGGCGTGGCGATTCGGCGACGCAAGAGGAGGCGCACCTGCTGGGCGCTTGCCTGGTCGCCTCGATCGACCACGGTCCGCTCTCACCGTCGGCGCTCGTGTCCCGCACGATCGCCTCGACCCGAGCTGCTCCAATGAGCGGACTGGCCGGCGGAATCTTGGCCTTCAGCGAGCTCCACGGTGCCGTCGTCAGTCGTGCCATGCGGATTCTGGCCACCGCCCCGGCCGGAGGTGATCTGGACGCCTGGGCGGACGAGGTATTCGAATCCGAGCGTGCCGCAGGTCGGCGCGTTCCCGGTGTCGGGCACCGCTGGCACCATCACGACCGGCGCGCCGAACGGCTGTTGGAGGTTGCCGCGCCGCTGTCCGACGGAAGGGGTGAAGCCGCGGTGCGGGCCCTGGCAGCCAGGGTGAGCCGGCACTCGGGAAACCCGGCACCGGTCAACATCGACGGTGCGCTCGCGGTCGCGCTCACGACGCTGCGCCTCGACCCGGCCTACGGCGACTTCCTCTTCGCAATCGCCAGAGGGTGCGGGCTGGCAGCCCACTACGTCGAAGAACAGGCCCGCGAACGGCCCATGCGCACCATCGACCCGACCGCCGCGCAATACGACGGGATCCCGATACCCGGCATCGAAGGCCAAGAGGCAAACGAGTGAAGCCAGGGTGAGCGGCGAGCGACCTCGGGGACATCCCGGGGCGAACGACTCCATGGATCCGGTACCTTGTACGCGATGCGCCCCGAGCACAATCTCGTTCTCACCGGCTTCATGGCCACGGGAAAGACCACCGTCGGCTATGAGCTCGCGCAGAAGCTCGATATGGAGTTCGTCGACACCGACGAGCTGATCGAGTCCCGCCATGGACCGATCTCCCGCATCTTTGCCGAACGGGGTGAGGCGGCATTCCGCGCCATCGAACGTGAGGTGGCCCGAGAGCTAGGACGGAGGACCGGGCTCGTCATTGCCACCGGGGGCCGGATGATCCTCGATCCCGACAACTTCCTGGCGCTGAGCCGGAACGGCCGAATCTTCTGCCTGGTCGCCACGCCGGACGAGATTCACAACCGTGTGATCAACGACGAATCGCGCAAAGATCGCCCGCTACTCCAAGTCGATGATCCACGGCAGCGGATCGTGGAGCTGCTGACCGAGCGGCACGTTGACTACGGCCGGTTTCCGCAGTTCGTCACCGATCACGCCGGTCCGGACGCGATCGCCGACGAGGTCGCCTTCATGTGGGAAAGCCACAGCACCTACGACGTTGCAAGCCCGGCGGGAGGGTATCCGTACACCGTCGGAGCGGGCATCTTGCCGTTCCTGCGTCAACTGGCGTCGATCGCCGGCCCGATCGTCGTCATCACCGACGAAGTCGTCCGGGACCTCTACGTCCCGAGCCTCGGCGACGTGGACCTGACCATTGCCCTTCCCGCGGGGCGTTCGCAGAAGACCCTCGACGCCGTCGCCACCGTCTACCAACAGCTCTTCGATGCCGAAATCGACCGGACGGCCACAGCGGTGTCGCTCGGGACGAGCATCGTCGGCGACATCGCGGGATTCGCGGCAGCGACCTATTTGCGCGGCCTCGATCTCGTCCATTGCCCGACGAACCTGATCGCGATGGTCGACACGAGTGTGGGGGGAAAGGTCGGCCTCGATGTACCCGAGGGGCGGAACCTGATTGGGCTCTACAAGCAGCCCAAAGCGGTTCTCGCCGACGTCGGAACGCTGCAGACCCTCCCTCCGAGGGACTTCACCGCGGGTCTTGCCGAGGTCGTGAAACATGGGTTGATCGCGAGCGAGTCACTGCTGAAGCGCATCGAGGCGACATCCTGGGATACGAGCGGGAGTCTGCTTCCCGGAATGCTTGCCGAGCTGCAGTCACTCGTTGCCCAAGCGATCCAGGTGAAGATCGCGATCGTTCAAGAGGATCCGTTCGAGGAAAAGGGGCCGAGAACCTTTCTCAACCTCGGCCACACGTTCGGCTATGGGATCGAGTACGCCTCCCAGGGCGAGATCAACCACGGGGAGGCCGTCGCGATGGGACTCGTGGCGGCAGCTCGACTGTCGTACGCCAAGGGCGAAGCCGGTGACGATCTCGCGGATCGAGTCGAGCGCGTTGTGGCACACATCGGGCTGCGGCCGACCATTCCCGAGTCGATGGATCCACAGGAAATCCTGAACGGGATGAAGCACGACAAGAAACGGCGCCGCTCGCGTCGTCGCTTCGTCCTGCTACGCGGTGTCGGTGAGCCGTTCGTCACCGACGATGTCTCCGACTCCGAGATCCTCCAACTGCTCGATGGCATGCGTGAGACGAGGCACTCCGCGTAGAGCTCGTGTGACCCCGACTCGCGAATAGCCGGCCACCAACGAACCCGGCCGTAGAATCGCTTCGTGGAACCATTGCCAATCCGATCAGGCGAATGACCGACAGGGTTGAATCGATCCCTGAGCGGATCCGCACCGTCCTCGAGGACCGAATCACTGCAGGTGAGCTCGAGCCGGGGGATCGCATCGGTCTGAAGTCAGACCTACAGCGCGAGTTCGCCGTCTCTGCTCCGACCCTGGACCAAGCGCTGAAGCTACTCGAGAACGACGGTTTGATCGTGCTGCGCCGGGGCCCCAAGGGTGGCGTCTTCGTGGCTCGAACCGCGCCCGTGCTCCGGCTCGGGAGCAAGCAGCTGTGGGCGCGCAACGCCCTCTCCCTCGGGGAGAACATCGAACTGCGCGAGGCCCTCACCTCGCTGCTCGGCGTCTCAGCGGCCCGCAACCGTGATCGGGACGAAGAGAAGCTCCGGGAGCTCGCCGACATCGCGGACGAGCTCGAGCGAGCCGAGATCTCGTTCCAGGCTCAGCGACTCGTCTGGAGGGGCCACCGCATCCTCCTCGACCTCTGCGACAACGCGACGCTGGGTCTCATCTATCTCAACCTGCTCGACGCAGCAGAATCCCTCATCATTCGTGTCGACTTCCCGACCACCGGACCCGAAGCATCGAGAGAGCGACGGAGAATCGAGGCACACGCGAATCTCTTTCGGGCCGTCGTCGATGGAGACGTCGAACTCGCCCAGGAGTACGGTGAGGTCGTCCGGATCGTCTCCCCGCTCGGTCGCGACGGGCACCACGTTACGGTGGGGTCGGCACGTCCAAGAAGGCTCTGGGCGATCGACGACCCGGCCAGCACAACGGGATCGTGACAGCGACGAGTCGCGTTTCAGGCTAGGTGGCGCTATCGCCGAGGTATCTCAGCAGCGCATCGAGTGCAACGAAGTAGCTGTGGCGCCCGAACCCTGCGACAACGCCCACGCAGACCGGGGCGAGCACCGACTCTCTCCTGAAGGGCTCGCGGGCATGCACGTTCGACAGATGGGTCTCCACCACCGGAAGACCGACGCCGGCGATCGCGTCGCGAATCGCGATGCTGTAGTGGGTGTAGGCACCCGGGTTCAGCACGATGCCGTCGACCGAGGTGCGCGCCTCGTGGATGGCGTCGACCAGCTCGCCTTCTGAGTTCGACTGGAAGTCGGTCAGCTCGACTCGGCGCTGGGATGCGTAGGAGCGGAGCTCGTCGAGAAGCTCGTCGAGGCTCCCATGGCCGTAGACCTCCGGTTCCCGAACACCGAGGAGGTTGAGGTTGGGACCGTTGATGACGAGGATCTTCGTCATCAGCCGATCGTCGCCACGGACCCTGCCTCGATCTCGTCGAGGAAGCTCAGCGTCTGCTCTCGAACCAGTCGGGCGTAGGCCTCGGCACCGAGTTCCTCGCGTCTGCTCTCGTTGGGCACCTCGAGAGCATACGGGACGGCTGGAACCGCCTGCACGATCGACTTGAGATCGATGTCGGCTGCACCCGGTGGCTCTCGGTCGTAGCGTGCCACTCGAATCAGCTCCTCGTCGCTCTCGATACTCGGTGCGCGGGCGTCACACAGCTGCATGAAATTGAACCGTGTGGCAGGGAGGGCAGCGAGATCGCCCACCGACGACCCCGACCGAGCGAAGTGCAGCGTGTCAATCAAGATCGCTCCGTTCGGGCGATCCGCCGACTCGACGATCTCGACGGCAGCGGCGAGATCGTTGGTCGGTGACCAGGGGATGAACTCGATGTCGACCGTCAGATCGAGTGGAGCGGCCAGGTCGCAGATCTCCCCGAATCGCGCGACGGCCGATCCTCGGTCAGGCACCGGAATCTGGGTGACGATGTGTCGGGCCCCCAGTTCGGCGGCCACGTCGACAAAGGGGCGCCAGTCCGCAAGCGTCGTGCCGGGATCGGTCCTGATCAACTCGACGTCGAGGACGGACATGTCGTGCGCATCGAGTGCGTTCACAACGTCGGTCACGAAGGCCGGATCGGTGGTGAAGGGGAAGACAGGCTCGTCGTCGGTCACCGGCGTGAGCCGAAGGCTGACGAAGTCGTACCCGGTCTCGGCGGCGATCTCGATCATGCGACGCGGTGGAGTACCGAGGACGGTGAGATAGGCAAGCGAGAGGTGGGGTGGGTCCCCGCTCACGGTGTCTCCGTTCCGTAGAACTCACCGAAGAGCTCCTCTTCGGACGGGCGATCCTCGGCGATCGGTCGGCTCACCCACGTCACGTTCAGGTAGTGCTTGAGGCTGATGTTCTCGTTGGTGATGTTCCCGCCCCAGATTCCACAGCCGAGGCTCGAGGTCATGGGCATCCCGTTGGTGAACGAACCCGCGTTGGCCTTCGACTGTGGCTGCCGCACCATCATCCGGCTCACCGGCGCGACCCGGGCCAGTGCGTCGATGTGCCCGTCGTCGAAGGAATAGATGCCGCACGAGTGGCCGGCCCCGCCGACCTGATAGATCTTGCGAACCATCTCGAGGGCCTCATCGAATCCGTGATAGCGGTACACGGCCAGCACCGTGGTGAGCTTCTCCCCTGAGAACCGCTGCTCCTTGCCGATCTCGTCCTGCTCGACGATCAGGAATCTCGTCTCCTCGGGGACGGCGAACCCGGACAGCTCGGCCACCCGAGCGGCCGATTGAGCGATGGTCTCGATGGTCCTCACCCCATCCTCGGTCCACATCGCTCGTTCGAGCATTTCCTTCTCGGCGGGACCGACCACATAGCCGCCCTCCTGCTTCAGCTGATCGACGAATTCGGCGTAGATCCGATCGTCGATCAGGGCATTGCCGTCGGCCGAACAGCCAGACCCAAAATCCGAGGTCTTGGAGACTCTGGTGTTCCGTGCCGCCTCCTCGATGTCCGCGGTCTCGTCGATCACGATCGTGGAGTTCCCGGCACCGACGCCAAACGCCGGCTTCCCAGAGCTGTAGGCGGCCTTCACCATGGCCGGGCCGCCGGTGGCGATCGTCATGTCGCAGATCGCCATGAGCTCCTGCGCCATCGGGATTGACGGCTCTACGACGCATTGCAGGAGGTCGGCGGGTGCGCCCTCCCTGACGAGGACGTCGCGCATGATCTGCACTACCTCGTTGCTCGTCTTCTTCGTGCGGGGATGGGGCGAGAAGATGACGGCGTCCTTTGCCTTCATCGCGTTGATGGCGGTTCCGGGGGGAGTCAGCACCGGGTTCGTCATCGGCACCAGCGACGCAACGACCCCGGCGGGCTTGGCGTACTTCACGATGCCGTGGACGGAGTCTTCCTCTATGACTCCGACACTGGGCTGACGCAACGCATCACGCAGGATTCCTTGGATCTTGAACCGCTTGGCGGGGCGTCCGACACGATCGCCCGCTCCGCTCTCGTCGACACCCATCTGGGCGAGCCGGGTGAAAGTGGTCTCGTTGCCGAGCGCCCAGCCGATGGCCTGCGCCAACCGGTCGACCTGCTCCTGGTCGTAATCGGCGATCTCGGCCATCGCGGTTCGGGCTCGCGACAGCATCTCTGCGGCGGCGCGCCTTTCCTGTGGCGTGATTTCACGGGCCATGTGGGCCTGCCCTTCAGTCGGTGGGGACGTGCGACGTGTTCGTGTCGGGTGAGTAGATGTCGAGGATGTTCCAATGGCCGGTCGTCGGAGTTGGGTTGTTCTTCATGGGCACGTCGACGACGACCGGCCCATGGTGAGCGAGTGCCTTTTGGAGAATGGGCAGGAATTGATCGGCCGCCTCGACCGTGAAGCCCTCCGCTCCGTAGGCGCGCGCGATCGCCGCGTAATCTGGGAGCGCATCACCCGGCCGGCCAGGGAACGTCGTGCCGTAGACCGTGTCGAAGTGCGCCTTCCCGAGACCTGCGATCGTCCCGTAGGCGTTGTTGTTCATCACAACCCATACGATGTCGAGCTCGTGCTCGACGGCGGTGGCCAGCATCGCCGGGTTCTGTCCGAACCCGCCATCTCCGACGAGACACGCAACCGTTCGATCGGGCGCCGCCAACTTCGCCCCGATCGACGCCGATGGCCCGAACCCCATCGTGGCGAAGCCTCCCGGGGTCAGGAATGTCCCGGGTGTGCGGATCGGGAACTGCTGACCCACGCCGTTCTTGTTCCAGCCGACGTCGGTGACGAGATAGGCATCGTCCGGTAGCGCGACCCGGCAGTCGGCCAGGATCCGCTCCGGCATCATGGGCCAGGCATCGCTCGTCGCCATATCCCGGTTCGAGGCGACGAACTCCTCTCGAAACTGCGCGATCTCAGCGGAGACCCCTGACGCATCCACGCCATCGGGGTAGAGCTCGCGCGCGACCTCCACGAGGACACCGAGGGCCTCCTTGGCATCGGCAACGGCCCCCACCGCCGTTGGGAAGTTTCGGCCGATTTCGGTTGGGTCGATGTCGATGTGCAGGAGCCGCGTCGGCGGGATGTCGAAGGTGTAATCGCGATACCAGGAGCTGCTATCCGCCTCCTTGAAGCGCGACCCGATGGCAAGGATCACGTCGGCTTCAAGGCACTTCTGGTTGGTCAGCGCGGTTCCCCAGAACCCGGTCATGCCGAGAACGAGCGGATGGTCGTCCGAGAGGGCGCCCTTGCCCATGAGGCTATGAGCCACCGGGATTCCCATGTGGTCGACGAAGCTCTCGAGCTCCGTGCTCGCATGGGACAACAGGATGCCTCCCCCCACGTAGAGGACCGGTCGCTCGGCATTCGCAAGCTCGGTCACGATCTCGACCGCCGTGTCTCGCCCAAGCGTCGGGCGACGAACCCGGTGCGTGTTGCCGGAGAGCCTCTCGAACAGCTCGGGGTCGATCCGCTCCGAGAACACGTTCATCGGGACATCGACCAGTACCGGTCCCGGCTGTCCCGATTCCGCAACCGTGAAGGCCTTCTCCACGATCTCGGGGAAGAGGGCGGCAGTCTCTACACGCCACGTCCGCTTCACGAACGGTCGATAGATCTCGTGCTGGCCCCCGTCGGCATGGAGGTTGACCTCCTGGTGGGCATGCTTACCGAAGTAGAAAGAAGGGATATCGCCGGCGAACACCACCATCGGAATGCAGTCCAACGCAGCGTTGGCAACCCCGGTGGCCGCGTTCGTGAGACCCGGACTGAGGTGACTGAGCACGACGGACGCTCGACCGGTGACCCGCGCATATCCGTCAGCCGCGTGGCTGGCGACCTGTTCGTGGCGAACATTCACGAATTCGATCGGGCTGTGCTCGAGCGCGGCAAGAACCGCGATGTTGGTGTGGCCACACAGCCCGAAGATGTGCTCCACACCTCTCTTATCGAGATAGTCGACGAGTAGCTCAGCCACGGTCTCGGTCATGTCACTCCTTCTCATCCTCAGCGGGTCGAGCAGGCGAACCGTCGGGCGAAACCTGATGGCTCGAGTCGATCTGTCGCACAGGCGGCATGCTCCATCTCGGCCGCACCACTCCGATGACTCGCACGGCTCGATCCTCGGTTGTGCGCTGCCTATGGTGTGACGCGGCCGCCGGGCGCGAGGAGGTCGTCTTCATCGAGACCACGGCCACTGTGCCGGTTCGGCCGATTCCCCAAGGGAGGTGGTCATTCCGTGTCATTTCGGCCATCAACCAAATTGATTATAGTCAATAGCTGTCGGCGGGCCGGGGGCTAGGACAACGGCGCGCCCTCCTGCTCAGCCCCCTCGGACACACCCAACTCCACGCCCTCCCGTCGTCGTAGCGGAAGCGACGTCCGTTCCTACCACTCGGCGGCGATGTACTTGGCCTCGAGATACTCGTGCATGCCGTGGTGGCCGCCCTCGCGGCCCAGCCCGCTCTCCTTGACTCCTCCGAAGGGCGCTGCCGGGTCCGAGATCAGACCCAGGTTGATGCCCACCATGCCGGTCTCGATCGCCTCGGCGACCCGGAGCCCGCGTTCCAGATCGGTCGTGTAGAGATAGGCGGCCAAGCCGTGGACCGTGTCGTTTGACAGGGCGACCGCCTCTTCTTCGGTCGAGAACGGCACCACCGGCGCCACCGGCCCGAAGATCTCGTGGTTGAGGATGGGGTTGTCGGGTCGCACGTTGCGCAGCACCGTGGGTTCCCAGAAGTACCCGGCCCGGTCGGGTGCCCGGCCGCCAACGGCCACCGCCCCTCCGGCATCGACACAGCTGCCGACGAGAAAGTCCATGTCCTGTTGTGCCTGCAGGTTGATCAGCGGACCCAGCTCGACGCCTTCCTCCAAGCCGGGACCGACGACCACCGCGTCCATCGCCTCGGACAGCTTCGTGGAGAACTCGTCGGCGACCGCCTCGTGGACGAGGAACCGGTTGGCGGCGATGCAGGACTCGCCGCCGTTGCGCATCTTGGCGACCATCGCCCCATCGACGGCAGCATCGATGTCGGCGTCGTCGAAGACGAGAAACGGGGCGTTTCCGCCCAGCTCCATCGAGCTATCGACGACGTGCTCGGCAGCAAGGCCGAGGAGGTGGCTGCCCACCTCGGTGGAGCCCGTGAACGACAGCTTCCGCACCCGCGGATCCC
>CAZCBO010000030.1:0-17839 GCA_964496825.1 uncultured Acidimicrobiaceae bacterium
CGCTCTTGCGGGAGTCGTAGACGAAGTACCCCTGGGCGTGGAGGTCGGTGTTCTCCCCGATGATCTTCACCGAGTTCTTGTTGGCTCCGACGGTGCCATCGGCCCCGAGCCCGTAGAAGACCGCCTCGAGCTCGGCGTGGGGCACGACCTCGCCGAGGCCGTGAAGGTCGAGGCTGAGGTGGGTGACGTCGTCGTTGATTCCGACCGTGAAGCGTCGCTTCGGTTCGTCTGCCGCCGCCTCGCGGAGCACGGCAGCTGCCATGGTGGGGGTGAACTCCTTCGAGGAGAGGCCGTAGCGTCCCCCGATGATGCGGGGCGGTGCGGACCAGGAGGTCACACCGCGCTGGGTCTGCTCGAAGACCGCGGTCGCCACGTCCTGGAAGAGCGGTTCGCCGAGCGCTCCGGGCTCCTTGGTACGGTCGAGGACGGCGATCGTCCTCGTCGTCGAGGGCAGCGCAGCGGCCAGTGCCTCGGCGGAGAACGGGCGGTAGAGACGCACCTTGAGGAGCCCGACCTTCTCGCCCCGGGCGGTGAGAGCCGAGACCGCCGCCTCGGCGGCTCCGATGCCGGATCCCATCATCACGATGACCGCAGTGGCGTCCTTCGCACCGATGTAGTCGAAGAGGTGATACCGCCGCCCGACTCGCTCGTGGAACCGGTCCATCGTGTGCTGGACCAGGTCCGGGAGGACCTCATAGAACGGGTTGACCGCTTCCCGCGCCTGGAAGAAGACGTCGGGGTTCTGCGCCGTCCCGCGGATCACCGGCATATCCGGGTTGAGCCGCCGCTCGCGATGGGCGAGCACTCCTTCGATCGGGACCAGGGCCCTGATGTCGTCGTCGGAGAGCAGGGCGACCTTGTTGACCTCGTGTGATGTGCGGAACCCGTCGAAGAAGTGGACGAAGGGAATCCTGCCCTCCAGCGTCGCCGCCTGGGCGACGAGCGCCAGGTCGTGAGCTTCCTGCACCGACGCCGAGGCCAGCATGGCCCAGCCGGTCGCCCTGGTGGCCATGACGTCGCTGTGGTCGCCGAAGATCGAGAGCGCGTGGGTGGCCACGGTCCGAGCCGCGACGTGAAAGACGGCGGGGAGCAGCTCGCCGGCGATCTTGTACATGTTGGGGATCATCAGCAGGAGGCCCTGAGAGGCGGTGAACGTGGCGGTGAGTGCCCCGCCCTGGAGTGCGCCGTGGACGGCTCCGGCGGCGCCGGCCTCGCTCTGCATCTCCACGACCTGGGGGACGTTGCCCCACACGTTGGTGCGGCCCTCGTTTGCCCAGGCGTCGGCGAGTTCGCCCATCGGCGACGCCGGCGTGATCGGATAGATGGCGAGGACCTCGTTCGTGCGGAAGGCGACCGAGGCGGCGGCCTCGTTGCCCTCGATCGTGGTCCAGGTGGCGGCTGCTTGGGTCATGGTTCCTTCCAGTATGGCGACATCCTCGGGGCCTGCGTCCGTCCGGGGTAGGGAACGAAGGCCCTTCTCCGCGCCATCACCCTGCGAGCCCAGGGCTCGCAGGGGTCATATATGCGCCTCCGAGCCCTGGGCTCGAGGGATCACGCATCGTGGGCTTGGCCTAGAGGTGGCGCTCGAACCAATCCCCGGCAAGCTCGGCGACTTCCTCCATCGCACCCGGCTCCTCGAACAGGTGGGTCGCTCCGGGAACGACGGTGAGTTCGCTCTCGCATCGGAGTTCGGCCTGGGCCTGTCGGTTGAGTTCGAGCACCGTGCGATCGAGGCCGCCGACGATGAGCAGCGTCGGTGCCGTGACCGCATCGAGCCGACCGGCGGCGAGATCGGGCCGACCGCCGCGCGACACGACGGCGGCCACATCGGCTTCCGCTGCCGCCCACAACGCGGCAGCGGCACCCGTGCTCGCTCCGAAGTAGCCGATGCGCCCATCCTGCGCGTCGGTCCCGGACTCGAGCCACCGGGTCACGGCAAGGAGCCGGCCGCCGAGCAGGTCGATGTCGAACACGTTGGCCCGATCGGCTTCCTCGGCAGGAACGAGGAGGTCGAAGAGCAGGGTGCCGACATCGCGCTCCTGCAGTGCCAGAGCGACGGCCTGGTTGCGCGGGCTGTGTCGGCTGCTCCCGCTGCCATGGGCGAAGACGGCGACTCCGGCGGCTCCCTCGGGAATCGTGAGCCGGCCAGGGAGACTCACCGTACCGGCCGGGATCTCGACTTCGTGATCGACTGCGCTCATGTCAACGTCCTCCGATCGGTAGTGCTAGTCGACCGCTCGACGCTGCGCCAGGGTCTGCGGTCAGTTTCTCGGTCGGCCGGCGGAGGCACTAGTCACCCCCGACCGTTTTCCGGGGGATCATCGATCGGGTGACTACCCGAGGCGGGCCGGGATGACTACGGAAAGTAGTGTATCTGTACTTTCAGTGGTTGTCACCTTATGGTGGTGTGGACCACCTGGTGGGAGTGAAAGTGCCTTGTAGTCCTTCGAGGATGTGCCGGGCGTGCGATGACGCGAATCCCGGCGGATCCAAGCCGTTCGGGCGCATCGAGGTCAATAGTCGCGGGCACATCGCCGACGAGCGGGGGGCAGTGCTCATCATCATGGCCCTGCTCCTCGTCGCGTTGGCCGGCATCGTCGGGTTTGCGGTGGATCTCGGTTGGTTCTACTGGAACCGGATCGAGGTGCAGCACGGCGCCGATGCGGCGGCGCTCGCCGGCGTCATCCACGTCGCCACCGACGCGGACGAGGCGAAGATCGAGGCGCGGGCGGCCGCGGCCGAGAACGGGTACGTCGATGTGTCGCTCGACGGTCCGGATGTCGTTGCGGTCATCGATTCGTACGATGATCCGACCTCGGTCGAGAACGCGTCTCAGCTGCGAGTGACGATCACCCACGAGGTTCCGACCTTCTTCATCAAGATCTTCGGGATGGACACCGTGGCCATCAGCCGCACCGCCGTGGCGGAGTACGTCCTGCCGCTGCCGCTGGGCAGCCCGGAGTCGTATTTCGGGAACGACCCTGCCCTGGGTCGCTGGCCGAACTTCTGGGGAAACATCCACGGCTACTACACCGGAAAGGGAATGGGAGACCGGTACTCGTCGCAGTGCTTCGCCTGGGAGAGCCTGTCCGACTGCGCGAAGAACGACGAGCGTCGCCTCTCGCTGAACCCCGGAACCCAAGAGGCTTTCGGCGGCTACCTGTACGGGATAGAGGTCGACGACGCCTCGGTGGGTTCACTGCTCACGGTTGAGTTGTTCGATCCGCAATTCACCCGCGGCGGCGGTGACGACTACCTCACCGGGGATCAGGAACAAGGCACGAGCCCCGGTCCGATCACCACCTTCATGCTGTACGATTCAGACCCCACGCCGCTCGACACCGTCGGAGGCAGCAACGCCCTCCAATGTTCGGTGACCTACGCCCCCCGCGATCCGTACGCCGACTTCAACGGCGACGGGGTCTCGGATGAGGGCGACGATCAGGATGGCGATGGCGATCTCGACTTCGACGACGTCGAGCTGGCATATCCGGGTGGGGTCGACGCCCTATGGGAGCCCTTGTGCACGATCCCGATCAACGAGTCGGGAATCTACCCGTTGAGGGTCATGGTCAGCGACCCGGGGAGCCTGGATCAACGCGGCCTCAACCGTTGGTCGCTTCGTGCCTTCACCTCGAGCGGTCCCGAGCCCCGGGTCTACGGCCTGGGTGATATGGCGATCTACGCCAACGTCGACGGCACGACGGGCGATACCGAGTTCTACCTGACGGAGGTGGTCGAGATCCACGCCGGGAAGACCCTGGTGATCGAGCTCTTCGACCCGGGGGACGCCAAGGGCAACCACTCCGTGGAGATCATCGATCCCAACAGCGGCAACCCACCCTGTGAGTGGAAGGCGAATCAGAACGGGGGAAGCGGCAAGTCCGAAGGATCCGAGAGTTCCTGCATTATCGCGACCAGCAAGTCCGGGGGCGGTGCCAAGTTCAACAACTGGACGCTGACGATATGGATCGAGCTCCCCGCCGACTACACCTGCGCCGGTGGCGGTGGGACTCCCAATTGCTGGTGGAAGGTCCGCTACAACTATCCAGGCGAGACGTCGGACACGACCACCTGGTCCGCGTACATCGAAGGCAACCCGCTGCGGCTCGTGGAGTAGTGCCGATCAGATGAACCGACCCGGGCGAAGCCGAGGACCTCGAGACAAGCGGCAGCAGTACACCAGGGTCCGGCCCCGTCCAAGCGGCATGGCTCGAAGCGTCGGGCCCGTGGGGCCAACAGGGTCCGAAGTCCCTACCTCGGCCTCCGACCCTGCCCCTAGGGTTCGGTCATGGAGGAGTTGCCGGCGGCGCGCATCGACCAGCTGCTCGACTCGGCGAAGTTCGCCCACGTCGGCGTGGTGTCGGGTGGCGATCCCTACGTCAGTCCGCTCTCGTTCGTGCGCTACGACGATGCCCTCTACTTCCGTTGTGCGCCCGGCGAGCGGGTCGATGCTCTCCTCGGCCATCCCCGCGCCGCCGTATCGATCGTCGAGTTCGACGACGCAACGGGGGCGTGGGAATCGGTCTTGGTGCGCGGCGATGTGTCGTTCATCGAGAACGACATGACGGAGGACGCGGTCGTGGTGCTGTTCCTCGAGAAGTACCGCGACTACACCCAGGCCCTCGGCTCGGGCCCACGGTTGCACAGCTTCGACGACGCCGGCATCGGTTGGATCGGGACGGCGGAGGTGCCTCCCGGCGAAGCGGTGCTGTTCAGCCTGGCCATGCGGGAGGTCACCGGCCGCACCTCAGGCAGGTGGATGACTCCTGGGACCCGGCCGGGACGACTGTAGGAGTCCCTCACACAGGGACCCGCATCGTCACCACGGTTCCCTCGCCGGGTGCGGTGGCGATGCGCAGGGTGCCTCCGACCCGATCGGTGCGTGCCCCCATGCTCGACAGACCGAGGCCCGGTTCCTCGGTGCTGAGATCGAAACCACGCCCGTCGTCGGCCACCTCGATGTCGATCGCCTCGCTGCTTGCCGTGACCTCGACGCTGACCGTCTCGGCGCCGGAATGTCGCAGCGCATTGCTGAGCGCTTCGCGGACGAGCTGGATCACGTCGTCGACCGTCGAGGGTGTCATCCCGACGAATACGCCGTTGTAGGTGACATCGACCTGGGCGTCACGCGCTGCGGTGAGTCGCGTGATGAGGTCGTCGATCTCCGCCCTGAGATCACGCTGTTCGGCGGGTGGGCGTCGCAGCTCGAAGATGAGCTCGCGAAGACTCTGGATCACCCGGTCGAGGCGCTCGGCGTGGCTTCGCAGCGTGGCACGGAGATCGGGGTCGTCGGTGCGGAGTCGGGTGGCCTGCAACTCGAGTCCCATGGCGAAGAGCTCCTGGATGATCGCGTCGTGGATGTCCCGCGCGATCCGCTCGCGGTCCTCGACGACCGCGAGCCGGCGTAGACGTTGTTGGAGCCGGATGCTCAGCACGGCAGAACCGGCGATCTCGGCGAGTGCTTCGACCAGCACCTGGTCGACCTCGCCGAATCCGCCCGGCTTGTTGGCGAGATAGAGGTTGCCGAAGAGGCGCTCGCCGGCCCGCACGGGAACACCGAGGAAGGTGTCCATGACTGGATGGTGCTCGGGGAAGCCGACGGCGTCGGGGTGCTCGGCGACGTTGTCGAGGCGCAGCGATGTGCCCTCGCGGCTGATGAGGCCGAGCACCCCGCGGCCCTGGGGCATCAACCCGATCAGGTCGGCGGTCTCGTCGTCGATTCCGCGGTAGACGAACTGCAAGAGGTTCCGGTGCTCGCCGATGACGCCGAGCGCTCCAAAGGTCGCACCGGTGAGCTCCATCGCCGCTTCAACGGTCGCACCGAGTAGTTCTTCGAGGTCGGTCTGGCTGGCGACGGCAGCGGCCGCTCTCACCAGCTCTCCGAGCCGTGTCGCGCGCGCACCGTTCTCGTTCATACTGGGGCGAGCCTAGGTCTGGAACTGCCCCCCTCGCGGTGTTGCGCTACTGGAGCGTGCGGACGAAGGCGACGACGTCGTACAGGTCGTCGTCGGTCAGCGCCGGATTCCCGCCCCGCGGCGGCATGTCGACACCGGTGGTGTTGTCGGGATGTGAAGCCGGTCGGCCTTGCTGAATGAACGCGACGAACTCGTCGTCGGTCATCGACTGCACGAAGGTGTTGTTGTGCAGGCCCTTGCCGAGTCCCTCGATGCCGTTGGCGTCGGGCCCGTGGCACGTGGAGCACGTGCCCTGGAACACCGCCTCCCCCGCGGCCGCGTTCCCCGAGCCGCCTGTGCTTCCCGCGGTCGTCTCGGAACTGCCGCCGTCACCATCGCCGCCGCCACCGCACGCAGCCACGGCCAGCGCCACCACGGCGAGGAGGATCGTCAGCTTTCTCATCGCACCACCTTTCATTGGTCGTTCGTGTCCATCTCGTGATCGTGCATCCCGTCCATCTCGTCTTCGTGGTGGTGTCCGAGCAGGTCCTCCACTACGGGGAGATCGACGACCTTGTCCCACGCCAGCATCTCGCCACCCACGTCATGCGCGAACTGCATCGCACGCGCCCGGTCGGCGAAAGCAAGGATTCCGTGGCCCATCGGGGAGGTCATGGCGAGTGTGGGCACATAGTAGGCATCGGGGGCATCGACCCAATCCTCGGTCTCGAAGTCGTGTACCCACACGGTGGCATCCTCCAACTCACCGGCGTCCCTGGCGTGGATGATGAGCCCACCGAGGTCGTCGAATCTCTTCTCGGTACCGTCCTCGAGTCGGTAGGCGGCGGCGAACCGGGCGTCGTCGATGCTCATCCCGCACTCGATGCAGATGTCGCGCCCGTAGTTGATCTCGGGTGGCCCGGTAGCGTCGGCCGACCCACACCCGGCGAGCACCATCGCGGCGAGCACGGGACCCATCAGGGCTCTCACAGATCGCTCCCTCGTTGGAACCGGAACCAGGCGGCGCAGACCGGCACGACGACCCACGCCGTGAGGACGCCGAGCAATGCGGGGAGCAGCGCGTCGCCCAGCGTGTCGACGGCGTAGGCTCCGGCAGGACCCAGCACGTCGAGCGACCCGTCGAACGTCGTGAGGGCGGCAAGTCGGAATGCCTCGATCGGGTTGAACAGGGCCGCCCCGAAGAGGACGCTCACCGGCATCCGGGTGGCGGCTGCGGTTCCCATGAGACCGAGATCGCCGATGAACACCAGCGCCAGCCAGACGAAGACGGCACCGCCCAGGGCAGCGCCCGCGGTGTGGGTGATCGTGCTGATGAACATCCCCAGCCCGAGCATCGCCAGGGCGAGCAACCACGACAGCAGCGCGATCCAGAGAAAGGCACCGGTGTCGGCGGGCACACCGCCGATCACGGTGATGAGCCCGGCGATGCCGAAACCTGCTGCGGTGGCGGCAGCCAGGGCGGCACCGAGGCCGAGGTAGGTGCCGACAAATGCCTCGGTCCGGCTCACCGGGTGGCTGAGGAGGAATCGAAGCGCTCCGGACTGGCGCGGCCCGGCGATGCTCAGGGCGCCGAGGGTCAGCCCCATGAGCGGGATGATCAGCTGCACCAGGGTCACCAGCGATGCCGACGTCCTGCCGAAGCCGGAGTAACCGCCGATCTCACTCCCGGGAAGGGCCACCGTCACCAAGACCGCGGCGAGGCCGGCGAACGCGGCGGTCCACAGCCAGAACCATTTGCTGCGCACCGTCTCGCGCAGCTCCTTGGCGGCGATCGTGGCGATCGTGCTCCGCTGGGGGCGCTCGGTGATGCCCCGGGCAGTGGCGGTCGTCATCGCCACACCTCGATGTCCTTGATCTCGATCCCGGCGTCGTGGAGGGCCGCCACGGCTCTTCCCTTCGATTGGGCGGAGACCTCGACGAGCACGCCGCGAGAGTTCTGCCTGGCGTCGAACCCCGCGCCGGTCAACACTTCGACCGCTGTCGCGGCCGATCCGTTCGCGGTGATGAGGTGCAGCCACGCCCGGATCCCCACCTCCTCGGCGAGGTCCATCGGGGCGCACTCGACGGTCTTGCGTCCGTCCTCCATGGCGACGACACGGTCGACGAGCATGCCCACCTCCTCCATGTGGTGCGAGGTGACGAGCATGGTGCGGCCGTCGTGGCGGAGGTCCTCGAGCAAACGCACGACGGAATCCCTGGCAGCCGCATCGAGGTTCGAGGTGGGCTCGTCGAGGAGCAGGATCGGCGGGTCGGGGAGCAGGGCGGCGGCGATGCCGAGACGCTGCTTGAGGCCGCCGGAGAGCTCGCGTACTCGTTTGTCGACGTGGCCACCGAGATCCATGATGCCGATGACCTCGTCGACGCGTTCGGAGCTCAGCGCCCGCAGGCTCGCCGAATAGTCGAGGAGCTCGACGACGCGCATGTCGTCGTAGAAGGACAGCTCCTGGGGCACGTACCCGACCATCGACCGGACGGCCTTGCCGCGTCGCCTGGCATCCAGCCCGGCGACCTCGACCGATCCGTCGTAGCCCACGAGCCCGAGGACGCATCGGACGACGGTGGTCTTGCCCGCCCCGTTCGGCCCCCACAGCGCCACCGACTCACCGGCGGGAACGTCGAGGGAGAGGTCGTCGACCACGATCTGGGAGCCGTAGCGCTTGGTCAGCTCGCTGATCGTGATCACCGCGCCACCTCCCGTCTCCTTCCCCGCGCCACCAGGAGGAGTCCTGCGGCAAGGGCGACGAGCAGCAGCGAGGTGGCGGCGGTCGGAAGGGGGGACCGGCCGCCGCCACCCGAGATCGTCGCGGGCAGCTCGGGCATCCGGATCAACGGGGCGGTGTCCTCGACCTTGGGCCGCGGCCGGAAGACCGGGAACATCTGTGCGGCGACGTCGACGGCTCGCGCTGCCGGCGTGTCCGAGAAGAAGAGGAGCTCCGGGTGGTCGTCGGTGAGCTCGGAGTAGAGATCGTCGAGTAGGTACGGCACATCGCCGATGCCGTCGCCGTCGGCGTCGTAGCCGGCGAAGTCGCTCCAGTAGTTGCCGACGCCTTCGGTGGACCACGTGTTGCCGGAGAACTGGCCGGTTCCGGTGATTCCGACCTGCTCGCCGTTGTCGACGAAGGCATTCCCCGAGAAGTGGTTGCGCTTGACCGAGGGCTGGAACAGGACGCCGACGTCGTTGTAGGCGAAGACATTGTCCTCGAAGGTCTGATGCCCATCATGGGACCAGGGGGAGTTGTCGAGGTAGAGGCCGGCGCGGTTGCCGATGAACCGGTTTCCGGTGGCGACGACGCCGTCCATGTCCTTGAGCCCGGCCCCGTAGCCGCTGGGGCCGTTGTTCTCGGCGAGGACGTTGTCGCGAAGGGTCAGGTCCCTGCTGTACATGAGGAACACGCCAACCGAGTTGCGTTCGAGCAGGTTGTCTTCCACGACGGCGCCGTCGGAGTACATGAAGTGGAGTCCGTACCGCCCCTCGGCGACATGATTGTCGTGCACGTGGACGCCGTTGGAGAACCACAGCACGGTGTCGCGGCCCCCGATGATGGTGTTTCCGGCGACGACGCTGTCCGGACTCTCCCAGAGGCGGATGCCGTCACCACGTCGTCCCGGGGCGAGGTCCTTGGCCCCGACCACGTTGTCGACGACCTGAGCTCCCGGCGACGTACGCAGGAAGACACCGAAGAGCACGTCCTCGAATCGGTTGCCTCGCACGACGATCCCCGGTGACCGGTCCGCGGAGATGCCGGCGTTCTCACGGTCGAGCGAGACGCCGGTGTTGGCGATCACCAGGCCCTCGATGCTCACCCCGGGGCTGTTGACGGTGAGCACCGACTCTTCTCCGCCGCCGTCCACGATCGGCCACTCCAGCCCGCGCAGCGTGAGGGGCTTGTCGATGGTGACCCCACCCCGATAGGTGCCGGACGGAATCACCAGGGTCCCGCCCGGCTCAGCTCCGTCGATCAGCGCTTGTAGGTCCTGGCGGGGCTGCGCCGCCAGGGCGGGCGAAGCGGCCCCGAGGAGGACGGCGGCAACCGGGATGAGGGCGAGGCGGCGCATCAGCCCTCCTTCGGGGCCTTCCGCGCGTCGATGAGGGGCTTGTACGCCTTGCGGTGGTAGTAGAGACCGATTCCCACCATCACGGAAGCGACGAGGGCGAGGGCGAACCCGAGCCCCGGAAGGGCCCAGGTATCGAACTGGGCGATCTTGGCCGGGCCGAAGATCGGGGGCGTGAACTCGCCGACGGCGTTGGCCAGCGGCGCCGTCGTGTCGAGGTTGTGTCCGTAACGCCACAGCCAGTATTGGAGGTCGGCGATGAACACGAGCGGAAAGACGAGGGCGGGGAAGACGAACACCACCACCCAGCGGCTGTGGATGAGGAGGGCCCCGACCAGCAGGCCGGCGAGAACGATCACGGCGAAGATGGCGATCGAGCGTTCGAACACCGCACCGTTCTCGAAAGAGTCCAAGCCCACGTAGTGGTTGAGGCCCTCCAACTCCACGACGTCACCCGCCAGGCGGTTGACGTACGCCTTGATCGACAATCCCTCGGGGAACTGGGGCGCCTCCATCCGCAGCACCCAGTACGGCAGCAGGAGCGAGACCACGAGCAGCAACGCGGCGCCGGTGAACAAGGCAGCCGGCTTCACGTAGGTGCTGCGATGGGCTTCGATCTCCTCCCGGGAGACCCGGGGCCCCAGTATCCGGTCGAGGGCTTTCATTGCCTGGCTCCGCTCTCCTCTACGGCTCGACGAGCATGTAGCCGGCCATCTCCAGGTGCAGCGCGGAGCAGAACTCCGAGCAGTAGAAGGGGAAGGTACCGGTCTGGTCGACAACGAACTCCATCGTCGCGGTCTCGCCCGGCTCCAGGCTCAGGTTGATTCCATACGCCGGCAGCGCAAACCCGTGGGTGGCGTCGAACGACGTATCGATGTTGGTGATGTGCCAGGTGACGTTGTCGCCCGCCTTCAAGTCAACTCGGTCCGGCGTGTAGTGGCTGCGGATCGCCGTCATCCAGATCTCGACGTTGTTGCCTTCCCGCTCGATCCGCTCGTTCCCTGCGACGGGAGCGTCGGGATCAACGGCCATGATGGCCGGGTCGTACCCGATCTCCGGGTACACCTCGAACGGTGCCAGCTTGTCCGCCTTGATGATCTGGGCGTAGTGCGGCTCGCCCATGCCGAGCGGCATGTCGTACAGCAGCTGCATCCCACCGGTCTCGGAGTCTGCGGACGGGGGCTGGCTGATGTCCACCAACTGCAGGTTCTGCGGCAGCAGCGGACCCGGCGGGAAGAAGCGGTCGATCGACCACTTGTTCAGTGCCACCAGATAGGTGCCGTCCGGGCTCACGGTGTCGCCCTCTGCGGTCGACAGGTGCCCGATGTTGTAGTGCACCGGCAAGGTGCCCTCGAGCTTCCACCCGTCGTCGTGGTAGGGCGGGCCCAGGCTCCACCGGGCGACCGTGCTGTCGAGGAAGATGCTGGTGTACGCGTACCCATCGTTGTCGAACTCGGTGTGCAGCGGACCGAGGCCGACCTCGACCTGGGCCTCGAGCACCGCATCGAAGTCGAGCACCGGCACGCCGTACGGATCGGGCTCCCAATTCTGATCGGCGATCGCTTGCTCGATCTTCTCGAAGGAGTAGATCGAGACGTGCGGGTCGAGCTTCCCCGAGACCACGACGTACTCGCCACCGGGCGTGACGTCGGCGCCGTGGGGGCTCTTCGGCTCAGGAACCAGATAGAGGATCCCGTCGTCGATGAGCGTCTGCAGGCTCACGACGGGGAAACCGTTGACGTCGAAGGTCTTGCCGGCGTCGCGGGCTGCGATCGCCGCCTCCAGGTCGAAGACGTGGAGGTAGTCGTTGTCGCGCGCCGAGGCACCCGCCTCGAACGGAACGCCGTCGGGCCCCGACTCGCCGATGGCCCGCTCGGTGTTGAACGAGCCGCAGACGAACCAGCCCTCGGAGACGAGCTTGCCCGCGTCGCACAGGTCCTGCCAGTAGGGAGGCAATTCGAGGGCGAAGGACTGGTCCTCGAGGATCCGACCGCTGGCGCGATCGAACTTCCACAAGGTGACCATGCCCTTGTAGTCCTCGTCGTAGTTCTCCAATTCGGAGTACTCCCACCCGTGTGGGGTGGCGTACTGGCCGCCCTCGATGATCCACTCCGTGTCCGGCGTGACCTTGGTTCCACCGTGATCGTTGATCGCGATCGGGTTCTTGACGATCTGCTTGGTCTCGAAGTCGCGCAGGTCGACCACGGCAACGCGGGCATTGGCCTTGTCGTTGATGAAGATGAACTGCCCGTCGTAGTCGCCGTCGGTCTCCGACAGCGCCGGGTGGTGGGTGTCCGCCCAGCGGACCTCGCTGCCGTCGACGTCGCCGGCCGCCAGCGTCTCCATCGTTCCTTCGTTGCCGAACCCCCAGCCCTGCCAGGGCTCGGGGGTGAAGACGCCGATCTCCTTCAAGATCCGCATCGACGGCACGCCGATGGCGAACATCTGACCCGAATGCCCGCCGGAGGCGAGCATGATGTAGGGATCATGGGTGCCCGATGGCAGGTAGGTCTTGACCGCGGCGTTCACCTCCTCGTCGGTGAGCGGCGCCAATCCGGCGGCTTCCCGCGCCGCGTTGGCGTCGGATACCCCGGCCGATCCGCCGTCGTCACCGTTGGTACAGGCGGCTCCGATCAACGCCATCACCGCAATGAGAACAACGACCCCAGCCGTCGTTCTTCTCCGCCACCACGGCGTCACGGGTGGTCGCACCATCGTTTACTCTCCTTTCACGGGAGCCGGATGCAACGCCGCTCCCAGCGGCGTCGCACCCAGCTCGTTGACGAGGGCGTCTCGCGCCATGACCCAGGAGGAGTGAAACGCACACGACTCCACGGTCGGGCACGGGGCGCCCTTCAGTACGCACTTGCCGGTGTCGGTCGGCCCTTCGACCGCCTCGACCACATCGAGGACGGAGACACGGTTGACGTCGGCGATGAGGGTGTAGCCGCCGTGTGGCCCGGATGTTGCCGATACCCATCCGGCATCGACGAGAGGTTTCATCACCTGAGGGAGGTAGGTGGTGCTGGTGCCGATGGCGGCGGCGAGTCGGGCGCCCCCCATCTGACCCGATCCGGCCAGTTGCCCCAGGGCCTGGAGCGAGAGGTCCGTTCGCTTGAAGAGCTCGAGACGCATTTGGTGGGGTCAATCGTTGAGTTGGTGACTAAGTAATCCGAGATAGCTTCCCCAAGGGCCAGACCGGGCGTTAGGGCCAAAGGTCCCATCGGCATATCGTGTTGGGCCGTTCGACTCTGACCGTTGAGGAAGACGCAGGAGTACCGTTCTGCCATGCCCGCCGGCGCGGACCGACCGTTGCGTGTGCTGCTCGTCGACGACCACGAGGTCGTACGGGCAGGACTGCGCGCCCTGCTCGAGTCGCAGGACGGGATCGAAGTGGTCGGCGAAGTCGGAGGGGCCGCCGACGCCGTACGCCAAGTGGGGTTCAACGCTCCCGACGTAGTGGTGATGGACGTTCGGCTTCCCGACGGGTCGGGGGTCGAGGCGACCCGCAAGATCCGCGATCGGTGGCCCGATGTCGCCGTCCTCATCCTCAGCTCCTTCGCCGACGAGGAGGCGCTGATGTCCTCGATCGAGGCCGGGGCCTCCGGGTATCTCTTGAAGCGGGTCTACACCGACGCCATCGTCGATGCGGTCAGGGCGGTCGGTGCCGGAGAGTCGCTGCTCGACCCCGCGATGACGAAGAAGCTCTTCACCAAGCTCAGGGACGCCGACCGTGACGACGAGCTGATCGCCCGGCTCTCCGGACAGGAGCGGCGGATTCTGAGCCGTCTCGCCGAGGGCAAGACCAACCGGGAGATCGCCGAGGAGATGTACCTCGCCGAGAAGACGGTGAAGAACTACGTCTCCAACCTGCTGGCGAAGATGGGCATGGCACGGCGCAGCGAAGCGGCTGCCTACGCGGCTCGCATCGCCGAGCGCAAGGAGCATCGCTACCCGCCCGAGGAGTGGGGCGAGGACTGAGTCTCGAGGCGCGAGCTGCCGTTGTCCGACGTTTCACGACTCGCGGCTCGCGGCTCGTAGCTCCTCGTTCGCCAATGCCAGGTGCCGGTCGTGGTTCCTGCGGAGGGCGGCGATCCGTTCGGGTCCGAGGCGCTCGCACACCGTGTCCCAGTGGAGCGAAACCATGTCGCCGGGGTCCAGGCTGCCGAACCCGGAGGGGACACGGAAGCGCCCGACTGCGGCCGGTGCGGGCTCGAGCCATCCATCGACACACCGGAGGCGTTCGGAACGGACGAGCGCCTCTCCGTTGGGCGTGGCGAGGACCCGACCCCAGCTGATCCGGCATCGATCGAGCACCTCGAGTGCCGGGCCGGCCGCCTCGTTCTTGAGGAACCCAACCCAGGGATAGACACAGAACACGTGGAAGGCGTGGGTCGGTAGTGCTCCGTTGAGAATGGCTTGCTCGACCGATCGCCAGTCACGACCGGCACGCGGTCGGAATCGGTCGTCGATCGAGTTCCCCCACAGCAGTGTGTCGACGTCGCGCAGTAACCAGTTCCCGGTCCAATAGGCCTCGACGACCAGGCGATCCAGCGGGTCACGTCCGGCGGCGGCCGCAATCAACTCGAGGTACGGGTAGGCACCGTCGAACTGCGTGGCAACGCTGGCCAGCTCGCTCAACGGGGGAGAGGCCTCGTCCAGGAGTTGCTCGAGCAGTGCGCTGTCGTGGGGACCGCAATAGCCCAGCAGGTTCGGGGCGTAGGCATACCGGGCGAAGAGGTACGGCCCCGATGGAGCGGGAAGCCGTGGGGGGTTCGAGATGGCCTGCGACCCGGACATGCTCCATCGATTCCACCGGTCGATCGGTCGATGCGGCAGAGTCCATCGGCTCTAATCGAGCGGCCCCCGGATCGGTACGGTCGAAACGGATGGAGGTGGCCGTGGCGGCACGCGTGGTCGGTCGGGCCGACTTCGACGAGCTCTTCGACGTGCTCACCGAGTTGGGGTTCACCCCATTGGGCCCGACGGTGATCGACGGCGCGATCCGCTATGCGGAGGTGCGTTCGTCTGCGGACCTTCCGGTCGGCACGGGCGACATCCAGGACGGCGGCAGCTATCGCCTCGCCGCGCGAGGCGATGATGCCCTGTTCGGGTACGTCGTCGGACCGGACTCGTGGAAGCGCTACCTGTTCCCGCCACGGTCCACCCTCATCGAGATAACGCGGGCGGACGGTTCACCCCTCCTCGCCAGCTCCGGTGACCGTCCGCCCCGTTATGCCTTCATCGGCGTTCGTGCCTGTGAGGTGGCGGCCATCGAGGTGCAGGATCGTGTGTTTCTGGGTGTCGATCCGATCTACACCGAGCGTCGCCGCCGCGCCCTGATCGTGGCCGCCAACTGCACCGATCCTGCGGGCACGTGCTTCTGCGTTTCGATGGGGACCGGCCCCGAGTGCGTCGGCGGCTATGACCTGGCGTTCACCGAGGTGATCGATGCCGACCGCCACGATTTCGTGTGGATGTCGGGATCGGATGCCGGGGACGAGGTCCTCGACCGCCTTCCCTCCCGCCTCGCAACCGATGTGGATCTCGAGGCAGCCTCCGCCGCGGTGACGCGAGCAGCCGACTCGATGGGTCGCACCATGGACACCGACGGGATCAGGGACTTGCTCATCGACAACCCCGAGCACCCCCGCTGGGACGACGTCGCCGCCAGGTGCCTCGCCTGCGCCAACTGCACGATGGCGTGCCCGACGTGCTTTTGCTCCACGATGGTCGACTCGGTCGGCTTCGAAGGCAATGCCGAGCGAAGCCGTTTGTGGGACTCCTGCTTCACGCTCGACTTCTCGGCGGTTCACGGCGCTCCGGTGCGCGCGTCGACACGAAGCCGGTACCGGCAATGGATGACCCACAAGCTGGCGACCTGGCACGACCAGTTCGGCGTATCCGGGTGCGTCGGTTGCGGCCGGTGCATCACCTGGTGCCCGGTGGGCATCGACATCACCCAGGAGGTTGCAGCCATCCGAAGCGAAGGAGTGCCAGCGTGACCGAACCCGACCTGCGCCAGATCCACCGCTCATTCGGCGAGCTCTCGGATGGGGCGATCGAGCTGCTCGCCGCGACCTCCGAGGAACGCCACTACGACCAGGGGAGCACGATCTTCACGGCCGACGCTGATGCGGACGAGTTCTACGTGATCCGTTCGGGCATCGTCGCGTTGGAGATGCCATCGCCGGATCCATCTTCACCCCTCGTCATCGAGACCCTTGGTCCCGGGGAGCTGCTCGGCGTCAGCTGGGCTTTCCCCCCATACCGCTGGAACTGGCGAGCGGTCGCCCAGACCGATGTCGATGCCGTCGCCTTCGATGCGGCGCGGGCGCGCGACGCCGCCCATCGGGACCCGGCGCTGCGGATGGCGCTGCTCGAAGCGGTCGCCATCGAGGCCATCGACCGCCTGCATGCCACGCGGATGAGGCTCGCCGACATCTACGGAACCGTTCGATGAAGCTGCTCGGTGATCGGACCGTCGTCGATCCAATCGTCGACCCAATGGTTCCCGAAGCCTTCGTGGTCGTCGATCGCACGGAAGAGACCGGCGATACGGTCACGTTCCGGGTCCAGCCGGTCTGGGCGGCGGTGACGGCGTTCGAGCCGGGGCAGTTCTCGATGCTGTACGCGTTCGGCATCGGCGAGGTGCCGATCTCGATCTCGGGCGATCCCGGCTTCTCCGGCTTCCAGGAGTACACGATCCGGTCGGTCGGGGCGGTGACGGAGGCGCTGACCAGCCTCGCGCCGGGGGAGCACCTCGGCGTTCGCGGCCCGTTCGGTGTCGGATGGCCGCTCGAGGAGGCGAACGGCGGCGACCTGGTGATGGTGGCCGGGGGGATCGGCCTGGCTCCGTTGCGTCCGGCGGTCCACCACGTACTCGCCCACCGGGATCGATTCGGTGCGGTGTCGCTGCTCTACGGGGCGCGGACCCCTGATGACCTGTTGTTCAACTTCCAGCTCCACGAGTGGCGGAGCCGCTTCGACATCGACGTCGAGGTGACGGTCGATCGCGGCGGTCCCGGCTGGATGGGGGACGTCGGAGTCGTCACCCAGCTGTTCACCAGGGCCCCGTTCGAGCCGGCGAACACGAAGGCGATGGTGTGCGGCCCCGAAGTGATGATGCGGGCCGCCGCCAGGCAGCTCCAGGCCCATGGTGTCGCCACGGCCGACATCGCCGTGAGTTTGGAACGCAACATGAAATGCGGTGTCGGCCTGTGCGGGCACTGCCAGCTGAGCACGCACCTGCTGTGTCGGGACGGCCCGGTCGTCTCCTACGGGACGGCGGGGCGCTGGATGGAGGTCGCCGAGTTGTGATCCAGCTCCCCAAGCTCGCGGTGTGGAAGTTCGCCTCGTGCGACGGATGCCAGCTCACGCTGCTCGATCTCGAGGACGAGCTCCTGGCCATCGCCGGAGCGATCGAGATCGCCTACTTCCCCGAGGCGACCCGAGCCGTGGTCGACGGGCCGTATCAGCTGTCACTCGTCGAGGGTTCGATCACCACCGAGCACGACGCGGTTCGGATCCGGGAGATCCGGGACGTTTCCGAGGTGCTGGTCACCATCGGGGCCTGTGCTACATCCGGCGGGATCCAGGCGCTCCGGAACTGGGCCGACGTCGAGGAGTTCCTCTCCATCGTCTACGCCGAACCCGGATACGTCGACACCCTCGAGACATCCACGCCGATCTCCGACCACGTGGACGTCGACTTCGAGCTGCGAGGCTGCCCGATCTCCAGAGCCCAGCTGCTCGAAGCCATCGACGCCTTCCTTCACGGGCGGAAACCGAACGTTCCCGGCCACAGCGTCTGCCTCGAGTGCAAACGGCGGGGAACGCCCTGTGTGATGGTCGCGCAGGGGATCCCA
>CAZCBO010000031.1:0-4220 GCA_964496825.1 uncultured Acidimicrobiaceae bacterium
GATAGAGCACCGGTTTCCTAAACCGGGTGTCCCAGGTTCGAATCCTGGCGGGGGCACCGGGTTCACCCTGTCGTGCGTGCTTAAAGCGGCGCTGAGCGCACCTCTCCTGCACTCGCGATACGCGATGGCCTGCCGTGGATACGGGGCGAGTTGAGGGAGATCGTACGGCAGGAAAGGCTCACGTCGTCGGCGTCGCCGCCCCCAGCCAAATCAGCCAGGCGGTGAGCCCCAGGAGGACCAACCCGTACAGGACGTTGACGACCGGGCCCGGCGTCTTCTCTCCCATGATCAACTCGCGGTCGGTGGCACTGATCCCGATCACGACAACGGCGATGGTGATGACACCGATGCCAAACCAACCCAAGGCCTCGGGCAGCCCGCCCTCGCTGATGACGAGAACGCTGGTAGCAAGCATCCACAGCAGGATCACGACGAACCCGATCGTCGTCGCGATGGCGACCCTCCTGAAGTCGAGGCGGCCGAGCACGATGAGGAGCTGCGTCACGAACAGCAGAACCAACACGACGAGGGCCACCACGGTCGCCGCCCACACCCAGGCGGCCTCGTCGACATAGAAGCGGTGGACCTCGATGACCGTCCACACCATCAACACATAGAACGCCACGAAGACCCAGTTCGAAGCCCGATCGGCGGTTTCGTTCTCGGTGACGAAGAAGACGATGAGCAGCCCCGACGCCACGAACAGCGACACACCGGCCAGCACCGCAGCCACGCCCATGGATCACCTCCGGTGATGAATCTACCGATCAACCTCTGCCGGCGCCGTGGCCAGGAACAACTCCACCGGATGAGCGACGTTCTTGAGCGCCACCTCCCCCACGGGTGCGAACTGCACCGCTTCTCCGCCCTGCCAGGCGTCGACCACGGCCCGGGTCACCATGACCTGGTCCATGGCCGCCTGATCCGCCACACGCGACGCGACGTTGACGGTCGTTCCGAAGTAGTCGGCGTCGCGTCGGAGCATCGGGCCGGAATTGACGCCGCCATGGAGCTTCCACAGCCCTCGCCGCGCCGCCTCGCGCACCGCATCGAGCGCGAACCTCACCGCGGGAGTTGCCGCCGGGAAATGCACCATGGCGCCGTCACCGAGAGACTTCACGAGCCGTCCTCCGAGGGGGGTCGCAGTCTCGTGTACGAGGTCGGCGAGCAAGATCGCCTGCTGGGCCGCCGCCGCGTCGCCCTCCTCCTGGGACTTCCTCGTGAAACCACTCACATCGAGGAATGCGACAGCCTGCGTTCCGCCGGGAGTCGCTACTCCGCCCTGGTTGAGCGCAAGCTCGGTGAATCGCACCAGGTTCTCGAACACCGCCTCGTCCACGTATCGCTCCATCAGGAGAGAGACCAATTGGCGTCCCAGCTCCCGAAACTCGAACCGGAGCGGAGCACTCGACTCGAGGGCGTCCACCATCGAGCTCGAGTCATGGACTGCCGGCAGCAGGACGTTCTCGTCCAGGAAGTTGCGCTGGAGATCCACGAGGTGCCGAGTCGTCCGGGCCATCGCGCGGAGAATCCCGACCACGCTCTCGAGCGGCGCGCCCAGCGTCACGCTTCGCTGGATCAGCCGGACAAGGGCGAGCTCGTCCTCTCTGATGTCTTCTGTGCCGACGCGGCCGCCGAGAATCGGATGGATCAACTCCAGATAGTCGGCGATGGGCTCCGAGCCGTCGCCGCTTGGGACGGGGATGCACCGCACCGGTTGCGGCATCAGGTGATCGACGTAGTCGAAGGAGAGCCGGTCCGCCTCGATCGCCGAAGCGAGCTCATCCAGCGCGAGGCCCGACTCGGCGAGGGCGATGATCAGCCTCACCTTGGCGATGTCGGAGGGCCGGAACGCGCCGGCGGAGTCAGACACAACCACACCGGCGGCAACGAGCGCTGCCACCTCGGCCTGATCGACACCGGCGGCCAGAGCGAGGTCGTCGAGGCCAATCATCGATGGATCGGGACGCGCTCCGGCCCGGCTGCCGACAGCCGTTGGCTGATCGGTGCTGGATTCCTGGCCGGATGCGGAGGTCGGCTTCATCAGCACACGACCGAGTCGTTTGGGTCGTTGATCCCACGGTAGCTCGGGGAGACGGGTGCTGTGGAGTACGGCTCCGAGCGTGGTCCTCCCCGGCTGTCTGGGTCTTCGGCAGGTTCGCGACCGACGCTCACCAGTGCCGATCGGGATCGTTCCAATACTCGTTGGCCGGATCGTCGACCCCGTCGATGAGAAACTGGATGTAGTCCTCGAACTCGAACCCGGAGAGGACCAGCAGCGCGGCAAGCTGATCCTCGAGACAGGTGAGCTCGGCATCGCGCCCGACGTATTCCTCGCCGTCGGTGTACAGCCTGCTGTGGCACGCGTCGTGGACGATCGTTCCCGCCAGCCAGAGGACCTGGTCCTCAGGGCCGTAGCCGGGTGCATACGCCGTGACATCGCCGACCCGGAACGTCTTGGTGAACACGTCCATCCCCGAACCTGCCGTCACCGACTCGATGGCGTCGATGTGATCGAGCACCTCGTCGTAGATCTCCGGCACGTCGGTGGCGAGGAGATCCAGCGCCGCCTGGGTCTGGGTCACGAACGCGTCGTCGCCGACGATCTCGATGCCCACTGCGGCGACGGTGGTCGACGTCGTCGACGCCGTCGTCGAGGTCGAGGCCCGGGTGGTGGTTGGCCCCACCGCGGTCGTCGTGGTCGACGGCACCGTGGTCGCAGAGGTCCCTCCGCAGGCGGCGAGGATCAGTGCCACCACGACAACCGACGGTGCTGCTCTCCTCACGGTCAGCACCGTAGCGGACCGGCTGTCGGCGCTAGATCCCCCGGGCGCCGATCACGGAGTCGGTGTAGGGCTCGATCATGATGCACTCGCCGGGACACTCCTCGGCGGCCTCGATCACGTCATCGATCAGCTTGTCCGGCACGCGCGCAACTCCTCGAGCTCCATCGGGGCCATGGTCGTCGCCATCGGCGGCGTCGAAGTAGATCGTCTGCCCGAAGTACTCGGCCTCCTCTTTCACCGTCCACAAACCGTCATCGCGGCCGCGGAAGACATCAGGGGCGATCTCCTCGCAGATGCCGTCTCCCGTACATAGGTCCTGGTCGATCCAGACCATGAGTTTGGTGGCTTCCGCCATTGATACCCCTTACGTGAGGAGATCGAGGCCGAGCGTGAAGTGCCCGAGGCCCTCGACCTGTCTGATGTACTTCGGGCTGCGCTTGAAACGCCTGGCGATGTCGACGTGGCTGTGTCCCTCGGCGCGGAGCTGGAGCACCCGCGACTCGATCGCGGTCGGCGACCGACGCGCCGGAGGACCGCTGCGCGGGATCTCCGTCCAGGCGATGACCCGCTCCACATGCGCCGGGCTCTTGACGATGCGCCTGGCGATCTCGTCGATGTGCACGCCCTCGCTCTTCATCGCCAGGACGCGCCGCTCCACCGGTCTGAGATGTGCCTCGTTCATCGCCTCGCTCCGTCTTCGGTAGAGAACGTTAGTGGGGCGCCTGCGCTGTTCCGGCGTGAGTTGACGATGGGGCCGCTGCTACGCTCGCCGGGTGACCACGAGCACCCATGAGACCCTGCGGAACGTGCCGTTGTTCGCCTCGCTCGACGACGATGCGCTGGCGCATATCGCCGCGGTGGCCACCGAATTCGAATGCCCCCATGCCTACGTGCTCACCGAGCGGGGTCACCCCGGCGCCGGGCTGTTCATCATCGAGGAGGGCACGGTCTCGGTGCATCTTCCTTCAGGGGGATACCTCGACCGGGGGCCCGGCGACTTCGTCGGCGAGCTGTCGCTGCTCACCGACACGCCCCGCACCGCTCGCGTCACGTGTACCACCCCGGTCCGTGGACTTGCGATCAGCCGCGTCGACTTCTCCGAGCTGCTCCGCCGCGAGCCGACCATCGCCCTCAAGATGCTCTCCGAACTCGCCCGACGTCTCACCGAGGAGGCTCGACCCTTCGAGACCCCCCAGGCTGAGCCGGGCGTCCCCGAATAGCCCTACGATTCAGCCATGAGCGAGAACGACAGCCCTCCCGGCACGGTCCACGACGAGGTACGCGCCGAAACAGTGAACATCACCCAGGGCGGTGCCGGTCAGGTCACCGCCGGCACCGTGTCGATCAAGCAGGGCGGCGCCCAGCACGTGTCGAGCGCGCTGGCCGACATCACCCAGGGCGGAGCGATGATGATCGACGCCGACCATGCCACCC
>CAZCBO010000031.1:4230-17144 GCA_964496825.1 uncultured Acidimicrobiaceae bacterium
CAACGCCTCGGCGGCGGCAGCGGTGATCACCGAGCAGGCGACGGTCGAGCAGTCGATCGTCGGGATGGTGCTCGGTAACACGGTCAACGCCCGTGAGTCGAGGATCGGGATCGTGCTCGGGGGCGACATCGAAGGTCGGCCCGACATCGCCATCGACGGACGGTTCGCCGCGATCATCGGCGCATCCCTGGCGATCACCTGGTTTGCGCTGAGGCGGATCTTCCGCTCGTAGCGGCGCCCCCGGCAGCCGCGACCCGGTAGATTCGCAGTCCATGAACTGCGTCAACTGCAGGGCAGAGCTCCGCGACGGTGCCAAGTTCTGCGCCGAATGCGGTACCCCGGCGGCGGTGCGCTGCCTCAACTGCGGCAATGCCCTGGACGCCGGTGACAAGTTCTGCTCCGAGTGCGGAACGCCGGTCGGCGATGCCGGCCGCGCCGCTGCCCCGGGACCGGTCGCCGTTTCCGATCGCCCGGAGGAGCGCCGCATCGTGTCGGTGATGTTCATCGACCTCGTGGGCTTCACACCACTGACCGAGGCCAGGGACTCCGAAGAGGTCCGTGGGATGCTGACTCGCTACTTCGATCGGGCCCGCGAGACCGTCGCCCGCTACGGGGGGACGATCGACAAGTTCATCGGCGACGCCGTGATGGCGGTCTGGGGGGCCGACACCGCCCACGAGGACGACGCAGAACGCGCCGTGCGAGCCGCGATGGAGCTCGTGGACTCGATCGAGGCGCTCGGCAGTGAGGAGGAGATCCCCGAGCTACAGGCTCGTGCGGGCGTGCTCAGCGGCGAGGCGGCGGTCGGTGGGGATGGCAACGAGAACACCGGGCTCATCATCGGGGAGATCGTCAACACTGCATCGCGACTTCAGAGTGCTGCGGAGCCCGGTTCGGTGCTCGTCGGCCGGTCCGTCGTGGAGGCTGCCGATCGCGCCATCGAGTTCGAGCCGGCGGGAGCCATCGAGCTCAAAGGCATCACCGAGCCGGTCGAGACCTGGCGCCCGGTGCGGGTGGTCGGGGGCCGGCTGGGCAACCGGCGCGCCGATGGCCTGGTGCCACCCTTCGTCGGAAGGGCCGACGAGCTCCGCCTCCTCAGGGATTCGCTCAACGCCACCCGCCGCGAAGGGCGGGCCCGGCTCGTGTCGATCGTCGGCCAGGGCGGGATCGGCAAGAGCCGTCTCGCCGACGAGTTCTGGAACTATGCCGATGGGCTGAGCGAGACCACCTACTGGCACCACGGCCGCTCGCCGGCCTACGGCGACGGGCTGAGCTTCTGGGCCCTGGGCGAGATGGTGCGGCAGCGATCCGGCATCGCCGAGACCGACGACGATCACAAGACCCGCACCAAGCTGAGAACGATGCTCGCCGAGCACATCGAGGATGCCGGCGACCGCGAGTGGATGGAGCCGAGACTTGAGGCGCTCCTCGGTCTCTCCGAGGCACCGACCGGTGATCGCGCCGAGCTGTTCGCCGCCTGGCGGATGCTGTTCACCCGGATCGCCGATCGGGATGCCGTGGTGATGGTGTTCGAGGATCTTCACTGGGCCGACGACGGGCTGCTCGACTTCATCGAGGAGCTGACGACCGCGGCGATCGACTCTCCGATCCTGGTCGTCACCCTGGCGCGCCCCGAGCTGCTCGAGCGACGCGCCGGGTGGGGATCCGGCAAGACCAACACGGTCAGCCTCCACCTCGCTCCGCTTCCGCCGACCACCATGGCCGAGCTGGTCCGCGGGGTCGTGACCGATGCGCCCGATCGCCTCGTGCTCGAACTCGTCGAGAAGTCGGGCGGAGTCCCGCTGTATGCCGTCGAACTGCTCCGCATGCTCCAGAGCCAGGGGTTGATCACAACCGATGCCCCCGGCCGGTTCGCCGTCACCGGCGATGTGACCGAGCTCGACATTCCCGACTCGCTGCAGGGCCTGGTCGGGGCCCGCCTCGACCAGCTCGGAAGCGACGAGCGGGCTCTGCTCCAGGACGCCGCGGTGCTCGGCCAGTCGTTCACGGTCGAGGGACTCCAGGCCCTGCGGGACGAGCCGGTGGACCAGCTGACCGCTGCCCTCCAGCCGCTCGTCACCCGCGAGGTGCTTTCGGTCAATCGAGATCCTCGGTCGCCCGAGCGCGGCCAATACCGGTTCGTCCAGTCGATCATCCGCGAGGTCGCCCACGAGCGGATCAGCAAGGCGAACCGGCTCGCCCGCCACGTTCGGGTCGCCGAATTCTTCGATGCGGAGAACGACCCTGAACTGGCCGGGATCGTCGCCAGCCACTACCTGGATGCCCTCGAGGTGGCCCCGGACGCCGAAGTACCCGAGCTGCGGCCCCGGGCAATCGCCGCCCTGCTGGCGGCAGCCGATCGCGCCGACGCCCTCCAGTCCCATCCGCAGGTGGTCAAGCTCGCGCTGCGCGGGATCGAGCTCACCGACGACCCGCGGGAGAGCGGCGAGCTCTACATCAGGGCGGCCCGGTCCGCGCACGCGGTGCTGAGCGAGGAGGCGGAGGCCTATGCACGGCAGGCGCTCGCCGCCTTCGAGCGAATCGATGACCAGCCGGGAAGGCTGCGAGCCGCCACGCAGCTGGCCAGGATCCTCGACGACGGTGCTCGGGGCAACGAAGCCAGAGCGGCGCTGGGGGAGGTCATCGACGACGGCGACACCGCCGACCATGCCGCTGCCTACGGCGAGCTGGCTCGCGCCACGATGATGGACCTCGACTGGGAAGAGTCCCTCGCCTGGGCCGACCGATCCCTCACGATTGCCGAGCGCCAGGACCTGATCCCGGTCTACACCGACGTGCTGATCACCAAGGCGACGACGCTCGGCAACCTGGCTCGATCCCGCGAGAGCCTGACGCTCCTCGAGGCAGGACTCGACCTCGCCCGCGAGCATCAGCTCAGCGATGCGAAACGCCGTGCGTTGAACAACCTTGGCGTGATCGGCGGGGCTGACCGCTGGCTCCGCCCCGAGCTGACCCAGGAACGCGTGGAGGACGCTCGTCGTATCGGGGAGCCGCGCTATCTGCTCGACGCCCTGATGGAGGAGGCCTTCGGCAACATGTGGCGTTTTCGGTGGGATCGAGTCGATGAGACGCTCGCCGAGGTCGATCCCGAGGACGCCGCCACCCTGATCACCGGCACCACGTACTGGGACGTGCTGCTGACGAAGATGCAGCTCGCCGGCGAGGCCGCCGAGGCCGAGCGCCGGTTCGAGGAGATCTGGGAGGCACAGGCCGGGCGCGGCGATGCCCAGAGCGCCATCGGCAACGAGATTGGTAGGGCCGCCAACGCTTTCTTCGGAGGACGTTTCGAGGAGACGTACGACACGATGATCGAAGCCACGCAGATCCTCCCCTTTCGCGTCGACATCTTCTATGCGTTGATGGCAGCGATGCAGCTGAAGGACGAGACACGGCTGGAGCGCATCCTGGATCGGATCGACGTCTCGCCGTATCGCGGCCGGGTGGCAGACCTGATGCGGGCAGCGGCGCTCGGCAGCATCGCCGCCCTCGAGGGCCGGAGCGATGAAGCCGCCGAACATTGGGCCGTCGCCGTCGATCTCGCCGATGAGGTGATGCCGGAGGGCATCGCGGCCTGGTGGTCGGCAGCCGCGGCGTCGTCGCTCGGCACCGATCACCCGCTGGGCGGGAGTCGCGCCCGGCTCGCCTTCGACGCCTTCGACGCCGTCGGCGCCGACGGCCTCCTCACCCTGTACCCCGACGGCGTTCTCGCTCCCGACACGGCAGCGGAACAGGCGGGGTCCGCCTAGCGCTTACACCACCTTCGGGAGGTGGTCCTCGGGGGCGCTGAGCAGACGGTCTCGCTCGACCACCAGGCGGACGCCGGCGGCCTTGAGGCCGGTCTCGGTCAGGTCGTCGATGGCGGCGCCGAACACCGCGGTCGGGACCTTGGCCTTGGTGAGTCGCTCCACGGCGTCGTAGGCGGCGCGGTGGGCGAGGTCGACGAAGGCGAGCTTGACCGCTCCGGTAGCGAGGGCATTGTCCACCCCGGAGGGATTGCGAGCGCCGTGGCATTGGAAGCCGGCTCGCTCCGCGGCATCACAGAGTTGCTGACGGGCGACCCGGTCCATCGTGAGCACCACGATCGACGGCCGCTGCGGGTCGCGACGATCCGTGACGCCGGTGAGCGCCGTGGCCTTGGCAGAGCCCCAGCGGCGATGGGCGGCCTCCACGGCATCCCCGAGCACAGCCGGTGACCCCGGCGCCAGGGCGTAGGGGTCGGCCGACCGGCCGTCGGGCGGCTCGGGGACTCCCTGCTCGGCGAGGACCGAGGTCAGGCTGTTGAGCGCTTCGCCGAAGACCTCGAGGGGGGTGCGGCGTTGCTCGCGAAAGGGGCGGCCCAGCTCCCCGGCGAGATCGAGGTCGAGCTGGGCGGTGGCCGTCTCGATGGCCTCCGCCACCGGCCGACCGAGCCCGTATCCGCGCTCGGCGAACACTGCCGTGGTGTAGGCGGGGAACGCCGATACCAGGGCAGCATGCAGACGCCGGGCTTCGGGAACCATTCCCTTGAGGATAGGGAGCGGCCGAGGATCACCACGATGCGGTCTACCATCGGTGCCACCCACTTCGAGGTCTCCATGCGCAAATCCCTGATGGTGCTCGTCCTGGCCGCCGCCGCCCTCGTCCTGGCCGCCTGCCGGGCCGAAGTGAACATGGCCCTCACCGTCGAGGAGGACGGGTCGGGGGTCGTCGTCGTCGAGTTCGGATTCGACGAGGAGTTCCGTGAGCTGATGAGCTCCACCGGAGGCGATCCTGACGACCTGTTCGGAGACCTCGAGTCGGACTTCCCCGAGGGTGAGGTCACTACCCGCGAGGAAGGCGACATGACCTTCCAGGGCGTCGAGGTCGCGTTCGACGATATCAACGAGATCACCGACGAGTTCGCCGGGACCTCCGCCGACCTGATCGGCGGCTTCGGGGACAGCTTCAGCTTCGTCCTGGACGACACCAGCGCGGTATTCGACGCCACCCTGAGCGGCCAGGAGCTGGATCTCGGCGGCGAGGTGCCCTTCGACGTCTCCGAGTTCACCGGGGGCGACTTCTTCTCAGCGAGCTTCATCCTGGCGATGCCCGGCACCGTGACCGCCCACAATGCCGACGAGATCCTCCCCGACGGACGGCTTCGGTGGGATCTCCCCATCCTTGGAGGAACGCTCGAGATGCACGCCGAGTCGGAGTTCGGCGGCGGCGGCGTTCCCTGGCTGTGGCTGATCCTGGGGATCGTGCTCGTGATCGGAGTGGGCGCGATGATCGCCGCCGTGGTGTTGGGGAGGCGACAGGAGCGGGAGGCCGTCTCCGCCGCTGCAGCCGCCTATCCGCAGCAGGTGGCACCGTCCCGAGATGACGAGCTTCCCACCGACGACTGATCAATCCGCGCTCGTCAGCACCAGCACGGTGAGCATCCCGAAGGGGCCGTCGACGACGCCGACCCCGGCCCGCTGGTACGACCCCGTTGCATCGATGGCCTTGGCCACGCCTTCGATCGTCGGTGCCAGCAAGAGCCGCTCGGTGCTTTCCGTGGCAGCGATGCCGGCCGCGCCGAGTCGATCCGCGACGGGCGGATCGGTCGTGAAGGAGCCCGATCGATAGATCGAGCCCGCCCTGGTGACCGCGACGAGCTCGAGCGCATCGGACCACTCCAAGGGTTCCAGCCCCCGATCGGCGCGGACCAGATCGATCGCGGTGACGACGTCGTCTGCAGCCCGGGACGATGGTCTCGCCGCGTCCGAGCCCGACACCGGAAGCGTCAGTTCGTCCCCGTCGGCAGGCACGAAGATCCAGTCGCCGACGAATCGACGGAGCCAGATCATCGATTGAACGGCTCGGTCTCCCGACATCGCGCCGATCGCCCGCTGCGCCGGTCCGGAAGGATCGACGACCCGCTCGGCGACGGTCGACTCCTCGAGCTCGGCGGCGACAGCTCGAGGCAACGGGAGCGCCGCAAGCAGTGTGACCGCGGCGACGGCGAGGACGATCGCATACACCGCACCCAGGGCGGCCCCGGCGAGACTGTTGAGCAGCGACGTCCCCGGGAGATGCTTCATCGAGCGGTGGATCCTCGACGCGGCGAAGCCGGCCGCCACCGCCAGGGCGAGGAACAGGAGCGACCCGCCGACGACTCTTGCAACCTCCGGCGACCAGCCGAACAGGGTGGTCAGCATCCTCCCGACGACGGGGGCCAGCCGGAAGGCGATGATGGCGCCGAGCACCAGCGTTGCCACGTCGAGGGCCTGGCGGACGAACCCCTTGGACCAGCCCCAGACGACCAGCACCACGAACACCGCAACGGCAATGAGATCGATCACCACCACCCCTCAGGACTCGTCTTGGTCGTCTGGCTCGTCGGCGGCCTGGCCGGGAGGAACCCTCTCCTCGTCGAGTCGGATCGCCTCCATCTCCCTGGTCGTCCGAAAGCGGCGCACGGGTGGCTCGGCGATGATCGCCTCCTCGGCTTCCTCCCAGGTCTGCCCGAGGACCCGCGTCCGGTACCAGTGCCCGCCGACGACCTTGATGCTCGCCGCCACGGGGACGGCAATGATGATCCCCCAGAACCCGGCGATGGCGCCGGCCAGCACGAGGATGATGAGCGTGATCCCGGGGTGCAGCCGCACCGTCGCTCGCAACACGAGGGGACTCACGAAGTTGTTGTCGATCTGCTGGACCACGAAGGCCACGAGAGCCGCCCACAGGGCGGTGGTGACGTCGGTCGTCGCCAGTGCAACGATGACGCCGAGGGCACCGCCCACCCATGGTCCGAGGAACGGAACGAGGTTGAGCGCACCCCCTATGAGCCCGATCAGCAGCCAGAACGGCAGGTCGATGAGCCAGTATCCGAAGGCGAGCATGACGCCAACGATGATCGCCACCAGCAGCTGGCCCCGCAGGAAGCCACCCACCGCCGTGTTCAACTGATCCCCCACGAAGGCCACCTCGGCCTGGTCGTCCTCGGGGACGAGGTCCATCAACCTCCTCTGCATGTTGGGGAGATCGACGAGGAAGTAGAAGGCCAGCACCGGGCCCAGCAGAAACACGAGGATGAACTCGAAGAAGCCCGAGGTCAGCGAACCCACCCAGTCCAGGACGATGTTGAGGATGGTGTCCTGGTTCTCGGGATCGCTGACGTATTCAACGATCCGGTCGTAGTCCCAGAAGGTCACCTCGATGCCGAAGTCCTCGGCGATGCTCACCGTCTGGGCGGTGAACTCCTCGTAGAGCTGCGGGAAGTCGTCTGCGAAGGTCTGGCCCTGGTCGACGATGCTCGGGATCACGAGGGCCGCGGCCACTGCGAGCATGGCGATGACGATCGCAAATCCAAGCGTGGTCCCGATGATGCGATGGATGTGGAGTCTCTCCAGGCGGGAGACCATGGGGTTGAGGATGAAGGTGATCACCATCGCCAGGAACAGCGGACCGAGGATGACCCTGCCCTCGATCACCAGGTATCCGGCGACGCCGATGAGGAAGAGGATGCCCAGCGCCGACCAGGAGAACAACCCTGCCCGGCGAATCAGACCGGTCTCTGCAGCCGGCGGTTCGGTCTCCTGGTTGCTCACGACCGGGGCGAGCCGCCGACCCGTCGAGCGATCTGATCCAAGCGTTCCCGGCGCATCCGCCTGAGGCGGCGGATCGTCAGCGGATCGTATTCGAGCGCCTCGTCGTCGTCGACGAGACGCCGCAGCACCTGGTAGTAGCGGGTGGCGCTGATGCCGAGGTACTCGCGGATCGCCCGGTCCTTCGGACCCGGGTAGAGCCACCACGAGCGCTCGAAGTCGAGGACCTGCAGATCCCGCTCTGACACCATTTGGGTCAGGGTATCGGCGGGGTATGACGGAGACGCGGATTTCGCGTTCTGCCCCGAGGTGCGGCTCCCCCTACGGCCACGACCGCCGGTACGCTGCCGGCCCTGGCGAGGGGAGGAGCCAATGACCACCGCAACCGTTCAACAGAAGTCTTCGACCTGGGTGATGCTGCTGGCGATCGCCACCATCGTCGCCGGCTTCGTCCTGATCGTCGCCGGCATCTTCACATGGTTCAACGTCTCGAACCACCTCGCCGACGAGAACATCACCGTTGCCGACGACGCCAACCGGTTCGCCGGCGATCCCGTGGACGGTCCGCTCACCGCATACGAGCAGGCCTCGGTCATCAACCGGCACGCTCTCGAGGCGACCGATGGCCTCACCTACGCCCAGCTCGACCGCACCGACGAGCGACGGCAAACGGCGATGACGGCGTCGTTCCTCCGAGCGTCGCTGTTCACCTCCGTCGTTGCGTTTGGCGTCTCGCTGATGGCCGGCGGCGTCGGCGTCGTGTTGATCCTCATCGGAGCCGCCCTGCTGTTGCTGAACAACAGCGACCGGTTCCGGGTGGTCATCGAACGCACCGAGGAGTAGACCGGCCCGGTCAGCTTCCGACGGGCGTCGCCACGACCCGAGTGATCCGGCAGTCGATCGTCGAGACGCGGCTCGACACCATCTCGACGTCCCAGGACGCGGTCGCTCCGGGTTGCAGGGCAGAGACGGTGGTCTCGAGCTCGCCGATCACCGCCCGGTTCCATGCCCGGATGAGCTCGACGGTGATGACGTAGTCGTACGTGCCTCGCATCCACGCGTTGGTGATGGCGCCGCTGGCACCGATCGTCCCCTCGCCCCGGCCGCACACCTCGCCGCGCAGCAGCATCAGGATGACGGCACCGTCCTGCTCGTAGCGAGCGACCCCATCGAGGATCGGGCTGTCCACGACGAACCCTCCCGGTGGTGCGATGCTGCCGGCGATCGACGTTGTTGTCGCCCGGGGATCAGTGGTGGTCGGTGCCGGCTCCTCGGCGAAGACCGCGCGCACCAGCGTGGCACCGATGGCGCCGACGGCCACCACGATCACGATCAGCGCGCCGACGACGAGGATCGGCCCGAGGTTGATCGGATCGGGAGCCTGCTCCGGTTCCTGATGAGGTTCGGGCGCCGTTTCCGGGCCCTCGACGGAGATCATCCGGTCAATGTCGGTCGACCAACGCACCGACTTGATTGATCACCGCACCGTATCGCCGTTGAACTCCCAATCGGGCCGGAGGGCGACGTTGCTTCGCCCGGTCTCCGCGGTCCTCACCGCCAGCACCTGGTCGACATGGACACGGTTGCGTTCGAAGAGGTCGGCGCTGCCGGCCATGTACAGGCGCCACACGCGGGCGCGGCCTTCTCCGGCTTCGGCCACGGCCGCGTCCCAGTTCCCCTCCAGGTTGGCCACCCACCGCCGCAGCGTGAGGGCGTAGTGCTCGCGCAGGTTCTCCATGTGCCGCACCTCGAGGCCGGCGTCCTGGAGTGAGGTGATGACGCTGCCGACCTCGTGGAGCTGGCCGTCGGGGAAGACGTAGCGGTTGCCGAAGCTCGGCCGTTGCCGGGAGGTGCCGGCGTCCGTGTCGATGCGGCTGATGGCATGGTTGAGGACCCGGCCGCCCGGGCCGAGCAGATCGACGATGCCGCCGAAATACTCCTTGAGACGCTCCATCCCGACGTGCTCGAACATCCCGATCGAGCTGATGGCATCGAAGGGGCCATCGTCGATGTCGCGGTAGTCCTGGTACCGGATCTCGACCCGATCCTCGAGCCCGGCCTCGGCCACACGCCGACGAGCCAGGTCGACCTGCCGCTGTGAGATCGTCACCCCGACCGCCTCGACTCCGTGCCGCTCAGCGGCGTGAAGGACCATGCCTCCCCAACCGCACCCGATATCGAGCAGTCGCATCCCCGGGCGAAGCCCGAGCTTGCGGCTGATCAGCTCGTGTTTGTTCGCTTGCGCCTGCTCGAGGGTGTCGGAGGGATCATCGAACACCGCACACGAATAAGTCATCGACGGACCGAGGACGAGCCGGTAGAACTCGTTCGAGATGTCGTAATGGTGGGAGATCGCTGCGGCGTCCCGTTTTCGCGAATGGAGGCGCCCGCTGGGGCGATGCTCCTCGGGTGGGGGCGGGATCCTGCGCAGGTTGCGGATCCCGACCAACCGGACGAGCTCGACGACCTGCCGCGGCGTGACCTTGACGTCGGGAACGCGATCACGCAACAGGAACAGGTCGTAGATGTCCCCGTCGAGGGAGATGTCGCCGGCCACATAGGCCCTGGCCAGCCCGAGCTCTCTGGGTGCCGTCACGATACGGATCAGGGCGTCGGGCGAGTGAACCATGACGATCGTCTTTGCGTCGGCGGGCCCGACGTCGGTGCCGTCGTAGGCCTTGATCCGAATCGGGAGATCCGATCCGAACCAATCGGTGATGAACGTCCCCAGCGTCACCTCGCAGCGCCTCCTGTCCGTCCTCCCACGACAAGGGGCTTCAGCTCTGACGATATCGCATCAGAACGCGCTGCGGGGACGAGTCTCACCCGCAGACGTTCCCATCGACCGACGCTCCTTCGCTCGACGTGCGTCGCCGACGATGGCCGCCTCGATGCCGTCCCAGACCGACTCGTCGGGTTCCAGGGCCTCGAACAGGGCGATCAGGCAAGCGACGTCGTCCTGATCAGCCACATCTCTCGAAGTCAGCCGGTGGTCTCTCATTACATCGCCTCGGCCGCCAGTACGAGTCGCAGCCTTCGCATCCCCGCTCGGATCCTGCTCTTCACCGTTCCCTCGGGAAGCCCGAGCCGAGCGGCGACATCACGGTATGAGTAACCCCCGAGATACGCCAGAGCGATCGGCTGCCGCTGATCCTCGGGCAGCTCTGCGAGGGCGGCCTGCACGCTGCCGGACACAATGTTCTCCAATGCCAGCTCTTCGGTGCCGGGCACGGTGGTGGATGTGTTCCGGGCGTGGTCGGCCCGGTCGCGCTGTTCGCGAGCGCGCATCGAGCGAACGACGTCGATGGCGCGGCCGTGGGCATCCATTTGCAGGAACGATTTCAGCGATCCCCGACCCGGATCGAACCGAGCCGGGCGATCCCAGAGGCGCACGTAGACCTCCTGGACGATGTCCTGGGCAAGATCGCGGTTCTTGAGCACGCCCATCGCCACACCCATCACGGCTGCGGCGTGCTCGTCGTAGACGATCCGGAGAGCTTGCTGGTCTTTGCGCGTGATCCTCGATATGAGGGCGGCGTCATCGAAATCGGCCGGCTGCGGAGCCGGGGTACTTGGTGCTGCTTCCAGGACCTTCATCGTCTGCTACCTCCCAGGGGGGTGGATTGAATTTAGTGCTAAATCATATCCCGTGGGAGAATCAACCGTCAAGTCCTGGACGCTCCTCCGACATGCGATCACGCGATTTCTCAGTGGCCACTTGGCTTTCGGTGCGCGAAGAAGCGTGCTATCTTCCTGCTAAATGACACCCGTGACCACCCTCACCCTCCACGAAGTCGCCCAGCGTCTCGGCGTCCACTACATGACCGTCTATCGGTACGTGCGTCTCGGCCAGCTCCCCGCCACGCAACAGGGCCGCACCTGGCAGGTCCGGCCAGAGGATCTGGAGACCTTCGTCGCCGGCCAGGACGAAACGCCTCGACGCGGCTCGGTGCGCTGGAGCACACGCTTCGTCAACCGGCTCATGGCGGGCGACGAGCCCGGCGCTTGGGGGGTCGTCGAGGCCGCCCTCACCTCGGGTATGACCCCTCACCAGGCCTACACCGACATCCTCGTTCCCGCGATGACCAGCATTGGTGAGAAATGGGTGGCGGGTGAGATCGATGTCGCCACCGAGCACGCGGCCTCCCAGGTGGCTACCCGCATCGTCGGCCGCCTCGGTCCGAAGATGCGGAGCCGGGGCGTCCGGCGCGGCACCGTGGTGCTGGGCAGCACCCAGACCGAGTTGCACGGCCTCCCCCTCTCCCTGCTCGCAGACCTGCTCCGCGAAGCCCGGTTCGAGGTGCTCGACCTCGGCGCGAATCTCCCCGCCGACCACTTCGCTCGTGAAGTCGCCGACGCAGCCGATGTCGTGGCGGTCGGGATCGGCGTGACCACCCTTGGCCAGGAAGGCGCGATCAGCGAGAGCATCGCTGCGCTCCGGGCGGCCACCGATGTCCCGATCCTGCTCGGCGGGGCCGGCATCGACGAGGACGGAGCGCTGGCGCTCGGCGCCGACGGCTACGCCAGGACCGGCGTCGATGCGGTGGCGCTGGTGGAGTCCATCATCGGCTGACGTCGTCCCCCCGGCTTGCGGTAGGCCACCTGAATGCCGTCGATCCGCCCGGTGCGAAAGCCCGCCTGGCAGTAGGCGAAGTAGTAGCGCCACATGCGACGGAACCGCTCGTCGAAGCCGCCGAGCTCGGACTCGATCCGCGACCAGGCTGCGGTGAACCGCTCATCCCACGCCGCAAGGGTCCTGGCGTAGCTCGAGCCGTGCTCGGTGTAGGCGAGCCATTCCAGGCCGGCGTCGTCGCCGAGCCGGCGCAGGATCCGGATCGACGGGAGGGCGCCACCGGGGAAGATGTGGGAACGAATGAAGTCGTCGCGCCCGATCATCTCCTCGTGGAGGTCGTGGTCGATCGTGATCACCTGAAGGGCGGCGACGCCTCCCGGAACCAGCGACCGCTCGATCACATCGAAGAGATCGGGCCACTGGGCCTCGTCGATCGACTCGATCATCTCCACGGAGACGACGCGTTGGTGGGAGCCGGACACCTCGCGAAAGTCGCCGTGCACGACATCGACCCGGTCCTCGACCCCGGCCTCCTTCATTCGTCGCGTGGCGTACTCGTAGTGCTGCTCGGAGTTGGTCACTGCGGTGATTCGGCAATCGAGCTCGACCGCCAGAAACTCGGCCATCGCCCCCCAGCCGCAGCCGATCTCGAGAACACGGTCACCGCGCTCGATCCCTGCCAGCTCGGCGAGGTCGCGGTATTTGCGGCGCTGTGCGTCGTCGAGGTCGTCTCCTTCGGCAAACCGCGCCGAGGAGTAGCTCATCGTGGGATC
>CAZCBO010000032.1:0-12674 GCA_964496825.1 uncultured Acidimicrobiaceae bacterium
CTAGGCGGCCTACGCTGGCGGAATGGACTCGCCGATCAGCATCGAGCGCCGCGGCCCGGTGGCCATCGTCTGGCTCGACCGGCCGAAGAAGCTCAACGCCATGGCTCCGGCGTTCTGGGAAGCGTTCCCCGAACGTATCGCCGAGCTCGGTGCCGATGACGAGGTCCGGGTCGTCCTCGTCGCAGCGAGAGGCAGGGCCTTCACGGTGGGCCTCGATCTCGAAGCCTTTGCCCCGGTGCTGGCCAGCGGGAACCTGGACCTCGACGCCGAACCACCACCGTCACCGGTGACCCAGCGGGTGGCCCTGCGGGGGTTGATCAAGCAGATGCAGCGGACGATGTCGTCGGTGGCGGAGTGCCCGAAGCCGGTCATCGCCGTGGTGCACGGCTATTGCATCGGTGCCGGGGTCGACCTCATCACAGCCTGTGACATCCGGTATGCCGCCGCCAACGCCAAGTTCTCGATCCGAGAGACCAAGCTCGCCATGGTGGCCGACGTCGGGACCCTCCAGCGCCTGCCTCGCATCATCGACCCGGGAAGCGTCGCCGAACTGGCCTACACCGGACGTGATTTCGATGCCGGCGAGGCCGCATCGCTGGGATTGGTGAGCAAGGTCCTCCCGGACGCCGAAGCCGCCCTCGAGGCTGCGCTCGAGACCGCCGAGTTGATCGCGGCCAACTCCCCGCTGGCGGTGCAGGGCACCAAGGCGGTCCTCAGGGCAGGGGACGGTCGTACCGTCGAGGAGGCCCTCGACTACGTGGCGCTGTGGAACGCCGCCTACCTCCAATCCGACGACCTCGGAGAGGCCCTGGCCGCTTTCGTCGAGAAGCGCGACCCCAAGTTCGAGGGCAAGTAGCCCGGCGCAGCCTCGACCGCTCACCGGATTCGCGGTGGCACCAGAACCGGTAGGATCGGTGCATGGTCGGGACTCCGAGGGATGCTCGCAGTCACCTCTTCGCCGCTCCGTAGCGGTCGGATCGACCCCGTCCCCAACCCGACCAAGGAGGATCACGTGACCGACGCTTCCAGCCGATACCACGATTCCATCGCACCCGTCATCGCCTTCGACAATGAGATCGAGATCGTCGAAGGCCAGGGGACGTGGGTCACCGACGCCGACGGCAAGCGCTATCTGGACTTCTCCTGTGGGATCGGTGTCAGCAACCTCGGGCACCGCCCTCCCAGCGTCGAGGCCGCGGCCCGGGACCAGCTCGGCAAGCTGTGGCACGCCGGCGGCGCCTTCCTGTACGACTCGATCCTCACCGCGGCGGAACGGATCATCGAGGTGACGCCCGACTCCGTGGAGCAGGTGCTGTTCATGAATTCGGGAGCCGAGGCCGTGGAAGCCGCGGTGAAGCTGGCCAGGAAGACCTCGGGCCGCCAGGGTGTGATCGTGTTCCGCGGCGGGTTCCACGGGCGCACGATGGGCTCGGTCTCCTATACGACCTCGAAGGTCAAATACCGCGAGGGGTACCTCCCGGTGGTGCCCTCGGTGTTCGTGACTCCGTATCCGCATCCCTACCGGTGGGGGATGTCCCAGGCCGACGCCGACGCCTACGCGCTCAACGAGCTGGAGTTGACCTTCAAACACGTCGTGCCTCCCCACGAGGTCGGCGCGTTCCTCATCGAGCCGGTTCAGGGCGAGGGTGGCTACTACCCGGGGAGCAAGGAGTTTCTCGATGCCATCAGGGACCTGGCGACCGAGCACGGGATCCTGCTGGTGATGGACGAGGTGCAGACCGGCTTCGGCCGCACCGGTGACTGGTTTGCCAGCCAGGTCTACGACATCCGCCCCGATGTGATGACGTTCGGCAAGGCCATCGCCAACGGGCTGCCGCTGTCGGCGGTCGGCGCCTCGAAGGAGCTGTTGGAGAAGTGGGAGCCCGGATCGCACGGAACCACCTTCGGCGGCAATCCCGTGTCGTGTGCGGCTTCGGCGGCGACCGTAGGGGTCCTCAAGGACGTCATCCCGGGCGTGGCGGAGCGATCGGACCACGCCTTCACCAGGCTCGGCGATCTCCAGGAGCGGCACCGCACGGTGGGGGAGGTGCGCGGGCTCGGCCTGATGATCGGCGTCGAGCTGGTCAAGGAGGACCGGACGCCGGATCCGGCAGCGTTCGCGGCGGTAGCGTCCCACGCCTTCGACAACGGCATGGTGATACTCAGCTGCGGCCCGGACGGCAACATCATCCGGTTCATCCCGCCGCTCAACGTGTCGATCGACGACCTCGATGCCGGCATCGACATCCTCGACGCGGCACTGACGGGTTACGAGGCGTCGTAACCGTACGGGCTACTGCGTGAGCACCCCGCGAAGCCGCGGGTACTTCACCGGCTTGTGGACGTGGCAGAACTCGGCGCGGTTGTAGCGCGAGAGCACGGTCTCACACGACTTGTTGGCACAGACCCGACCCTCCTCGTAGGTCTTTGGCCTGCGTGACCGCCCCTGGGGGCGGCTGGCCTTCATGATGTCGGACATCGTGAACCTCCGGACGTGGGAAAACCCTGCCGCACCTTCGATCGGGGCGGTCAGACGGGTTTAGGAGTCATCAACGGCCCCTATCGTATTTCCACTACCCCGGCATTGCAAATTTTCAGCGCGAGCCGGATTCGCGGCGTCGACGGCCCACCACGTCTTCGAGCCCGCCCTCACCCGGCCACAAGAGCGCCAGGACCAGGGCCGCCAAGGCCAGGATGATCGGCCAGTACGGGACCCGGGTGAACAGCGTGGGTCCGGCGTTGCGCATCGACACGCTTCCGTACAGGACCGTGCCCTCGTAGAGACCGGTCTTCTCGCCGACCGCTCCCCCTGCGGTGATGAAGGTCGAGGACCCGGTGATCGCGGCGTGGACCAGATCCTGGCCGATGGCTGCGGCGTTCACCCTGGTCATGTCGATGAGCTGATCCGACGCCGCGGTCTCGCCGTACGAGCTTTCGTTGGTGGTCACCACCATCAGGTTGGAGCCGTTGGCCGCGATGGACTGGATGCTTCGGGCGAAGGCCCCCTCGAAGGAGATCACCGACCCGACGAAGTCCTCGCCGACCGGGAACACGGTCGGTTCCGTACCGGGGATCATGTCTCGCGGTACCTGATCGAGTTGGGGAATGAACCCGAGCAGGCCGCGCAGCGGAACCGTCTCCCCGAAGGGCACCGGATGGCGCTTGTGGTACTCCCCGAGCTTGACGCCCTCGGGGGAGTACATCACGTTGACGTTGACGAACGCATCGGGCTCGACGATGTGGTCCCCGCCGATCAGGAAGTAGGCACCGATCCTCGCCGCCTCCTCGATGATGGCGCCCCGGACCGCATCGTTGCCTTCCGGTTCGAACGGCGTGCCCGTGGAGCTCTCCGGCCACACCACCAGGTCGGCGCCGTTGTCGGGGATGGTCTGGGTCAGGGCGAGGTGGGACTCGTAGATACGCCGGTTCTCGTTCTGACAATGCACCATCGGGCAGGGTGAGTTGCCCTGGACGATCGCCACCCGCATCGAGCTCCCGTCTACGGACGGGGGAAAGAGGCTCCCGGCGATGGCGAGCAGGAGGACCGCCACTCCCGAGTCGACGACGAACCGCCAGTTCACCTGGCGATTCTCCAGCCAGAGCGCCATACCGGCGGAGAAAGCGACGGCCAGGATGGTCCAGCCCGCCGGGCCCAGCCACTGCACCGTGCCCAGCAGAGGATCGAACCCGGAGGCGGCGTATCCGATGTTCCCCCATGGGAAGCCCCCGAACGGGAAGCGAGCCCTGATGAACTCGATCGCGACCCAGGAGCCGACCGCGATCATCCACCAGCGCCACGCCGGCCAGAGCCGGAACGACCAGATGACGAAGGCGTAGAGCGCGAAGTAGGCGCCGAGGGCGATCGTCAGCGGGAACCAGGCGATGAACCCGAGCACCGAGATCCAGTAGAGCATCACGCCGTAGAACAGGCTCCCCCAGACGAATCCGAGCGACACGGCCTCCAGCCCACGTTCGACCCTCCGGATCGCCCAGAAGAACGGTATCGGTGCCACGAATGCCAGGGGACCCACGTCGAGCGGAGGAAAGGCCGCCCACATCAAGAGGGCACTCAGGACCACAGCGATGTAGGGAGCCCAGGCGGGAAGCAGCGACGCCGCAAGGCGCGACCGTCTCGAGGGCTCGGTGGCGGGGGTGGCCCGATCGCCGGGGGATGCCATGGCGGGAGCGTAGTGACGGAGCCGATATTGGGTCGCTGTACGCTCCCGACCATGAACGATCTGGACGTTGCCGTCGCCGCAGCCCGCGCCGGGGGCGTCATCGTCGCCGAGGGGTTCGGGACTGCCTACGAGGCCGACTACAAGGGACGGCACGACCCGGTCACCAAGGTGGATCACGCCTCGGAGGAGGCGATCATCGCCGTCATCACCACCGAACGGCCCACCGACGCCATCCTCGCCGAGGAGAGCGGAGGGCTCGAGACACCGGGGCGCCACTGGATCATCGATCCCCTCGACGGCACGGTGAACTTCGTCCACGCCATCCCGCAGATCGCGGTCAGTGTCGCCCTGTGGGAAGGCGAAACACCGCTCGTCGGCGTCGTCATCGATCCACTACGCGGCGAGAGCTTCACCGCAGAGGCCGGAGGGGGCGCCTACCTCAATGGCCTCGGCATCCGGGTTTCGGCCACCGCCGAGCTCGACCGCGCCGTCGTCGCCACCGGGTTCCCCTACGACCATGCGGATCACGCCGACGAGTACGCCGCGGCTCTGGGCGGCGTGCTGGCCAACGTCAACGGGCTACGGCGTTTCGGGTCGGCCGCCCTCGACCTGTGCTGGGTGGCCGCGGGTCGGTTCGACGCGTTTTGGGAGCTCGGCGTGGCGCCGTGGGACCAGGCGGCGGGGATCCTCGTCGTGCGCGAGGCCGGCGGGCGTGTCACCGATCCGTTCGGCGTGGATTCGGTGCCGTCCACGCGACTGGTCATGGCGACCAACGGAGCACTGCACGACGATCTGGGCGCGATCCTCGCACCGCTGGTGCCGGCGCGCCTGCGGTGACCACGCTCTTCACCGCCGATGCCGTGGTGAGCGCGGCGGGGCGCCTCGGCGATGCCGTTCTCGCCGACGACGGCCGGGTGGTGGCCGTGGGCCTTCGCGCCGCGCTCTCGCCCGCAGCCGATGACGAGCGGTCCTTCACGGGTGCGGTCATCATTCCCGGGCTGCGTGACGCCCACATCCACCCGGTCGGGTATGCAGCCGCCCTCACCGGCCTCACCCTGGGAAGTGTTGCGGACCTCACCGGGATGCAGGTGGTGCTACGGGATGCCGCCCGCGGTCTGCCCGCCGGGGCCGCGCTCATCGCCGGCCGGTACGACGATGCCGTCGTAGCCGAGCGCCGGCTCCCGACCCGGGTCGATCTCGATGCTGCGGTCGACGATCGACCGGTTCTCGTCCATCGCTATTGCGGTCACGTCGCCACGGCGAACACCGCCGCGCTCGTGGCGGCAGGCATCGATTCGGACAGCGCCGATCCGCCGGGCGGCACGATCGACCGCGACACGCACGGTGACCCGACCGGCGTGTTGCGCGAGACCGCCGTCGACCTCGTTTCGGAGCACCTCGACGCGGCAACCGGGCCGGCACCGCGGCAGGTGCTGGATGCGCTGGCGATACTGGCGGGCCTCGGGATCACATCGATCGGGGCGATGCTGTCCCTCGGCGACGGCCCGTGGGCGAACCTCGGCGACGAGGTGGCGTTGCTGGGGGAGATTGCCGACGAGCTCCCCATCACCGTGCACGCCTTCGTCATCGCCCGCAGCGGAGACGCCCTCGTCGAGGCCAGACGGCGCATCGACGCGGCCGGGGGGCGGTTGCGCTGGGCCGGGCTCAAGCTCTTCGCCGACGGGAGCCTGGGCGGTCACACCGCCGCCATGCACGAACCCTTCACCGACGCTCCGGGGAAGACCGGGACGATGCGGTTGAGCGACGCCGATCTCGAACTGATCGATGTCGCCCTCGCCGGGGGTGGCTCCGTGGCGGTCCACGCCATCGGCGACCGGGCCAACACCGCCGTTCTCGACCAGTTCGAAACGCTCATCGCCAGGGGTGTGTCGCCAGGGCGATTGCGGATCGAGCATGCCTCGGTCCTGACACCGGGCGATGTGCGGCGTTTGGGCGGGCTGGGCATCGTCGCATCGGTGCAGCCGGCCTTCATCGGATCCGAGAACACCTGGCTGGAAGCCCGGGTCGGTACGGAGCGGCTTCGGACCGTCTACCCGTTCGCCTCTTTGGCGGCCGCGGGGGCGACCCTGGCCGGGGGGTCCGACAGTCCGGTCGAGTCGCCCGATCCGTTCTCGGGGATGGCCCTTGCCCGCGACCGAGCCGGGATCGTGCCCGAGGAGTCGCTCGATGCCGCAATGGCGCTCGGCATGTTCACCGAGGGCGGCGCCGCCGCCCTGGGGGAGCCCGCTCCGCTGCGCGAAGGATCACCTGCGGATTTCGTCGTGGTCGACCGTGATCCGCTCTCGGTCACCCCGGACGGGCTGCGGGATACGCAGGTCGTGGCGACGGTCGTTGGTGGTGAGGAGATCGCCGTCGATCGATCGCAGCCGTTCTGGGTATAGCCCAACTCTGTGGGCCAGGAGCGTCATATATGCACCTGCGAGCCCTGGGCTCGGGAGATCACACTCTGTGGGCCGGCAGCGTCGTAAATGCGCCTGCCAGCCCTGGGCTCGGGAGATCACCCCTTGCCGATCAGCTCCCGGATCGGGTCGGCGACCTCCTCGTACTCGGCGTGACGGCCGGTGGCCTTCTTCGAATAGACCAGCGAGTCCCCCGCCGTCACCTCGTAGACGCCGCCGGTGGAGGGGATCAATCTGATGCTGTCGATGTCGTACTCGAACTCACCGAGCAGCCGGTCAACCATGCTCACGGCACGGTCCGTGTAGCCTCAAGTGGCGCAGTATTCGATGGTCACGTCCATGAGGGGAACCCTAGCCTCTTGCCATTGGCGACTCCTACGCGGGTACCGTCCCTAGCATCGACCAGCACATGTCCTCGGTAACCGACACCTTCCCCACGATCCCAAAGACGCCGGCCCCACCTCCTCCGACGCAGCAGCCGCCGAGGAAGAAGGGTTGGGGGTTCTTCAAGAAGACCCTCCTCGTCGCGCTGTCGCTGGCCGTGATCCTGGTGTTCGCCGCCATCGCGTACGTGAACGCCACCGAGAACCGGATCACGCGCATCGCCTCGTCGGAGCTGGCCAGTCTGTCGACAGTTGCTCCGGTCGCCCCGGGAGGAAGTCCCGCACCGGTCAACTTCCTGGTGATCGCCACCGACGACCGCTACAACCTGCCCGACGACTGGGAGGACAACTTCGGTGAGTTCGCCGGACGCCGCACCGACGTGATCATGCTCGCCCACATGGTTCCCGGCGAGCGGATCCAGTTGCTCAGCATCCCAAGGGATCTGATGGTCGAGATCGATGGCCACGGCACCAATCGGATCAATGCTTCGTTCGTGTTCGGTGGACCGGACCTGCTGATCAAGACCGTGCAGCAGAAGACGGGGATACCGGTCCACCACTACGTCGAGATCGACTTCGGTGGGTTCGGGCGCATCGTCGACTCGCTCGGCGGTGTGACGGTCGACTTTCCGTACGCCACCAGGGACGCCAAATCGGGGCTCGACGTCGAGGCCGGGAGCCAAAAGCTGAACGGTGAAATGGCGGTGGCCTACGCCCGCTCCAGACAAACCGAGATCCTGAAGGACGGTAGTTGGCAGTCGGGCAACGGGGGTGACATCGCCAGGACACAGCGCCAGCAGGAGATCATGGTGCGGATGTTCGACCAGATCACCTCCCCGTCGAGCGCCTTCAATCTGCCGACCTTCCTCCCGACGCTGGCGGACAACATCACCGCAGACGAGGCTCTGAGCCTCGGGTTGATGGCCGATCTCGGTCGCAATGCGCTTACGCTCCGATCCGGCAGCATCGAGCGGGCCACGCTGCCGGTGAAGAACCACAAGGGCAGCGACGGACGCTCCTATGTCGTTCCCACCGAGGAAGCCGACGCGGTGATCGCCGCCTTCCTGGTCGGGGATCCCTACCCCTGAGCGTCTCCGATCCCGGTAGCCTCAGCCCATGGACGCTGGTTCCGGCATCACCGTTGGACTGGTCCTTGCTGCGGTTCTGCTCGGCCTGCGGCACGGAATCGACTGGGATCACATCGTGGCGATCACCGACATCGCCGCCACCCAGGGCTCGCGGCGCCGTGGTCTGATCCAGGGCACCGTGTATGTGCTCGGCCATGCCACCGTGGTGGTCGTGCTCGGTATCGCCGCCATCGCCCTCGGCTCCACCATCCCCGACTGGCTCGATGCGGCCATGGGGAGGCTGGTCGGACTGACGTTGATCGTGCTCGGAATCGCCGTCACGGTCTCACTGGTCAGGGAACGGGGAGCCTTCCGGGCGCGAAGCCGGTGGATCATCCTCTTCGAGACGACCAGAGGGCTCTTCGGTGGCGAGGCCACCGTTCACTCGCACGACCACGCCGCCGTGGCCGACGCCCACCACGGTGAGGACGATCCCGCGTCGGGGGGAGGCACTCGTGTCGTCGCGCCGCGGCACACCCACGAGCACGCCCACCCCGGCGGTGGCAACTACTCGACGATGTCGTCGGCCGGAATCGGCATCCTTCACGGTATCGGGGCGGAGACGCCGACCCAGGTGGTGGTGTTCATCGCCGCCGCGACGGCAGGCGGGGTCGCCGCAGGACTGGCTGTCCTCTTCGCCTTTGTGGCCGGTCTCGTGGTCGCCAACTCGGCCATCACCGTGGCCGCGACCCTCGGGCTCGGCGTGGCGGCGCGGCGCCGGCCGGTTCAGCTCACCATGGGCGTGGCGACGGCGGTGATGAGCTTCGTCATCGGTGCCCTGTTCCTCCTCGGCTACGACGCGGTGCTCCCGGCCTTCTTCGCCGGCTGACCTCCGATGCGCTTTCGCACCAAGCAGATCCACGCCGGAGTCAAGCCGGACCCGACCACCGGCGCGATCCTGACCCCGATCCATCAGTCGACGACGTTCGCCCAGCCCTCCGTCGACGAGTACATGGCGACCGGGTACTCCTACTCGCGATCGGCCAATCCGACGGTACGGGCATGGGAGGAGAAGATCACGGCCCTCGAGGAGGGCGCAGACGCGGCCGCCTTCGCCACCGGGATGGCGGCGATCAACGCCGTGTTCATGACCTTCCTCAACGCGGGCGATCACGCCGTCGTGTCGGACGTGGCCTATGGCGGGACGTACCGGCTGGCGACCACGATCTTCGCCCGCTTCGGGGTCGAGTTCTCGTTCGTCGACACCGCCGACCCGCCGGCCGTCGATGCGGCGATGCACGAGAACACCCGCCTCCTCCTCACCGAGAGCCCGGCCAATCCCACGTTGAAGTACACGGACATCGCCGCGGTGTCGGAGATCGCCGGGGAACACGACGTGCCTCACGCCGTCGACAACACCTTCCTCACCCCGTATTACCAGCGGCCGCTGGACCTCGGCGCCGACCTGGTGATCCACTCGACGACCAAGTATCTCGACGGGCACAACGCCACGGTGGGTGGCTCGGTGGTGTCGGCGACGCCGGCGCTCCACGAACAGGTCGCGTACGTGCAGAACGCCACCGGCACGATCATGTCACCGCTGGTGGCGTGGCTGACGCTCCAGGGGGTCAAGACCCTTTCGGAGCGCATGGACCGGCAGTCCGACAACGCGATGCAGATCGCCCGCTATCTCGAAGCGCACCCGAAGGTGAGCGCGGTCCATTACCCCGGCCTCGAGTCTTTCCCCCAGCACGATCTCGCCAAACGGGAGGCCTCGGGGTTCGGCGCCATGATCTGGTTCGAGGTCGTCGGCGGGGTCGGTGCCGGGAAGCGGCTGATGGATGCGCTCGAGCTGTGGACCCTCGCCGAGAACCTGGGGTCGGTCGAATCGCTGGTCACCCACCCGGTCACGATGACCCACGCCGACGTCGGGGAGGAGGAGCGGGCCAGGGTCGGGATCACCGAGGCGATGGTCCGGCTCTCCGTTGGCCTCGAGGACGTCGAGGACCTGATCGAAGACCTCGATCGGGGGTTGAAGCGGACCTAGCGCGACTGCGAACCCAGGGCTCGGGATCGCGCCTAGCGCGGCTGCGAACCCAGGGTTCGGGATCGCGCCCAGCGCGGCTGCGAACCCAGGGCTCGGGATCGCGCCCAGCGCGGCTGCGAACCCAGGGTTCGGGGTCGCGCGATCAGCCGCAGGAGCGGAAGGCGGGTGGCGTGTCGGGGGCGGAGCAGCCGGCCGCCGCCAGGGCGTCGTCGAACAGGACATGGCAGGTCAGCGCTTCGTCGCGAGGCAGGTCGCCGGCGCCCAGCTCCGTCACACGCTCGACGGTCCGGACCTGGATCGAGTAGTTCGCGACCGGCCCGCCGGCGTCTTCCCAGGCGGAGCGGAGCTCGCCACAGCTGGCGGTGTCCTCGATCGACGCCGCGCCACATGCGGTCACGAGGAGCCCAAGAGCGGCTCCGGCAACGAGTAGGCGTTGCGGTGCCATCCCATACCATCGACCGGAAGAGACTGGAGTTGACCGCGATCGGGGAGAGCGCGAAAGATCGCTACTCGAGCAAACCCTGTTCTCGCATCCAATCGTCGTTGAAGATCTTCGACAGATAGTTCCGGCCGGAGTCGGGGAGCAGGACAACCACGAGATCGTCCGGACGCTCCTCCGCAACGCGGAGCGCGCCGACCACCGCCAGCCCACTCGATCCGCCGACGAGCAGCCCCTCCTCGACCGCGAGCCGGCGAGTCATGGCGAGGGCCTCGGCGTCGGTGACCACCTCGAAGGCATCGACGACGCCCGGATCGAAGGTCTCGGGCCAGAAGTCCTCCCCGACCCCCTCGGTGAGATACGGGGTGACGTCGTCCTGGGTCTCGGCCGTGTAGATCGAACCCTCCGGATCGACCCCCACGACCATCACCTCCGGGTCCTGCTCCTTGAGATAGCGGCCGGCCCCCGTGATCGTTCCGCCGGTGCCGACCCCGGAGACGAACACCCGCACCCGCCCGTCGGTCTGCTCCCAGATCTCCCTGCCGGTGTCGATCTGGGAGTCGGGATTGGCCGGGTTCGAGTACTGGTCGGGCCGGTAGGCCCCGGGGGTCTCCTCGGCGAGACGCTTGGCAACCGAGTAGTAGGAGCGGGGTTCGTCTGGCGGCACGTCCGTGGGACAGACCACCACCTCGGCGCCATACGCGCGAAGCAGATCCTGCTTGTCCTTGGACTGTTTGTCGGCCATCACGCAGATGAGCTTGTACCCACGCAGCGCAGCCGCCATGGCAAGCGATACGCCGGTGTTCCCCGACGTCGGCTCGACGATGGTCCCTCCCGGTTCGAGCCACCCTTCCTTCTCGGCGCGCTCGATCATGGCGAGACCAATGCGGTCCTTCCCCGACCCCCCGGGGTTGAGGAACTCGAGCTTGGCCACCAGGTTGCCGGGAGGATGGATCCGGCTCAGCCGTACGATCGGCGTGCCGCCGATGGCATCGACGATGTCGTCGTGGATCTCCATCGCGGAGAAGGGTAGGAGCCAGTCCGTCATGTCACGGCCTCCGAGTAGCCTTGCTCCGCTATGCCGCAACGGCTCATCACCGCCACGGGGCTCACCAAGCACTTCGACGACACGATTGCCGTCGACGGGATCGACTTCTCCGTCGACAAGGGCGAGTCGTTCGGTTTCCTCGGCCCTAACGGCGCCGGCAAGACCAGCGCGATGCGGATGATCGGCGCCGTCAGCCCCATCACCGATGGCGACCTCACCGTGCTCGGTCTCGATCCTGAAGTGGATGGGGTGGAGCTGCGGAGCCGGCTCGGCGTCGTTCCCCAGGAGGAGAACCTCGACCAGGAACTCACCGTTCGGGAGAACCTCTACATGTATGGGCGGTACTTCGGTCTACCCAAGGACGTGATCGAGGAGCGCATCGACGAGCTCCTCGACTTCGCCCAGCTCGCCGAGAAGGCCGACTCGAAGGTGGAGACGCTGTCGGGTGGGATGAAGCGGCGGCTGACGATCGCCAGGGGCCTCATCAACGATCCGGAGATGCTCATCCTCGACGAACCGACGACCGGGCTCGATCCCCAGGCCAGGCACATCCTCTGGGACCGCCTCTATCGCCTCAAGCAGAAGGGTGTCACGCTGCTCATCACCACCCACTACATGGACGAGGCCGAGCAGCTGTGCGACCGCCTGGTGATCATGGACAAGGGCAAGATCGTGGCCGAGGGATCACCCCGGGAGCTCATCGAGGAGCACATTCGGCCCGAGGTCGTCGAGCTCCGGTTCCCCGTCGGCGTGCTCGAGGAGATTGCACCGAGTCTGGAAGGGCTGGCACCCATGGTCGAGGTGCTGGCCGATCGGGCTCTGCTCTACACCGACGACGCCGACGCCACCGTCGAGAAGGTCCACGCCGAGGGGCTCGAGCCGGAAACGTTCCTCGTCCGCCGTTCCACGCTCGAGGACGTGTTCCTGCGTCTCACCGGCAGGACGCTCGAAGACTGATGCCTCATACGATCTGTCCTCTGCCCGCAAGCTGGACCAATGCCTATTGGCCGGCTCGCAGTTCGCTCGCCGGGCTGGAGGACTGATGCCTCATACGATCTGTCCTCTGCCCGCAAGCTGGACCAATGCCTATTG
>CAZCBO010000032.1:12774-17137 GCA_964496825.1 uncultured Acidimicrobiaceae bacterium
GCCGGCTCGCAGTTCGCTCGCCGGGCTCGAGGACTGATGGCGGCGCCGCTCGCCCTCCGGGTTGCCGAGGCCGAGGCGCGGGTGTACCGCAGGGTGTGGCGCGGCTCGATCTTCTCCTCGTTCCTCAACCCGGTCCTGTATCTGCTGGCGATGGGGGTCGGGCTGGGCTCGCTCGTGGACGCCAACCTCCCGCCCGGCCTGGAGAGCGTCTCGTACCTGGACTTCCTCGCCCCCGGGCTGCTCGCCGCCACCGCAATGCAGACCGGCGCCGGCGAAGGGGCCTGGAAGGTGCGGGCGGGGGTCAAGTGGACGCGCACCTATCACGCCAAGCTGGCGACCCCGATCGGGATCCCCGCACTGGTCAACGGGCACATGCTGTGGGTGGGAGCCAGGGTGTTGATGGTGTCGGTGATCTTCGCCATCGTCGTCGTGCTGTTCCGGGTGGCGCCCCTCTGGCAATCGCTGGCGGCGGCGTTCCCGGCGCTGCTGGTCGGGCTGGCGATGGGCGGCGTCACCACCGCATACACCGTGCGCACCAACAGCGACACGGCCCTCCCCACCTACTTCCGCTTCGTGGTCATCCCGATGTTCCTGTTCTCGGGGGCATTCTTCCCGATCACCCAGCTCCCCGGCTGGCTCCAGCCGGTTGCCTACGTCACCCCGCTGTGGCACGGCGTCGAGCTGTGCCGGGCCGTCATGCTCGGCTGGCCCACGACGGTATCGCCGTGGATCAGCGTCGCCTACCTGATCACCCTCACCGGGGCAGGAATGATCCTCGCCCTCAAGCCATTTCGAGAGCAGCTGCTGCCATGACCACCGAGACCCTCGTCACCCGCGTCGCTCCGCCAACGGCGGTGCGGTGGCGAGGCCGCTACATCATGGAGCGGAACTACCTGTCGACGAAGGCCTACTGGCCGGTCATCGCCTCGGGCTTCTTCGAGCCGTTGTTCTACCTGTTCGCCATCGGCGTCGGGGTCGGCCAGCTCGTCGGCGAGATCATCGCGCCCGATGGGACCGCATACTCGTACACCGCGTTCGTGGCACCGGCCCTGCTGGCCGCTTCCGCCATGAACGGGGCCGTCTTCGAGTCGACGAACATCTTCTTCCGGCTGAAGTACGGGAAGATCTACGACGGCATCCTGTCGACGCCGATCCAGCCGGTCGACGTCGCCTCCGGTGAGATCGGCTGGGCCCTGGTCAGGGGCGCCACCTATTCGGCGGCGTTCCTGCTCGTGATGGCGATCATGGGCCTCATCGAGTCGTGGTGGGGGATCCTGGCCTTGCCGGCCGCCATCCTGATCGGGTTCGCCTTTGCCGCCGTCGGGACCGCGGCGGCCACGTTCATGCGGACCTGGCAGGACCTCGACCTGGTGGCACTGGTGACTCTCCCCCTGTTCCTGTTCTCCGCCACGTTCTACCCGATCGAGGTGTATCCGCCGGCGATCCAACTCCTCACCTGGTTCTCGCCGCTCTTCCACGGGGTGCGCCTGTGCCGTGGCCTCACCCTGGGCATCTTCGATTGGACCATGCTGATCAACGTCGCCTTCCTCGTGGTGATGGGTGCGATCGGTGCCGTGATCACGGCCCGGCGCATCAACTCGATGCTGCTCAAATAGGAGCATGAGATTGGCCCCACCCCACCCCGGGTGGGGTGCTATACTCGCGGCATGCACGAAGAGCATCGACACGCCCAGGACATGAAGCCCGAGCACAAGCAGTCGGCGCTGAACCGCCTGAAGACCGTGCGCGGCCACCTCGACGGGGTGATCGCCATGGTCGAGGGCGAGCGCTACTGCCCCGACATCATGAAGCAGGTCTCCGCCTTGCAGGGATCGCTGGAGAAGGTGAATCGGGTGCTCATGCAGAACCACGTCGAGACGTGCGTGATGCACGCCGTCGAGGAGGGCCGTTCCGGGGAAATCGTCGACGAGTTGATGGAGACGCTCCGGTATACGCCGAGCGTGACCGGACCACAAGGAGCCAAGCGATGACCAACCGGACCCTGTCCGTTCCCGAGATCCACTGCGGCCACTGCAAGATGTCGATCGAAGGGGCCGTGAACGCCCTCGAGGGCGTCGAGCGCGCCGAGGTCGACATCGATGCCAGCACCGTCGACCTCGACTTCGATGGCAGCGACGAGACCTTCGCCGCCATCGTCAGCGCCATCGAGGAGGTCGGCTACGAGGTGCCGGCTCAATAGCCCATGGTCGAGACCGACACGATCCGCTTCGACGTACCACGACTGGTCGCCCGTAGGGCGACCACCTTGGAGATGACCATCGAGGACGGTAAGAACTCGATGGGCGTCGACGCCCGCCGCAGGCGGGGAGTCAACGCGACATGACTGACCAGGACACGATCCGCTTCGACGTCGAAGGCATGACCTGCGCCTCCTGCGCGGTCAGGATCGAACGCGTCCTCGGGCGCCAGGAGGGCGTCGAGTCGGCGGTGGTCAACTTCGCCGGCCAGGAAGCCAGGGCAACGATCGATCCAGACGTCGTCGACATCGAGGGCCTCCGGGCAGCGATCGACAAGATCGGGTACGACATCACCCCGATCACCGAGGACGAGGATCGGGTCCCCATCGACCAGCGCTACGCCGCCGAGGTTGCCTACCAGAAGCGAAACGTGATCGGCGCCGCCCTGCTCGGCGTCCCGGTCGTGCTCCTGTCGATGTTCGGGCCGGAGGAGGACTGGTCACTCTGGATCCAGGCGATCCTCACCACGATCGTGGTCTTCGGGTTCGGGCTCCAGTTCCACAGGGCCGCCTGGAAGCAGATCACCTCCGGCCAACTCGCCATGGACACCCTGATCTCGGTGGGCACCCTCACCGCCTGGACGTACTCGGTCTGGGCACTGTTCGCCGACTACCCCGTCTACTTCGAGACCGCGGCGATGATCACGACCCTGATCCTGCTCGGCCGCTACTTCGAGGCCAGGGCCAAGGGCAGGGCCTCCCAGGCCATCACCAAGCTGCTCGAGCTCGGTGCCAGGGACGCCAGAGTGATCCGCGGCGGCCAAGCACAGATGATCCCGATCGAGGAGCTCCAGATCGGCGACACCGCGCTGGTGCTGCCGGGTGAGAAGATCCCCTCGGACGGCACCATCAGAGCCGGCAGCACCTCGATCGACGAGTCCATGCTGACCGGCGAGTCCCAACCGGTGGACAAGACCGTCGGGGACCCCGTCTTCGGCGCCACCCTCAACCAGCACGGCCGCATCGAGGTCGAGATCACCAAGACCGGTGCCGAGACGGCGTTGGCCCAGATCGTCCACCTCGTCGAGGAGGCGCAGACCTCCAAGGCCGACGTGCAGCGGCTCGCCGACCGGGTGAGCGCGGTCTTCGTGCCGGCCGTCATCCTCGTCGCCGTCGTCACGCTCGCCGGCTGGCTGCTCGCCACGGGAGACCTCTCCGAGGCACTGCGCTCGGCCGTGGCGGTCCTCATCATCGCCTGTCCGTGTGCCCTCGGGTTGGCGACACCGACGGCGATCATGGTCGGCTCCGGCCGCGGTGCCGAGCTCGGCGTGCTCTTCAAGAACGCCGAGGTCTTCGAACGGGCCAAGGGCGTCGACATCATGGTCTTCGACAAGACCGGAACGCTCACGCGGGGTGCCATGACGCTCTCCGACCTCGAGACCGGCGAGCCCGAGGAACGGTTCCTCCGCTTCGTCGGTTCCGTGGAGGCCGCCTCCGAGCACCCGATCGGCAAGGCGGTGGCCCTCGGCGCCGAAGAGCATGACGTCGCCCTGGCCGCCCCGGAGGACTTCGCCGCGCTGCGGGGTCTCGGAGTCGTCGGCACCATCGACGGGACCGAAGTCGTCGTCGGAAAGCCGAAGCTGCTCGCCGATCGCGGCCTGCACATCCCCGCCCGCTACCAGGACGCCATGGAACGGATCGAGGAGGCCGGCAACACGGCCTTCCTCGCCGGCTGGGACGGCGAAGTCCGGGGAGCGCTCGGCGTCGCCGACACCGTGCGCGCAACCGCAGCGGAGGCGGTGGGCTCCCTCCACGACATGGACGTCGACGTCGTCATGCTGACCGGAGACAATCGGCGAACCGCCGACACCATCGCCGTCGGAATCGGGATCGACACGGTGATCGCCGAGGTCCTTCCCGGTGACAAGGCCGAGGAGATCGCCCGGCTCCAGGATCGGGGCCGTTCGTCCGGCTTCGTCGGCGACGGCATCAACGATGCCCCCGCCCTCGTCCAGGCCGATCTGGGGATGGCGGTCGGCTCGGGCACCGATGTGGCGATCGAGGCGGGAGACGTGGTGTTGATGTCGGGCGACCCCAACCTCGCCGTGACCGGTCTGGCCCTGGCCCGCGCCACCTTCCGCACCATCCGACAGAACCTGTTCTGGG
>CAZCBO010000033.1:0-17055 GCA_964496825.1 uncultured Acidimicrobiaceae bacterium
TCTCCACGGTGAACATGCGGCGAGGCTACCCCCCGAGCGCACGGCGCTGGGCGTCGCGACTGTGGTGGAGCACGACCTCGATGAGGTCCTGGGCGTACGCCGGGTCGACACCGAGCGCCTCGGCATCGGCCCGCATCTCGGCGATCAGCTCGGCCTCCCGGTCGGGGGAGTAGATGTCGAGCCCCCGTGCAGCCTTGATCCTGGCGATCTCCACCGAGCCGTTGAGCCGGGCGGCGAGGAGCTTGATCAGCTGGCGATCGATCCGATCGATCTCGTCGCGCAGCGACGGGATGCCGAGGGCCTCCATCAGTGCGGCGAACTGCGCCGGGTCGAGATGGGAGCCGTTGCCGGCCTTGGCGTTCTCGGGATCGGGATGGACCGGGACCAGGAGCCCGTCGGCCCCGGCGCTGCGGGCGGCGAGGGCGAGTGGAGGCAACAGGTCGGCGTCGCCTGCGGTCGGGTCGACGACCACCGGGAGGTGCGACAGCCGCTGGACTGCAGGTACCACCGAGATGTCGATGGTGTCGCTCGTCCTCGGGTCGAACCCCCGGCTCCCGCGCTCGCACAGCACGACCCGCTCGTTGCCGGCGTCGAGCACGTACTCGGCGGCGAGCAGCCACTCGTCGATCGTGGCCGAGGATCCACGGTGAACGATGACGGTGCGGTCCGTGTCGCCGACCTCCCGCAGCAGCACGAAGTTCTGCATGTTGCCCGGACCGATCTCGAGGATGTCCACGTGCTCGGCCGCCTGTGCCACGTGATTCGGCTCGAGCACCTCGGTGGAGACGGGCAACCCGGCCTCGCGGCCGGCGTGCTCGAGCATCCACACCGCGTCGGGACCCACCCCTCGGTACTCGTAGGGTGAGCTCCCTGCGATGAACGTGCCCGCGCGGAGCACGGAACCCCCGGCCGCCGCCACGGCGGCGGCAGCGGCGTTGATCTGCGCCTCGCTCTCGACGGCGGCCGGCCCGGCGAGCACGGGATAGGAGCCGTCGCCGAACTTGACCGTCCTGACGGCGATCATCGTCGTCTCGATGTCGGGACGGCGGTGGCTCTTGAGAATCGGTTCCTCGCCCATCGGGCCTCCTTACGGGCCGGCCCCGGGCATGAACAAACCCGGAGCCGAGACTCCGGGTCGGGTGCTGCTTGGCTGTCTGCTAGCGCGTCACGTCGACCCGGGCCTCACCCGGACGAAGTACTGGTAGCCGAAGCAGTCGGTCATCGGGAGCAGCGTACCCGGTGTGGGCCTCACCGCAACCCCTCCAGGGTCTCGACGGCGGCCGCCGCCAGGATCGGTGGAATGGGCTCGAAGGCGGCGAAGCGTTGGTCGCTGGTCTGCCCTGCGGCGTACCGGGCGTAGATCTGTTCGATGATCACCGCGATCCGGAACAACGCCAGGCCCTCGTAGAAGCCGATCGCGGAGAGGTCGAATCCCGTGCCGTCGGCATAGCGCCCTGCGGCCTCGTCCTTCGGAAGGTCGGGAGCCAGCGCGACCGAACGCGAGCCGAAGATCGGGTAGGTCGGGGCGCCGGGATCGGGCCAATAGGTGAGCAACGTGCCCAGGTCGACGAGCGGATCACCACGGGTGGCCATGTCCCAGTCGAAGACGGCGACCATGGCGCCCTCGTCGTCGACCATCGTGTTGTCGAGCTTGTAGTCGTTGTGGAGGATCGTGACCGCCTGAGGTTCCGGCACCGTCTCTTCGAGCCGGCTCCTTGCCCGGTCCATGTCGGCGAGCTCCCTCGTTCTGGCCGCTTCCCACCGATCCGACCAACCGGCGATCTGGCGCTCGACGAACCCGTCGGGGCGTCCCAACTCGTCGAGCCCGACCGCTGCCGGGTCGACCCGGTGCAGCTCCGCCAGCCCGTCGATCAGCCCCTCGGCAACGCGGCGCCGAGCCGCTGGGCTCCCAGCGATCGTCTCCGGCCACTCGGCGCGGACGACGTGACCGTTGCGCCGCTCCATGACGAAGAACGGCTTCCCCATCACGTCGGGATCGGCGCAGTAGTGGAAGGCGCGGGGTGCCAGCGGGTACCTGGCCCACAGCCGGGACAGCACCCGGTGCTCCCGTTCCATGTCGTGACCGCCCTTGGCGACCTTCCCCAGCGGGGCTCGACGCAACACCACCTCACCCTGCGAGCCCCTGGCGAGGTAGGTCAGGTTGGCGGCGCCGCCGGGGAACTGGGCGAACTCGATCGGGCCGGGGCCGACGAGGTCGGGCACGTGCTCGGTCAGGTAGTCGGCGACCACGGCCTCGTCGAACCGCTCCTCGGGGCGAATCGGGGCCGTGTCGGTCGCCATGCAGTCACCTACCAGGCGGCCCACACCCCGGCCAGCAGTACGGCGGCACCCAGGATCGGCACCAGCGCCTCGACGAGCCGCCGGATCGGCGGCACCGCCGCGCTCCGCAACGCCAGATCACGCCACAACACGAGCGTCGTCCCGGCAACGGTGAGCCCGGTAGCGGCGACCAGGGCGAGGAGCCGAGCCGTGTCGCCCACCGGGTCGAGCACCAGGCCGTCGACGGCGATCGCCAGGAAGAGGCCGGCCAGATAGGCATTCGTCACCGTGAAGTACCGCATGGCCTCGGCGGGTTGGGATCGCAGCCTGACGGCGCCACCGATGAGCAGCGCACCGAGCACGATGGCGGAGACGAAGTAGAGCCATCCCATCCACGGCACCAGGAGCAGGGACATGCCGGCGGTGACGAGGCTGTACAGGACGATGTGGTCCGTCGTGCGCTTCGTTCCTGCCACGACCGGCAGCATCGGGATGCCGGCGGTGCGGTAGTCGTCCTCCCAACGGAGGGCGAGTGCCCAGAAGTGGGGTGGAGTCCAGAAGAAGACGATGGCGAACATCACCCACGCCGGCACCGCCAAGGTCCCGGTGACCGCAGCCCAGCCCACCAGCACCGGCACGGCGCCTGCGGCACCCCCGAGGACGATGTTCTGTGGGGTCGAGCGCTTCAGCACCAGCGTGTACGCATAGAGGTAGAAGAAGAGCCCGGCCGTCGACAGGACTGCGGCCAGCAGATTGGTCGTCGCCCACAGCCACACGAATCCACCGGCTCCCAGCGCGATACCGAAGACGAGCGCATTTCGGGGCCCGACACGTCCCGATGGGATGGGGCGCCCCCGGGTCCGGCGCATCACCGCATCGATGTCGGAGTCGACGACCTGATTGACCACGTTGGCGCCTGCTGCCGAGAGCGTCCCACCGATCAGCGTGGCGATGGCGAGCCACCAACCCGGCCATCCATCTGCCGCAACGATCATCGCCGGCAGCGTCGTGGTGAGCAGCAACTCGATGATGCGCGGCTTGGTCAGCTCGACAAAGGCCCGCACCGTTCCGCCGGGGCCGCTGGTGCGCGGATCGACGATGGTGACGCCGTCGCTCACGTTTGCGCGGGGACCGAATCGGATGCGGGCACCGTCTCCCCGAGCAGGGACGCCGAGAAGAGGATGTACGAGATCCAGACGGCGTTGGCCATCGCCAGGTGCACCACCTGGGTCTCCAGCGGGGTGGCGAGCAGCACGTTGGTGATACCGACGGCGAACTGGACGATGACGAGACCGGCGACGATACGGCCGAAGCGCTGGCTCGCGGCCCCTGCGCCGAAGCTCAGGTTCATGGCGAGATAGGCGACGCCGAGGCCGACGAGGATCGCCACGATCGGGTGGAGCACGCGCATCTGCGCCAGCCAGGGGGCATCGGCGGCGAGCTCATAGCGGACGCCTGAGAGGAAGTCGTCGGCCGGATACAGGGTGTCGGCCAGCGCATTGAGCGCACCGGCTGCGCCGACGACGATCAAGCCGGCACCCCCGACCGCCAGCCGTCTCGTCGCGCTCCGGCCTGCGCTGAGCTGGGGCGGGGGGTTCCCAGAAGACCACCAGGCGGTCATCGTCAACGAGGCGACGAGGAACATGGTGTTGAGCAGATGGAGGGGGACGACGAGCAGCCGTCCGGCCGAGGCGTCGTCGTCCACCCACCCGAAGAGCACCAGCGAGGCGCCGAGCAGCGACTCGAGGACGATCAACCCGGCGGCGGCAGTGGCTCCCCACCGTACGGGGTCGCCCCGGTCGTACAGGCGCCGCGCCCACAGATACAGGACGGCGATGCCGATGATGCTTGCGCCCGACATGAGCCGATGCGTGTACTCGATGAGCGTCTCGACGGTGGGGTTGGCGGGGAAGATGCGATCGGTACACACCGGCCACGTTGCACCGCACCCGTCGCCGGAGCCCGTTGCCCGCACGATCGCCCCGCCGAGGATGACCAGCACGGTGAAGACGAGCACCGCCCACGCCAGATAGCCGAACCGGGTCCGCGGGGCGTCCATGCCGATCAAGGGTAGGCGTCGGCTCCCCGCTTCGGGCCTGGCCGTACGCTTGTCCAATGCCTGCGATGCCGCTCGCCGTCCACCGGTACGGATCCGGTCCGCCGCTGGTCGCCCTCCACGGATTCACGCTCGGCGGAGCCCAGTTCGCCGCGCTCGCCGGCTCTCTCCGCTGCTCGGTCCTCGCCCCCGATCTCCCCGGCCACGGGGCTACCGTGATCAGGCCGGTCGACGTCCCGACCACGATCGGAGCGCTCGCCTCCTGGATGACCGGGTTCGATGCCCCGGTACCGGTGCTCGGCTACTCGATGGGTGGCCGGATCGCACTGTCCCTCGCCCTCGACCGATCCGAGCTGGTGACGCGGGTCATCACGGTCTCGACCGGACCGGGGATCGGTGACGCACACGGCAGGCGGATGCGCGCCGCGGAGGATGCCGAGCTCGCCGACCGGATCGAGCGGGAGGGCGTCGGCCGCTTCCTCGACCGGTGGCTGGCGGCTCCGATGACGTCGACCAAGGGCGTGGACGCGGTGACGAGAGCGGCCGATCGGGCCGTCCGCGAGCAGAACACCGCCGAGGGTCTGGCCGCGGCGCTACGCGGGCTCGGCCAGGGCACCTACCCGTACCTGGGTGATCGCATCCAATCGCTGACGGTGCCGCTGCTGGCCGCCTCCGGTGGCGACGACCACCATTACACCGAGCAGGCAGCAGCATTGGCGGCCACGGCCCCCGAAGGGCGCCACGTGGTGATCCCCGGAGCCGGCCACAACGTCGTGCTGGAGGCGCCGGGAAGGCTCGCCGAGGCGGTACGCGAGTTCCTGGGGTGACCTACTCCCACCGATAGAAGCCCTCGCCGGTCTTGCGGCCCAGCTTCCCCTCCTCCACCATTCTCTTGAGCAGCTCCGGCGGTTCGAATCGCTCGCCGTAGACGCCGGCCAGGTGCTCTGCGATGGCCAGCCGGACGTCGAGGCCGACGAGGTCGCCGGTGCGGAGCGGACCCATCGGGTGCCGGTATCCGAGCTCCATCGCCCGATCGATGTCCTCCGGCTCGGCGACGCCCTCCTCCACCATGCGGATGGCCTCGAGCCCGAGCACGATGCCGAGCCTGCTGGAGGCGAAGCCAGGAGCGTCGTTGACCACTGCGGCTTCCATGCCGAGGAATTCCACGATGTCGAGAATGGCATCGATCGTCGCCTCCGCCGTGGCCCCGCCGCGGACGACCTCGACGAGGTCGATCGCCCACACCGGGTTGAAGAAGTGCATCCCGGCGAACCGCCCGGGAGCTGCGAGCCCGGCCGCGAGCGAGTCGATCGAGATGCTCGACGTGTTCGACGCCAGGATCTCCGGCGCGCGCTGCTCGGCCAGCGCCAGGACCTCGATCTTCAGCTCGGGCTGCTCGAGCACGGCTTCGACGATGACGTCGAGGCCCTCGGGCAACGCATCGATCGCCGGGGAGGCGAACACCCGCGCCCCGGCCAGCGACGCCGTCCCCCGGTCGAGTTTGCCCCGCTCGACGGCACGTTCGAGGGCACCGCGCACCGCCTCGACCGAGCGCTTGGCATGGTCGAGATCGAGATCGACCAGATGCACGGTCGCACCGGCCACCGCAAACCGATAGGCGATGCCGATCCCCATCGTCCCGCCGCCGACGACGCCGGCGGTGCGGTCAGGCATCGAGGAACCGGTCGATCGCCTTGATGTACTCCTCGGGGCGGGCGAGCACCGAGTCGTGCCCTGCGCCCTCGAGCTCGACGACCACCGGGTCGTCGAGCCGGTTGGCGAGGTCGCGTTGGGTCCGTGTCGGCACCACCTCGTCCCTGCCGGGGATGATCACCATCGTCGGCGCCGCGATCTCGCCTGCCCAATCCCTGGCATCGAAGCGCCAGGCGGCCACTCCGGATTCGTAGAACAGGGTGGGATCCCGGTCGAGCAGCGCCGCCCACATCCAGCGCTGGGCGCTGTCGTCGATCAGGCCGTGACGGTTGAGGTAGCGATAGGTGAACATCGCCGCCTCCTTCTTGGAGAGCCGCGCAAAGGCTCGCGCCAGCCAGAAGGCGATCCGGGCGAGAAGGCGGAACCGGTCGATCGGGTAGGCGGCGGTAGCGGCCAGGATCAGCCTGTCGACGCGGTCGGGGTGGCGGTGGGCGAACACCTGTGCCGCCATTCCGCCCATCGAGTAGCCCATGAGGTTGACCCGGTCGTAGCCGAGCTGATCGAGCATGCCCTCGAGCACCATGGCCAGATCCTCCACTTCGAAGGGACCCCGGATCTGATCGGACTTCCCGTGGTTGCGGTGGTCGGGGACGATGAGCCGGTAGCGCTGCGACAGCTCGGGGATGAGCTTGAAGTAGTTCATCTCGCCGTCGAAGCTCCACCCGTGGAGCAGGACGAGCGTCGGGGCGTCTTCGGGTCCGACCTCCCGCACGAAGAACTCTCGCTCGTCGACGAACACGGTGCGGCCGGGAACGCGGATCGGCCGCACCTGCGGTCCGGCATAGTTCGGCTCGCGGTCGGGCCCGAACAGGCGCCACGCGAGCCAGAGCCCGACGAGGATGGCGAGGCCCCACAGGATGTAGCTCACGGAAGGAAGGCTAGGCCCGACCGGCTCGCAGGTCGTCCACGGCAAACACGTACTCGTCCACGGGTACACCCCCGATCAGGTGCTCGTCGATGATGCGCTCCATGACGTCGGGAGTCACCGACCGGTACCAGACACCGTCGGGATAGACGACGGCGATCGGACCCTGCTCGCAGATTCGCAGGCAGTCGACCTTGGAACGCAGCACGGTCCCGGTCCCAACGGGGGTCTCGGGCGGTGGCTCGTCGGTCTCGGCGCCGCGCCACGGGGCGGGGGCCGACGCCAGGTCGAGCTCCTTGAGGCGCCGTTTCAGGTACTGCCAGGTCGCATCGCTTCCCTCGTACGACGAGCATCGCGGCGTCGTCTGCTGGGCACACAGGAAGATGTGGCGCTGGAGGTGGCCGATGCCGAGGGATCCGGCGATGGCGTCGAGTCGTTGCTGGGAATCCATGGGGTGAGTCTGGAGCGGGTGGCGGTGACTCGCAACCACCCGGGGTACGCTCCGTTCGATGGACGACCTCCGGCTCACCGCCTTCAGTCACGGCTCCGGTTGAGCGTGCAAGCTCGCACCTGACGAGCTGGCGCAGGTCCTGCGCCGCGTGCAATCGACCGATGCGACCGAGCACCCGGACCTCATCGTGGGTCTCGCCGGGATGGACGACGCCGGGGTGATGCGGATCAGCGACGACGTGGCCCTGGTGCAGACCGTGGACTTCTTCACGCCCATCGTGGACGATGCCGGGACGTGGGGTCGGATCGCCGCGGCAAACGCCCTCTCCGACGTCTACGCCATGGGCGGCGTCCCGGTGACGGCACTCCAGCTGCTCTCGTGGCCGCGCGGCCAGTTGCCCTGGGACGTCGCCGCCGAGGTGATCGACGGGGGCCTTGCGATGCTCGTCGAGGCGCGCTGCACCCTCGTGGGCGGCCACTCCATCGACGATCCGGAGCCCAAATACGGTTTCGCCATCACCGGAACCGTCCACCCTGACCGGATGATCACCAACGCCCGGGCGGCGGTCGGTGACATCCTCGTGCTGACCAAGCCGATCGGCACCGGTGTGATCACGACGGCGCTCAAGGCCGGCAGGGCGCCGGACGCGGTCGTGGCTTCTGCCACAGCGCTGATGACCCGCCTCAACGGCTCGGCATCGGCGGCGGCGCTCGCCTCCGGCGTGGTGGCGGGAACCGACGTCACCGGGTTCGGTCTGCTCGGCCACCTCAGGGAGGTCCTCGAATCCAGCGGTGTTGGGGCGATCGTCGAGGCGGCGAGGGTGCCGATCATCGACGGCGCGATGGATCTGGCCGAAGCCGGCCATCTCCCCGGCGGCTCGAGACGGAATCTCCGGTCGCTCCGGGACGATGTCGACACCGGGAGCATCGACGAGACGACGGTGAAGCTCCTCGCCGATGCCCAGACGAACGGGGGATTGCTCCTCGCCATCGCCGCCGACGGGGTCGACACGTTGCGAGAACGCCTCGTCGCCGGTGGAGACGAGGCCCACGTGATCGGCAAGATCACCGAGCGGCCTCAGGGAGCCGCCATCGAGCTCCGCTGACGCGGCGATAGGCTGCGGAAGCCATGAAGCTCTTCAACGTGATCGAGGCGTTCCGTGAGCTCGCCCGCCGCAGCCCCGAGGAGGCGGAGGAGTATCTCGACGCCCACCACGAGGAGTGGGAGGAGCTCGCCGAGTCGGCACCGGAGAGCGCCGCCGACATCCTGGAGGCGCTTCCCCAAGTGGACGCAGCCGATCTGCTGACCGATCTCGAGACCGCCGAGGCCGGCGAGGTGCTCGATGAGATGCGGCCCGAGGCGGCGGCAGACGTCCTCGAGGAGCTCGATTCAGCATCGGCTGCACAGTTGATCGCCGCCATGGACGCCGACCAGGCCGCCGACCTGGTCGACGCGTTGGACGAGGAAGAACAGGCTGCCGTGCTCGCCGCGCTCGATCCCGACACCGCCGTCGAGATCGAGCGTCTCATGGCCCACGAGCCGGACACCGCAGGGGGAATGATGACGCCGGAGGTGGCGGTGCTGCCGGTGGGTCTCACCGTCGGTGAGTCGTTCGAGGCGTTGCGGCAGCTCCACGACGACCTCGGCTCGAACCTCTCCTACGTCTACGTGATCGACGACGCCGACAAGCTGTGTGGCGTGGTGTCGTTCCGTGATCTCGTGTTCGCCAGGCCCGGGCAGGGGCTCGACGAGGTCATGCTCGCCGATCCGATCTCCGTCGAGGCCTCCACCGACCGCGAGGTCGTCTCGGAGCTGATCCACCGTTACCACCTGCTGGCGATCCCGGTCGTCGACGAGGTACAGCGGCTGATCGGCATGGTCCGGTTCGACGAGGCGATGGAGGCCATCAGGGCGGAGGCGGGCGAGGACATCGCCGTCATGGTCGGCGCCGGCGAAGAGGAATCGGTGTTCACCCCGGTCCGGGTTTCGGTGCGACGGCGACTGCCCTGGATCCTGTTCAACCTCGCCATCGGCGTGGTGACGGCGTCGGTGATTTCGCGATACGAGTCGATCCTCGCCGGCGCCGCGGTGCTCGTCGCCTACATGCCGCTGGTCGCCCTGCTGGGTGGCAACTCGGGAGCGCAGAGCCTGGCGGTGATCATCCGTTCGATGGCCGTTGGCGATCTGCCGGCGGGTAGGGCACGCCAGGCAATCCGGCGCGAGGTGACCGTGACGACCTTCAACGGCATCGTCATCGCCGCGCTGGCTGCGGTCCTCGGAGCCGCGACCGTCGGGCTCTTCGGAGAGCAGAGCGAAGTCACCGCCGGGGAGATGGCGGCGATCCTGGCCGTGTCGGTGATCATCGCCTTTCTCGCTGCAGGAATCGTCGGGTCGGGCATCCCGGTGCTGTTACGGCGGTTCGGTCAGGATCCGGCCCTGGCCTCGAACATCTTCCTCACGGTCACCACCGACCTGGTCAGCTTCACCGCCTTCCTCACCGCGGCGACGGTGTTGCTTCGCTGACTACGATCCCAGCACCGAGGTTCCGAGCTCCGAGAAGGGTCCGACGTAGACGATGCGGAAGCCGTCTTCGAGCCTCAGGAAGTAGTGCTCGCCGAGGACCTGGAGCTCCTCGTCGGTGGGCGCTTCGACCAGAACCAATGCTGCCGCCTCCTGGGAGTCGACGACGTGCGCCTCCATGATCGGTGGGAAGCGGTCGACCACGTCGGCGATCACGTCGTAGAGATCGACGTCGCTGAGCAACTCGTACGAGGTGGTGTCGAGGAGCACGACGACCGTGTCGCCGGTGGCATCCTCGATCCGAGCCACGATCGAGTAGGCGGGGAACGTGGGGACGGCGAGGGGCTCCAGCGTGGTGGACGTCGTGGTCGTCGGAGCGGGAACGGTGGTGGTGGTCGGAGGCACGCTGGTCGTCGTCGTCGTCGTGGTCGTGGTGTCGCCTCCACCGAATGAACAGGCCGCGGTGAGACCCATCACACCGACGAGTATCAACCCCCGCAACCACATGCCGCCACTCTACCGAGAGCCGCCTCTACCGCTCCTGGCCGCTTCCCAGTCGTGATAGCTGGTGCCTTCGAGCCAGGGCGTCCCGTGGACGACCCGAAACCTGCTGCGGACGTCTTCGAACGACTCCTCGCTCGGCGCGGCTTCCAGGTCGAGGATGGCGAGCTCGAGCGCGGGCCGCCATGCAGGGATGCCGACGGCGATGTCGACCCGCGCTCGCCACGAAGGCTCGGCGCGCCGTCTCGCCGAATCGGCCTCGCTCCAGAACCGCTGCAGCTTGAGCCCACTCCGGACGGCTCGGCGGAGCTGCTTTGCCCGTTCACGATCGACGGGGCCCACCTCGATCGCGGCGGCGTCGAGCCACTCCGAGAAGGCCGTCTCGTCCCAGCGCTCCGGCTCCATCACGACGTCGCGATAGAGGTCGTCGACCGCCGACGCCAGGCTCAACGACGGAGTTCCTCCGCCACCAGCTCGGCGAAGCCATCGGCCAGCCGGGCCGTGACCGGCCCGCCGGCGAACTCGTGGTCGTCTACCCGTCCGACGGGATGGATCTCCTTGACCGTCGACATCGCCATGACCTCGTCTGCGGCGACGACGGCGTCGAGGCCGTAGGAGCCTTCGACGACCTTCACACCGGCTCGCTCGGCGACCTCGATGGCTGCCCTTCTCGTGATCGACTCCAGGATGCCGATCTCGAGACTCGGGGTGTAGAAGACACCATCGCTGATCCAGGCCACCGAGAACGTCGGGCCCTCGAGCACGTTGCCGCTGCGCCCCACCAGCAGCGCGTCGTCGAAACCGGCCCGCTGGGCTTCGAACGATGCGGCCAGGTTGAAGCCGTAGGACAGCGCCTTGGCCCCGGTGAGCTCGTACCACTCGCTGTCGGTGTGCCACGGGGCGATCCGGGACTGCACCGCCAGCGTCGGCGGCTGTGGCGGCACCTCCTCTGCGAGCACGACCGTTCGCGAGTTGGTGCCGAGGTTCTTGGGATCGGTGCCGCCCGAGAGGAAGACCCGCACGATGCTGTTCCCCGCCTCCTCTGCCACCGTCGTGCACCAGGCACTGAGGTCATCTCGGTCGGGCACCGGAATGTGGAGCTTGCCGGCGCTGCGGGCCAACCGGTCGAGGTGCGGGCCGAGCCGGAAGATCGCTCCGTCGTAGGTGCGGAGGGCCTCGAAGCAGCCATACCCGCGCTGGAACCCGACGTCGAGTACCGAGATCGCGGCCTCGTCGGCCTCCACGGGTTTCCCGTCGATGAGCACCCGGCCGATCACTGCCATGGGGCCATCGTAGGCAGCGCTCAGAACCCGGTGACGACGGTGACGCCTGCCCCTGCGGAGTCCCGCATCCCGGTGAGCGCCGCCGGGAACTCGTCGAGCGACAGGCGCCGGGTGATCAATCGGGACAGGTCGACTCCCTCGAGCAGGTCGAAGACCGCGTCGTAGGACCCGACGGCCATGCCGTGGCTGCCGAGGATCTCGAGTTCGCGCCCGATCACCACATCCATGGGGAGCGGCGTCGGACCCGCGTTGAGCAGCCCGGCCTGAACGTGGCGTCCGAGCTTGCGGAGCCCGAGTACCGAGCTCGCCGCGACCTGGGGACTCCCGACCGCATCGATCGAGACATGGGCACCACCACCCGTCGCCCCCGAAACCGCATCCGGCACCTCGCCTTCGGTGACATCGATCGCCACCTCGGCGCCGAGCTCGCGGGCCAGTTCGAGCGCGTCTCGGTTGATGTCGACCGCGACGACCCGGGCCCCGATCCTGGTACCGATCAGCACTGCCGACAACCCGAGCCCGCCGCAACCGTGGACGGCCAGCCACTCACCCGGCTGCAGTCGGCCCCGCTCGACCACGGCCCGGTAGGCGGTGATGAACCGGCAGCCAAGGATCGCCGCTTCGGGGAAGCCGAGCTCGTCGGGCAGCATCACGAGGTTGAGGTCGGCGGCGGGGATCGCGACGAGCTCGGCGAAGGACCCCCAGGCGGTGAAGCCGGGCTGGAAGTAGTCGTCACAGACCTGGGTGTTGCCGACGACACATTGTTCGCAAACACCGCATCCGCAGCAGAACGGGACCGTCACCCGATCCCCGACGGACCAGCGGCTCACCTCGGGCCCGACGGTAGCCACGACCCCGGAGAGCTCGTGGCCCGGCACCATGGGCAGATCGATGTCCGGGTCGAGCCCGTCCCAACCGTGCAGATCCGATCGGCACAGCCCCGACGCTCTGACCGCGACGACCACACCGTCGCGGACGGGTTCGGGATCAGGCAGCTCCTCGATCCCGATCGGGCCACCGAACGCTCGATAGATTGCGGCGCGCACGCCGCGAGTCTGGCACCCCTACGACGGCTGCTCCCACAGTCCGCCCGCCAGGGCGCGGATGAACTTGGCCGCCTCGGCGATCAGACCGATCGTCGTCCCCACCATGGCCAGGATCAGCACCCCCTTGGTCACGAACTCCCAGTTGAACTCGTAGGCCGAGAAGTCGAAGGGGAACACGCGGAACAGCTGGATCGTCGCCGCCAGGGCGATGCCGGCGACGATGGCCTGGGTGAGCGACTTGAACCATGGTGCGTCATAGGCGACGTAGATCAGGTTGGCGAGGATGCTCGCCAGAAGCGACACGCTGATGATCGGCAGCACGTCATCCCACTCGGCGGTCAGCCAGGGCAGGACGTCCCAGTCCAGGATGTTCTGGGCGACGAACAGCAGCGCAGCATTGATCCCGATCGCGATCACATAGCCGATGCGCCGCGTCGTCGGTGAGGTCCAGGTGTGGGCGGGTTGGGCCACCGTCATATGAAACTCCTCGTCGGCTCGATTCCACTCGACCAGTCCGGCCCCACGGCCGCCAGGGGCGAAGGTCACCATGGTTGCGCCTGGGTAGGCTCGGCGCCATGAGTGGAGGGCAGCTGACCCAGCGAGCGTTCACCACCATCCTCGAGCACTTCATCGCGTCGGGGCGGGCGCCGCACTACACGAGCCTGGCCGATGCTCTCCACACGGATCTCGACACGGCGCGCGAGCTGCAGCACGAGGCGGCGGATGCCGCCCCGGCCGCAACGTGCTGGATAGCGCACGACACCGACCTGATCGAGTCGTGGGCACCGTTCAGCAACATCCCCACCCACTACCTGGTGAGCGTCGACGGCGTCCAGAAGTGGTACGGCCAATGAGGCCTCGAGGTGCTGGCCGTGCGCTGGCTGTTCCCCGGCCAAGAGGTCCGCATCGACACCCGGTGTCTCGACTGTGGGGAGCCGATCCGGGTCGTCACCCGGGATGAGGAGATCCTCCAGGTCGACCCCGAAACGGCCGTCGGCTACATGCCATCGCCCTTCGCCCGCTCCCGGGCCGGGTCGGGTGCTTTCAACTGAAGCAGGATGAACCTCTTCCGGTCGGAAGAGCACGCCAGGGGCTGGACGCTCTACTTCAGGGACGTCGACGACTACATCATGGCGGTCACCGACTGGGCGTTCGTGTTCAGTGCGCCGCTCTTCCGCAACCGTCTCGAGCCGGACTACTTGGCCCACTCGGTCGAGTATCTCGACGGTTACCGGCGCGCGCTGGAGGCGAAGGGCAAGGCATTCCCGGCACCGGAGCGAATCCTCACCACGGTCATGTTCACCGACATCGTCAACTCGACGACCGTGGCGTCGGAGCTCGGCGACGCGGCTTGGGGTTCCCTGCTGGAGCGGCACAACACGATCGTTCGCGACCAGCTCGGCCACTACGCAGGTAGGGAGGTCAAGCAGACCGGTGACGGTTTCCTTGCCACGTTCGACAGCCCGGCTCGCGCCATCCGGTGCGCCCTCTCGGTCGTTCGGCTCCTGGACGAGATTGGCCTACACGTCAGGGCCGGGATTCACTCAGGGGAGATCGAGCTGTATCCCGACGATCTTGGTGGGATCGCAGTCCACATCGGGGCTCGCATCGCCGATGCCGCCGGCCCCGGAGAGGTCCTCGTGTCGGGAACGGTCAAGGACGCGGTGATCGGCTCCACCATCGGATTCGTTCATCGGGGTGCGCAATCACTGAAGGGCGTACCGGGCAGCTGGGAGCTGTACGCGGCCTCCGAGCGCTAGGCCGTGACGGAATCGTCGACGTCGACGAGTTCGAAGCTCCCATCGCCGAGGGAGCCGCGCACCAACAGCAGCCCGAGGTCGACCGTACCGGCGAAGGCGACGCAGCGCACGGTGCGCTTCCCACCCTCCCACTCGCCTTCGATCACGACCGTCGGGATCGGGAAGGTGAGCACCGGCAGATCGTCGAGCGACTGGAGCGCATACTCCCCGAGGAGGGCATCGCAGGCGTCGGCGGAGAGCTCGCCAACCGCGTCGAGCCCGGGATAGTCGGCATCGGCCTCGCCGATCGTTGTCTCACCGATCACCTCGAAGAAGTGGACCTCGGAGCACGGAACGGCGTCGGCGACCGCCAGCAGCTCGGGGAAGAACACGTCGTGACAGGTGCCTGCGGCGACCTCCCAACGGTAGGCGGTGGAGTCGTCGGCGGCCGATCCCTCGAGGTGCTCGTAGACCGTATCGATCGCCGGCCGGTGCATCACGCAAGCGTGGTACCGCTCCCCCGCCGCCCATTCCTCCTCGTCCGGCAGGTACAACGTGAGGTCGAGGGTCGAGTCCGATGCCGAGTAGCCCATCATGTGGGCAAACTCGAGGAAGCAGGTATCCCACAGCCCGACGTCGAGATCCTCGGGGAACGGAGCGCTCGGGCCGGCGGGGATGGTGGCGTCGAAGTACACCTCGTGGGTATGCGGGTCGGCGCAGTCCACGAGCAGATCGGTGCCGTAGGGGGCGTAGGGCAGGTCGATGGCGCCGTCGGTGCCGAGGTCGACACAATCACCGGCGGCCCAGAGATACACCTCTTCGGCCGGCTCGGGATCAGGTTCGGGCTCCGGCTCGGGTTCGGCTTCGGTGGTCGGGGTCAGCGTTGGCAAGATTTCGGGAAGGGTCGGTGACGTCTCTTCGGTCGCCGAGGAACACGCGGCGATCACCAGCGCCAAACCACAGGCGAGCACCACTCGCATACGCATGCGCCGAGCCTACGTCAAGGATGGGCTGTTCAGTGGGCCGAGTCGGCAGACCTCGGGACTGCGACGGTGTCCTCGAGCTCGTCCGGGCCAAGGGCGTCGTAGATCCAGTGCATGATGAGGCTGCCGCCGAGCAGCGCCAGGACCAGCACGAATACCGAGACGAAGTGGCCCAGGTGCACCTCGTCACCGAAGACCGCCTCGACGGCGTAGAGGATGAACAGCTTGCCCCCGATCAGCACGACGAGGGTCGCGAAGAACCCGAGCCAGCTACCGAGCGTGCCCTCGAACCGGTCCCAGAAGTGCGATACCCGGTGCTCGATCAAGAGCACCAGATCGAGCAGAACCTTCAACAGCACCGCGGTGAGGAGTGAGATCCAGAACGAAGCGATCTCGACGGATTCGGTGAACTCGTCGAAGAGGTTGAGGATCACGATGTAGATGAGCACGTCGGTGGTCCAGCTGACGAACCAACGCTGCGCCGGGCTCATGATCGTGTAACCCGCGGTGTGCTCCTCGCTCATCGTGCCTCCTTACTGGATCGACATCGCCACGCGCAGCCGCTCTTCTTCCGTCACGTAATGGTCGGCGTCCTCGGCGTCTTCGCCCAGGTCGATCTGCACCCACTCGATCGTCCCGTTGAACTGGTTGTGCTCGGCGGGATAGTCGTCGCTCACCGGGGTGTGCAGATCGCTGCCCACGTCGGTGGTCTCGTCGCCCGAGAACAGCATCGGCACCGTTCCTTCGACCCTGCCCTCGCCGTCGAGCGTGCCGTCGACGTAGAGCGTCACCGTGCCGCCCTTCCCCATACCGCCGCCGTCGTAGGCGAACTCGGCGCGAACCTGGTGGTCCCCCGGCTCCAGCTCGGTCTTGCCGTAGACCGTGAACTGCTGCATGCCGAACAGGTTGTAGCAGTAGGCCGGCTTGCCCTCGTGCACGTACAGGCTGAACCCGCCGAAGGCGCCGCCCTGGGCGATGATCACGCCCTCGGCGCCGCCATCGGGAACGGTGAGCTGAGCGGTCAGGGCGAGGCTCTTGTTCTTGGTGTTGATGACGTTGTGCTCGAGGAGGCGGTCCATGCCGCCGAACAGGATCTGTCGCGTTCCCTTGACGAGGACCGGACGCCCGGCGAGGTCGGAGTTGAACCGCTCGGCGCGGCGGTCGTCGAGCGGAAACACGTTGTACTTCGAAGCTTCGAGAATGAAGAGCGTCTGGAGCTCGGCCAGCTTGTCGGGCATGTCGGCGGCCAGATCGTTCGACTGGGTCCAGTCGTCCGGGCCGTACAGCTCCCACACGTCTTCCGCGATGGCGGTCGGCGCCGCGTCCATCACCCATGGGATGGCGTGCCGGGTCACCGCGGTCCATCCCTGGTGGTAGATGCCGCGGTTGACGAACATCTCGAAGTACTGGGTCGTGTGGCCGTCGGGGGCGCCGGCGTCGTCGAACGCACCGAGCATGCTCCGCCCGTGGTACGGCATCTGGGCGACACCCTCCACGAACTGCGGCTCGGGTAGCCCGGCAGCCTCCAGCACCGTGGCGGCGACATCGATGACGTGGTGGAACTGCGACCGGATCTCGTCCCGGCTCTCGAACCCGTTCGGCCAGTGCACGACGGTGC
>CAZCBO010000034.1:0-16982 GCA_964496825.1 uncultured Acidimicrobiaceae bacterium
CGGCCACGGCTACCCCATCGACCCCACCACCCCATCCCACCGCCGCCGCTTCCACCCACCCCGCCACCACGACCCGCCCTAGCAGTTCGACCGCGGCACCGCCAATCCCACACAACCAACCCCAGACCTCGGCCACGCCAACCCTCCTCAGGGGGCAGATACGCGCGCTCAGATTGCCAGTTCTCGCGCTATCAAGGGCGTGATCTGTGCGGTCGGTGGGCCTTCAGGGCTCCGGGTGCCAGGCGATTCCGGTGAAGGGCCCGGTGGTGGCGACCTCCGGCAGAACCCGCCTTTCGGTTCCGTGGGCGTTCATTACCTCGATTCGTTTTCCGCTAGCGGTGTGGTTTATCGCGGCGACTCGGGTTCCGTCGGGCGACCACGTTGTGGCCCGGTAGCCCCCTGTGGCGATCTCCCGCACTGAGCCTTCATCGAGGTCAACCACGTAGACATTCGCGGGCCAGCGCTCGACCATCAGCGGATTCCGGTTCGGGTCGTAGTTGGGGAACATCTCCGAGACGGTCTGGTCGCTGGCTGTCAGCAGGAGCTGGGAACCGGTCGGCGACCAAGCCAGGTGCCAGATGGCACCGAAGCCCGGGCCGACGACCTCCCTCGACGCGCCCGTCTCCAGATCGACGATCTGCACAGTCAATGCCCCGTCTCGGTCGGCCACGAGTGCGAGCTCTGCGCCGTCGGGAGACCAAGCGATGGTCCCCGACACCTCGAAGTCGCCGAGGGACTCGGCTGTTCGCTCGAGCGGATGGTCCGCTCCGATGAATGACGGGTCGTCCCACAGGAATGTCTCTTCGACGGCTTGCGCGTCCCTGAGGTCGACGATGCGCAGCCCCATGGCCGCGTACCGTCCATTGGGGGAGAGCCACGGGCTCGTCATGGGCACGCAACATCCCCCCGGGTCGCGGAGCTTGGTCGCAACCTCCCCGGTGCGGTCGATCACCCACCAGGCGTCTGCGTCTTCGTCGCTGAGCGCCAGCAGCGATCCATCAGCGGACCAGCCGGCCGGCTGAGCACCGGCGGCCGCCGGTGGCAGATCGAGGGTGCGGTGGTTCGCCGGGTCATCAGGGTCGACCGCCTGCAACTCGTCCCAGGTTGGGTACACGATCCATCCGCGGATCGGTTCGAAGACGCCGAGGTCCTCCGGCACTGCGGCGTCTCGGGTGGGCTCGATAGAGACTGCTGCTTCGGACGGGAACGTCGCCTCCTGGGCCCGTGTCCTACTGAGGTATCCGGCGACACCGATGATCACGAACACAGCGGCAGCCGCCGCCACCGTGACCGGCCATCCTCGACGCGGCTTGGCCGGTACCTGGACCGTCACCTCGCGTACACGTCTGTCGATTAGCGCCGCGACCTCATCAGGATGGATCGGGTTCTGTGCCTCGTCGATCCACGAGTAGTACGTGTCCAACTGCGACAGCAAGCCGTTGCTCATAGATCCACTCCCAACCTTCGACGTAGACGCTCCAAACCACGATCGGCGTAGCTCTGCACGGTTCCTTTCGACACGCCGAGCAGGGCGGCGACTTCGCTCATCGACCACTGGTATCCGTACAGCAGCGCCACCACAAGACGCTGCCTTTCCGACAGACGGGCCAATGCCGCGGGAAGACCCGGCTCAATCCATGACTCCGGCTCGGCGACCGTCTGGGACACAGGAGGATGCCGTGGAGTCATGCGGCGAGCATGGTCCCGGCCACCTGGTACAGGTATCCCGCTGGATTGTCCATCTTCGCGACGCGATACCAATGCTCCCAACCGTAGGCCAACGCCTCCGCGGTACCCTCCCGACCGCGCTCGGGGCCGAATGCCGCGGTCAACGCATGCCGCAACCGGGATTCGGTTCCAGCTACGAACTCAGTGAATGAGTCTTCCTTGGTCTCGTCGGGCAGCATCTGGCTCCGGGTATGTCTCCTACCCGATTAGAGCAGCGGACCGCCGAACCGTAAGGCAGGCAATCCGCATCACCAAGAAACCGCCAGCGCGCATTGCCAGCTGCCTCAAGGCGTAGACGCAACGGCGTCGGCGGTCCTGGATTGCCGGTTATGCGCTGCCTGATCTGTGGCCTAGTCCTCTAGGCAATGGTGGGAGCGTCTGTTGGGGTGTGGGTGTAGGCGTCCGGTAGGCCGACTCTGACATGCTGTGGTCAGGAGTCAGGGGTATGGATACCGCCGAGGCTCGAACCATGACCGGGGGCGAGGCGAGGCGGCCGGTCTATGACGCTTTTCTGTCCTACTCCCACGAGGCTGACGAGCAGCTGGCTGCGCGTCTGCAAGCCGGGTTGCAGCGGTTCGCCAAGCCGTGGCGTGAGGTCAGAGTCATGCGTCTCAAACAGGTCATCCTGGTTGTTGTTGCGCTGATGTTGCTCGCTACCGGTTGTGGCGGTGAGGACACGGCAACGCCCACCCCAGCATCGACAGCATCCACTCCTACCACTACCCAGCCGACGACCGCGGTGCCCACTACCACCACCGCCCCGGCGACGACCACGAGCGAACCGTGGGACATGGTGTTCATCAGTGATTCCTTTGGACTCGGCGTCGCCCAGGCCTGGGCCGAGCGGATCGAAGAAGCTGAGGGTGTCGAGGTGCGGGTGCACGCCCACGTCGTAGGCCAGCTCTCCCTTGCGCAGGTCCGGGAGTGGTTCACCGAAAAGGATGAGTTCCGCATCCGCGAGGAGGTGGCAGACGCCGAGATCATCTTCGTGTTCGGGAATCCAGACGGAATCGCCCATGTGGACATGGGAACGTGTGGCTCGACGTCGAAGGCGCCCCGTGACCCGCCGGAGCACAACACGCCTGCCGACTGGGCGCCCTACGGTGATGTGCTCCGAGACATCTTGGATGAGATCTTCGAGTTGCGGGCCGGTCAACCGACCGTGATTCGAGTCGCCGACTACTTCGCCTCAGCGATCGCCGACTGGCGGGAGGCCGGAATCGAAGCGGAGTGTACGGCAGGCTGGGAGGCGTGGGCGGGGGTGATCCGTGAGGCTGCCGACGAGTACGGGGTGGGAATGGCGTCGTGGTATGACGCGTTCAACGGTCCCGATCACGACGAGGACCCTCGCGAGAAGGGCTACATCGCGGACGACGGGTGGCACCAGTCGCACGATGCCGGCGTGGCCGCCCAGGTCGAGGTCCTGCACGCCCTCGGATACGACCCGATCGTCCCGTAGGCCTGCGCCGACAATCGACCACGACCCGCCCATATCGATGCCTGTTTGGCTGTCACCGGGGTCTGGGGCTGTTATCGGCGCTCGCTTCTGAAGGTCTCATCGGCCGACGATCGGTCAGGGTGGCTCGGTGTACAGGGTCCCGGAGTGGATCCCCGAGAATCCCTCGCCGGCAGAGCCCTGATAGTCCCCGTCTCCGGTGAGTTCTGCGTACTTCCCGGTCCCGGACACGATCTCCCACTCTCCTGCGCTGCTGGCGCGTTCGGCACCTGCCGCAGCATCCACCGCGGTTCCCACAACGATGGACCCGCTTCCGTCCGCACACACCAGCTCGTCCACGAAGACGTAGGCGTCGTCCTCGATCCCGCCGCTCACGTTGTTGACGGTGCCTTCGGCGCACAGGTCACAACCGCCCGAAAGGGCGAACGTCCCGCTCGAACCGTCCTCCGCCATTTGGGTCTCGATAGTGGCCGAACCGTAGCCCTGCAAGAGACAGGACAGACCACCTCCGCAACCGGCGGAGACGAGGGCAAAGGCCAACAGCCCGAGGGCTCGGATACGCGACATCGGTCTCCTCGCTCGCCCTCCGCAGACCCTACCGGAGCAACCTGCTGACGTTCTCTCGGTAGGGTCGACGCCCATGGCCCGGGATGAGGCGTGGATTGCGCCCACAGTGTTCCTCGTCGGATCCGTGCTCGCCGGCGGGAACGCCGTCGGAGTGCGCTTCAGCAACCGTGAGCTCGATCCGTTCTGGGGAGCGACGCTCCGGTTCGCCCTCGCCGCGCTGTTGATGCTGCTCGTCATGGCGGCCCTCCGCCAGCCGCTGCCACGCGGGCGAGCCCTGGCCGGTGCCGTCCTCTACGGGTTGTTCGCCTTCGGCGGTGCCTTTGCCTTCGCCTTCTACGCCCTGGTCGAGCTCGAGGCGGGATTCGGCCAGATCCTCTTGTCGATCGTCCCGCTCGTGACCCTGCTGCTGGCGGTGCTGCAGCGTCAGGAACGCCTCACGAGCGCGGGAGTGATCGGAGCCGTGGTCGCGCTCGGCGGTGTGGCCGTGCTGTCGGGTCTCTCCCTCGAAGGTCCCGTCCCGATCCTGTCGGTTCTCGCCGCGATCGGATCGGCAGCGTGCTTCGCCCAGGCGGCGATCCTCGTGCGGCGCTTTCCGCCCGTCCACCCGGTCACCCTCAACGCCGTCGGGATGACGGTCGGGGCGGCGTCTCTCGCCGTGTTGACGGTGGTCGCCGGCAACGAGATCGTCGCTCCCCAGGAGCCGGAGACCTGGCTGGCCGTTGCCTACATGGTGGTCGTCGGTTCCGGCGTAGTCTTCACCCTCTACGTCATCCTGCTTCGCTACTGGGAGGCGTCACGAGCCAACTACACCTTCGTCCTCATCCCGCTCTTCACGGTGATCTTCTCCGTTTGGCTCCTGGACGAGGAGATCAACGCGGCCTTCGTCGTCGGCGGTGCTCTCGTCCTCGCCGGGGTCTACATCGGCGCCCTCCGCCGACCCTCTCCGGCGCCGGTCAACCCGCCCGATCCAACAGGAGGAAGTGCTCGGCCTTGAAGAAGTCCGCACCGGGCTCGAAGCCCGGGGCCAACTGCTCCACCGCCTCCTGTTGTGACACGAGCCGGGGGGCGTCGAGCAAGTGCTCCTCGCCGCCGAGACGCAGCCTGGCCGAGCCTGCCGTCAGGATGTTGCGCACCCAATCCGACCCCGGGCCGTACCGCACGACGAGCACGTAGCCGTTCTTGGTCGGGTGAGCATCGAGCGGCGTCTCGTAGACGGTCCCCGACGACCGTCCCACGTGAACGACGATCGGCCGCTCACCCCTTCTGACCTCTCTCGGGTTGACGAGACGCTTGTTGATCTTCGCCAGCCATCTCGGATATGGCATCGACGGTCACGTTAGAGCTGGCGGCGCACCGCGGCGTTTCCAGTAACCGCGCACGTTCGCCGCCGAACGAGGAAGGCCTCGCACGTCGAAGAGGTCGCGTCGAACACGCTGCATCGCGGCGGCTTCTCCGGCCACCCAGATACGGTCGCCCGGCTCGATGCCGGCTTCGCTCATCGCCTCGGCGAGGACGGTCCCCGGAGCGACGCCGGAGCGCAGCCCGAGCCAGTCGACGGTTGCTCGTGGGTGCTCGGGCAGGTCCAGCCGGGCTTCGGGATGGCGGACCTCGATCAGAACCCGAACGGGCCGGCCGTCGGGGAGCGCTTCGAGGAGCTGACCGATCGCCGGGATCGCGGTCTCGTCTCCGCCCAGCAGGAAACCGGTAGCGGCAGGGTCGATCACATAGCCGCGGCCGGGACCCGAGATCGCCGCCGGATCATCGGTGGAGGCGCTCCGGACCCAATCGGACGCCGCGCCGCCTTCGTGGATCACGACCTCGAGAGTCAGCTCGAGGGCCGCCGGATCGAAACGACGCGGGGTGAAGGTACGGATCGTGGCGCGTTCCCCGTTCGGGAGCAGGAAGACGTTGCCGTCCCAGGTCGGCATCACGAGCTCGGATTGGGCCGGAGGAGGGAGGAGCAGACGGACGCTGGCAGCGGCCTCGTCAACGGCAAACCCTTCCAGGTCCTCCCCGCCGAGGGTCGCCCGGGCGAGGTAGCGGGTCGGGAACTCGACACCGCGCACCGAGACCCGCCGGAACCTCGGCGGCTCACGGCGAGTACGAGGCCCGACGGACTCCTCGGTCGGCCCGCTCAAGTCACGGCTTCGATCTCGTATCCCTCACCGGTGTCGACCACCACGACGCCTTCGCCCTTCCCGATCGGGACGATGATGACGCCGGTCAGTCCGAAGACCGCAGCCTCGTTGGTAGGGCTGTGCCCGATCGCGAGGGCGCGCCGGTCCTCGTCGAGCCGGTCGAAGATTCGTTTCAGACCCTGGGCCAGGACGGCAGCATCGGCGCGGACCAGGGCGGGGTCTGCCTCCATCAACGACTGCAGATCGCCGGCGCCTGCGGCCCGATAGGCCTCTCGCCACGCATCCTCCTGGGTCGAGCGGAGGCCGGGTTCCACAACGACGCCGTCGGGGATCTCCTGGCCGAGGCCGGCGATGAGGCAGGCCGCGGTCTGGGTCGCCCGCTGCGCACCGGACGACACCACAACCTGATAGCCGCCGCGCAGCGACCCTCCGAGCGCAACGGCGGCGCGGACGCCGCCCTCGGTCAGCGCGTCGCCATCGTTGTCGGTGTGCCGGCGCAGTTCCACGAAGCGTGCCATCTCGTCATTCTGCCCTCGTAGGCTGACCTCATGCCGAATGAGCCCTGGATCGAGCGCCGGATCCGTGAGGCGATCGAGAGCGGCGAGCTCGAGCCGCACGAGGGTCTCGGGGAGCCGATCGAGGGGCTCGACGGCGATCCGCTGTGGTGGGTCAAGCGATGGATCGAGCGGGAGCGCCTCAAGGACCTCAGACGCGAGAGGGCCCCGCGAAGGGAAGAACCGCGGGACCCCGATGGGAAGGAACAGCGCTAGGTGCTCGTGCCCTCGGCGGTGGCTCCTCGCTGTTCGCGATACTGCTCGTGGAGTTGCTCGTGAATCTGGCGCAGCTCTTCGAGGGTCAATCCGCCGCTGAGGTACGGGGCGGCAGGACCGTCAGGGTCCTTGAGCGGATGGTCGTCGGGCAGCTCGGCGAGCTCGGTCTCATCGATCACCCCATCCTCGAGGAGTTCGCCGAGGTGGAACCCTCTGCGGAAGCCGCGTCCGAAGGGACCCTCGCCGGGATGCTCCTCGCGCCACTGCCGCATCTCCTCACGGACCTCCTCGGCCCTCGCCATGAGCGCCTCGGCGACTGCGTCGGCCTGGGCCTGGCTGATGACATCGTCGGCGACGAGACCGGCCAGCACCTCGTCGAGGATCTCACCGTGCCTGAGGTACGGCTTCTCCAGATCCGTGGTGTCGTCCTCCTGGGCGGTGGCCACCCCACCCACCACGGCTGAAGCGGCAAAGGCGCCCGCAAGCAGCACGAGGGCCGCCAGCAACCCCATCAGGATCCGTCTCACAACTCCTCCTTTGCGTGATCTCGCTGATCAGTATCGGAGGCCCGCATGACGCCGGGCTGAGGGCCGGCTAAGAGTTCGCTGAGAGCGCAGGGAGCTGGAATCCGACGACCGCACCGCCGTCGGGAGCATCCTCGACGACCACCGTCCCGCCGAGGTCCTCCACCACCTGCTTGACGATCGACAGCCCGAGGCCCGACCCGGGCGTTGAGCGGGCAGAGGCCGTCCGGTAGAACCGACTGAACACCAACTCACGCTCTTCGGAGGGAATGCCCGGTCCATGGTCGCGGACGGTGAGCCTGCCGTCGGCGACGCCGACCTCGATCGGGGCACCATCGCCGTTCCACTTCTGCGCGTTGTCGATGAGGTTGTCGATCGCCCGTTCCAGGGCGGCCTGGCGACCCATCACGGGGGACGGCGCAGCTTCGAGCAGGATCTTGCCCTCACCCCGCCGGCGTGCCCGCTCCACCGACGTCTCGGCGATATCCGCCAGCTCCACCCGCCCGATCGGATCCTCGGCGTAGCGGTCGGAGGCGAGATCCACGATCTCGCTCACGAGCGTCGACAGTTCGATCACCTCGGCGCGGGCGGCATCGACCAGCTCCTTACGCTGGGCATCGCTGAGCTCGTCGGCCTTGGCCAGGACCTCGATGTTCGTGCGCAACGCAGTGAGGGGCGTCTTCAACTCGTGGCCGGCGTCGCGCACCAGCCGCCGCTGCTGGATCCGGGACTCGTCGAGCGCCGCCAGCATGGCGTTGATGCTGTGCGCCAGGCTCCCCACCTCGTCGTCGGACTCGATGTCGATCCGCTCGCCGAGATCCCGGGTCTCGGCGACGTGCTCGGCCGCCTCCGTCAGATCCTCGATCGGCTTCAGGGCACTCCTGGCAACGAGCAGGCCGATGACCCCGGCGAGGACGGTGCCGATGAGCCCCACCGTCGCGAGAATCGTGGCGAGCCCCGACAGGATCGCATCGACCTCGGTGAGCGGTCGGGCGATCTGCACGACGCCGAGCGGACCGGCATCGATCGTCACCATCCGAACGTGCACGCCGTCGACGGTTGCGTTGGTCAGCATCGGCTCGTCTTCAGCGGGCGTGACCTCGGGAAGCGTCGGTTGGCCCTGCGGGATCAGCACCCGCCCGTCGGTCAGGCTGAGCTGGTAGTAGACATCGTCGAACTCGCCGCGGAACCCACCGAGAATCCCCGGCGGCACCCTGCCGAGCCGGTTACTCGCCAGGATCTCCTCGAAGGTCTCCGTCGCCTGGCGCACGATGCCGGCACGCTGCATGAGGCCGGTGTCGACCGCGCCGTGCAGCTCGTTACGCGCCGCCACGTAGGCCCCGATGGAGACCGCGATCACGGCGAGTGCCACCGCGGCGGCCGCGACCGTGGCGATCCGGCCCCGCAGGCTCATCGATCGTCCCTGAGCACGTAGCCGACGCCGCGCACGGTGTGGATGACCCGGGGCCCATCATCGGCCTCGGTCTTGCGGCGGAGGTAACCGATGTAGACGTCGAGGGAGTTCGACGAGGTCTCGAAATCGATCCCCCATACCTCTTCGTACAGCCTCGCCCGTGACACGACCTTGCCGGGGTCGCGCATCAGCGCCTCGAGGAGATCGAACTCGGTCTTGGTCAACGGGATCGACTCGCCGTTGCGGGTGACCTCACGGGTGCCGAGGTTCATCTCGAGGCCGGCCCCGGTCAGCACGTCGCTCATCTCGTGGTGCGACCGCCGCAGGAGGGCACGGAGCCGGGCGAGCAGCTCCTCGAGGGCGAAGGGCTTGGTCAGGTAGTCGTCGGCTCCGGCGTCGAGCCCGTCGACGCGGTCGCCCACCTCGCCCTTGGCGGTGAGCATCAGGATCGGCGTCCGGTAGCCGTGGGCGCGAAGCCGACGGGCCGTCTCCAGCCCGTCGACGAAGGGCATCATCACGTCGAGGATGATGGCGTCGGGCTCGCCCTCCTCGATCTGCGCCAGGGCCCGCCCCCCGTCGCTGGCGGTGTCGACCTCGTACCCCTCGAAGCCGAGGGCGCGGGTCAACGCGGCGCGAACGTCGGGATCGTCTTCGACGATGAGCACTCTGTCCATGGCGGTCCTCGGTGGGAACGATACGACGATGATCGGCAAGAACAGATGAGGGCAGCCTGAGAATGTTCCCGCGCTGCCGGTAGCGTTCCTGGCTCATGGTGTGGAGCATCGAGGGTCGTACCGCCCTCATCACGGGCGGCAACTCCGGTATCGGGCGGGCGACGGCCGCGGCCCTGGCACGACGCGGTGCAGAGGTCGTCCTGACGGTACGTGACGTCGATGCAGGAGCCGAGGTGGCCGCGGCGCTCACGGCAGCCACGGGTCGACCCGTCCGCGCCCTCCCGCTCGATCTGGCCGACCCGGGCTCGGTCGAGGCACTGGCCGACCGATTCCTCGAGACGACCGATGACCTCGGGGTGCTCGTGAACAACGCCGGGGCGCTGCTCGGCACCCGCACCATCACGAGCGACGGGCACGAGATGACGTTCCGCGTCAACCACCTCGGCCACTTCCAGCTGACCTGCCTGCTGCTCGACCGCCTGAAGGGATCGGCGCCGGCGCGGGTCGTCACGATCGCCTCCTCCGCCCACTACCGGGCCGATGCGCTCGAACTCGAGCCGGCCGGCGGCATCTACCGCGGGTTTCGCACCTACTCCCGGTCGAAGCTCGCCAACGTGCTCTTTGCCAGGGAGCTGGCCCGCCGGCTGGAAGGGACCGGGGTCCGGTCCTTTGCGGTCCACCCCGGTCTCGTCTCGACCCGGCTCGGCCAGGACGGCGACTCAAGGATCCCCAACCTGCTCTGGAGGCTGCTCCGCAGCCGGATGCTGACCCCCGAGGAGGGGGCGGCCACGACCGTCTATGCCGCCACCGCCCCCGAGCTCGACGACCACTCTGGGGCCTATCTCTCGGACGAACGAGTCAGCCGGCCCAGCGCCCTCGCCCTCGATGACGAGCTCGCCGCCCGTCTGTGGGCCCACAGCGAGGAAGCCGCCGGGTGTCCGATCCGGTGAACGTCACCACCGACGACGTCGCGACGCTGACCACCGTCCCACACCGACCCTGGTGGCGGAAGGTGCTGAGCGCAGCGCTGACCCTCGCGGTGGTGGTCATCGTCTTCGGATTCGTCCTACCCCGGCTCGCCGACTACCGGGACGTCCTCGACCGGATCTCCGCCATCGACGCCAGGGAATGGGTGGTGCTGGTCCTGCTGGCGGCCTGGTTCCTCGTCGCCTACGTCTTCGTCTTCATGGCCGCCCTGCCCTCGCTCCGCTTCGGTGAGGGATTCGTCGTCCAGACCACCGGCACCGCGCTCAACAACTCGATCCCCGCCGGCGGGGCCATCGCGCTTCCGATCCAGTACATGATGTTCCTCTCCTGGGGCTTCACTCCGGGGGCGGTCACCAGCGCCTTCGCCACCGCCGGGGTATGGGACCAGCTCACCCGGCTCGCCGTCCCGGTGTTTGCGGTCGGCGCCATCGCCCTCGGAGGCGACGCGGTGTGGTGGATGTGGGTGGTTTCGCTCGGTGGGCTTGCCCTCTTTGGCCTCATCGTCGGCTTCCTGTGGCTGCTGCTGCGGTCGGAGAACCTGGCGCGGCGCGTCGGTGAGGTGCTCGACCGGATCACCGACACCGTCCTCGGCTGGCTCGGCCGCGGTCCGGTCGACATGGTCGGCGCCACCCTCCAGTTCCGCAGGAACGTCACCGCCGTCGCCACCGAACGGTGGAAGCCCCTCACGCTGGCCACGCTGGGGAATCACGCCTCGATGATGATCCTGTTCCTCGCCTCGCTGCGCGCCGTCGGAGTCGCCGAGGCAGACGTGTCGACCGCCTGGGTGATCCTCTCGGTCTCGCTGGGTCGGCTGCTGGTCGCCATCCCCATCAGCCCCGGCGGGATCGGGTTGGTCGACCTCGGGTTCATCGGCTTGCTCACCCTCGGCTGGGGGGCGGGCGCCGACCAGGCACTGCTCTCGGCCGGCGTGTTGTTGTACCGCGCGCTCTCGTTCCTACCGCCCATCGTCGCCGGGCTCGGGTCGTGGGTGTTCTGGCGCTCGAACCGGTCCTGGCGCCGGGATTGGACGTCGGTGCGACGGGGTGAGGCCACCTGAAGGGGTGCCGCCACCTAGAAGATCAGCGCGCCGAAGAACGAGACCCCGGCCTGGAGCAGCCACCACACCAGCCATCCCCCGATAGCGGCGCCGATGGCACGCGCGGTGTCGAGGTCGAGGCCCTCCCTGATCGCCACGACGGCGGCGACCAGCGTCCACACCCCGGCTACCGGACCGAGCCAGGGGACGACGGCGATCACCCGCGGCGACTGGGCGAAGCCGAGGACTCGCCGCATCTCACCGAAGTCGGTCGTGCCGCCGAACACCCGTCTTCCCACCCAGCCGGTGGTGGCCGCCCAGACGAGCCATCCCACCACGGCGAGAGCCACATTGGCGAGCACCACGAAGACGAATCCCCCTTCCGTTGGCGCGGTCCAGGTGCCGAATCCGACCCAGTCCCTGATCGTCTCCCAAAACGACGTCTCCTCAGCCTCGCCCAAGCCGATCCACGTGCCGACGGCCGCGAGCGTGTTGGCGATCAACACGACGAGCAGCGCCTGACGGTCGAACGACGCGTCGCCCTCGACTTGCTCATAGAGGTCGGCGTCGAGCGCGGACGCCCGGAACATGTTGCGGAGCATGGAGCCGCAACGATAGGAGGAGGCGGAGCATCGGTAGCATCGCCGCCGATGATTCCCACCATCACGCGACTGGGCGGCATCGAGGGCGCCGCGCAAGCCGTGGGCCCGACGCTCGTCATCGACACCTTTCGCGCCTTCTCGACCGCCGCCTATCTGTTCGGCGCAGGTGTCGATCGGCTCGTGCTGGTCGACCGCCTCGACGAGGCACGGCAGCTTGCGGCGGGGCTCGAGGGAGCGCTGCTGTGCGGAGAGACCGAAGGCATCCAGCCCCCCGACTTCGACCTCGGCAACTCCCCCGCACAGGTGCTCGAGCGCACCGACCTGGGCGGCAGGAGCATCGTGATGCGCACGTCGGCGGGCACCCGCAGCGTGGTCGCCGCCGTGGGCGCCGGCGCTTCCCCGGTCTACGCAGCCAGCCTCGTCGTCGCCTCGGCGACAACCGACGCGGTGGCCGACGAGCCCGCCGTCACCATCGTCGCCGCCGGCCTGAACGGGATCGAGCCCGCCGACGAGGACGACGCGACCGCCGACCTGCTCGAGGCGCTCCTCACCGGCGCGGACTACGACGCATCATCGATGGTCGAGGCGCTCAGGGTCGGGACCGGAGCAGAGCGGCTGAGGACCACCCCGTCCATCGACGATCGCGATCTCGAGCTCTGCCTCGCGGTTGATGTCTTCGATTTTGCGCTGAAGACCGCCCTGGAAGACGGTCTTCTGGTGTTGAAGAGGGACTAGTCATTTGGGGTGAGACCGCGAAGCGAATCCCTCAGGTCCCGTCTTTCCCTTGCCGATAGAGGCCTATGGCCTTTCGGAAGCACAAGCGCGAGGGACGTGATTCCAAGAAGAACCGCGCCCGTCACGAGGCCGTGACGGCCGACCGGCTCAGCCAGGTCTTCGCCGCTACCAACGGCGTCGAGGACGCCGACCCCGAGGAGGTCGAGGCCAGGATCCGGAACATGTTCTACGGGACGAATCGCGAGTAGTCGCTTCCACAGACTCAGGGAAGGCACCCCTGGCTCACTCGTTCGCGTCCGACGCCTCGCTCGGGCGATAGAAGATCGCCACCTGGCCCAGGGCTCCGACCACGCCGAGCGCCGCGATGCCGAGGCCCACCCAGCCATCGAGGTCGTCGGCGATGCCGATCGCATCGTCGATCGAGATCGATCCCGGCCCTCCGATGGCGACGGCGAACCCGATGACGGCGAGGACGAAGACGTACTCCCAACCCTCGTCCGGACGGGCCGTGATCCAGAACCCGGCGTAGCGGTGCACCGCGAGGTAGGCGACCAGCATCAAGGCGATCAGTCCGGCAGCGGCGAGGGGAGTGATCAGCCCGACCACGAGCAGCAGGCCGACCCCGATCTCGGTCGCCGAGGAGAGGAACCATTGCAGCGCCGGCTGCCGAAACCCGATGCTGTCGAACCACGCCGTGGTCTTCGCCCGCCCCCTGGCGTGCTTGATGCCGTGGGCCAGCAACACGAGCCCGGCGGCGACCCGGATGATCAACAAGGCGTAATCGGTGGGCATCTTTCCTCCTTGCACAGCCCGGCGGGAGTCCGCACTATTGCACCTCCGGCGCTTGCGCGCGCCGAGTAACCTGATGAACACTGGGAGAGAGGGCCACCACCATGGATCTGGAACCCGCCGAGGTGGCAAGGCGGCAGTTCGACGTCACCCGCAAGGGGTACGACCGCGACCAGGTGGCCGAGTACCTGCAACGCGTCGGGACGGCCCTGGCCCGATGGCAATCGACCGCCCGTTCCGCCGAGACGCGCGTCGCCCAGCTCGAGCGCGAGCTCAACGAGATACAGTCGCTCTCGGAGAACGGATTCCATCAGCTGGTGGCCAGTAACGTCATGGAGCAGGCCGGGACGGCGACAAGGGTGACGAGGGCCCCCACCTCACCGGCCGAGGCGGAGCGGATCATCAGCGCCGCCAACGACCAGGCGATCCACGTGCGCCAGCGGGCGGAGACCGCCCTGGAAGACGCCCTGGCCACAACCGCGCTGATCGAGGAGGATCAGCAGCGGCTGCTCGATGAGGCAGAGGCCGACCGCACCCGGCTCCTGGCTGAAGCAGAGGCGCGGGCGGAGCGCATCGTCGCCGAGGCCAGGGAAGTCGCAACCAAGACCCGCGCCGACGCCCAGCGCTTCGCCGAGGAGCTTCGCGAGCTGACCGCCGCCGAGACCATCGAACTGGTCGACTATGCCAAGAGGATGGCAGCCACCATCCTGGACGCTGCGGGCGGCGCCGAGCTGGTCGAGGACACCGAGCTCACCATCGACCTGCGGAAGCCCCTGATCGCCGAGACGGACGACCAGCCCGGGTCCGGGCTCGGCGGCACACGACCCTCGCGCTACGAATCACGATCGGCGCGGTTGCCCCAGATCGGCGACGAGGGGGCCAACGAGGCGATCGACTCGGTGGAGTCGCTGCGGGAGCGGGGCGAAACCTAGGCGAAGTGCGTCTTCGGCCGTTCCTCGAGCACCCCGTCCACCACGATGTCAACCTTCTCGTTGTAGAACGCCAGGTAGCCCCCGATGCCGATCGACTCGGGGAGCGGGGTCGGGTAGCCCCAGGCGATGTTCTCCACGATCCCTCCCGGGGTGCGAACGTGCCAGTAGTCGGCCGTGCCCTTGTAGGGGCACTCGGTGTGGAGGTCTGAGTCGATCAGCAGATCGAGGGCCAGGTCGGTCTTGGGGATGTAGTAGCGAACCGGGAGCCCGGTCTCGAACAGCAGTCGCGGCTGGTGGGTATCGGCGACCTTCACGTCGTTGACGAAGACCTCGACGTGGCGCGACGACTGCAGGACGTCGACCCGGGTGTACGGGTCGCGGGGGTGGACGTAGACCTCCTCGTCCTCCTCGAACCAGTTCGACATCGCCTTCCAGTCGAACGACACGAAGCCTGCGAGCTCGTCGATCTCGGTCCCGTCCCAGACCCTGGCGGCAGCGACCGCCTCGACATCGCCCGCCTTGACCGTGTACACCGACGCCGATCCTCGGCTTGGCGACCGGAAGGATTCGCCGGTGTCGATGAGGAGCTCACGGTTCACATCGGCGGGTGGGAAGTAATAGGCCGGGTAGTAGGGCTTCTCCCAGACGTACTTGGGATGGAGGGTGTCGGCCACGAGCTCGCCGCCGAGATACACCCGGACCCGCTTCTGCCCTTCCTCGACTCGAACTCTCCCGCGGCTCGCCTCGGCCATCGTCGGACTCCTCGTCTGTGGTGAAGACACAACCGGGCGAAGCCGGTGTGGATTCCCCGGTTTGACGGATGGAGCTACACGCCCGCGGTGACGAAGTCGAAGATGCCGGCCACCAGATCGTCGCGACCGATCCGGCCCTCCTCCCGGTACCAGCGGTCGACGGCGTTGAGGATCGACAGGATGAAGATCGCTGCGATCGGCGGGTCGAGGTCGCTGCGGAACGAGCCGTCGGCTGCACCCTCCTTGAGCACCGTGCGGAACGCGTCCTCGTAGCGGTCACGGGCCGCGATGACGCCGGCACGCAGATCGTCGTCGAGCGCAGACGCTTCGTTGACGTAGGTCCTCACCTCGGATCGATGGTCGAGCACCACTCCGATGTGGCCGTCGATGAGGGCACGCAGCCGGTCGGAGGCCACGCCGTCGGCGGCCAGGGCGGCATCCGCCGACTCCTGGAAGAACCCCGCCCCGCGGTCGACCACCTCGACCAGCAGCTGCTGTTTCCCGTCGACGTGTGAGTACAGCGACGAGCCGAGGAGCCCCAGCTCCCTGCCCACGTCGCGCATCGAGGTGCCGTGATATCCGCGCTCGGCGAACAGCCGGCCGGCGGCGGCGATCACATCGTCCTTCGTGTTGCGCGTCATAGGTCGTAGGTCAGCTCGACGGCCTCGGTCACCGGGTGGGACTGGCAGGTGAGGATCTGGCCGGCGGCCACCTCGTCCGCGACCAGCGCCCAGTCACGATCCATCCGCACCTTGCCGGAGATCAGCTGGGCGCGACACGAGGCGCAGGCGCCGCTCCGACAGGAGAACGGCGCGTCGGGTCTGGCGGCGAGGGCGTGGTCGAGGATCGGAGCGCCGTCCGGGTCGACGATCAGCGTCGAGGTCCGCCCGTTGAGGGTGATGCGAACCGTCGATCCCTCGGGGTCGTCGGCGGAGATCGCCGGTCGGGCTTCGTCGCCGGCGTAGAACAGCTCGTGGTGGATGTCGGCCTCGTCCACCCCCCTTGCGGCCAGCGTCTTGCGGGCGGCCTCGACGACGCCCGAGGGTCCGCACAGATACCAGCCGTCGACCGTGTCGGCGTCGACCACCGTGGCGAAGAGCTCCTCGAGCTTGGCCACGTCGATGCGCCCGTCATAGAGCGGGATGAGGTTGGGTTCCCTGCTGAGGATGTGCAGCAGGTGGAACCGGCTCGGGTACCGGTCCTTCAGGGCGCCGAGCTCGTCGGTGAACATCACCGACATCGAGTTGCGGTTTCCGTAGATCAACGTGAACCGGCTCTCCGGCTCGTCCTCGAGGACGGTGGCGATCATCGCCATGACCGGGGTGATCCCGCTGCCGGCGGCGATCGCCAGGTAGTGCCCGGCGTTGCCGGGATCGGTCTCGATCGTGAACTCGCCGACCGGCGGCGTGACCTCGAGGTGATCGCCGGCGCGCAGCTCGGTGTTGGCGAAGGTGGAGAAGGCTCCACCGTCGAGCTGCTTCACCGCGACACGCAGCTCACCGGAGTTGGCGCTGGTGCAGATCGAGTAGCTGCGACGCACGTCCTCGCCGTCGATCTCGCGGCGGACGATCACGTGCTCGCCAGGGATGAAGCGGTACGTCTCGGCGAGCTCGGGCGGGACGGCGAAGGTGATCGCCACCGAGGCGTCGGTGAGGCGGTCGACGGCGGCGACCTGCAGGGCGTGGAACTCAGCGGCCATGGGAGCGGCAAGCTGCAAGCTGCAGGCTGCAAGCTGGCTTGGGACTTGTAGCTTGCGACTTCATATCGCCTTGAAGTGGTCGAACGGCTCTCCGCACTCCGCGCACACCATGAGCGCCTTGCACGCAGTCGACCCGAACACGGAAACGACGTTGGTATCGCTCGCGGAGCACCGTGGAC
>CAZCBO010000035.1:0-16609 GCA_964496825.1 uncultured Acidimicrobiaceae bacterium
TGTACCCAGCCATCAGGTTCGTGTCACTCGGCTGATGGGTGGTTTCCGTCCGAGGGAGCTGTGGTTGCGTCGCTGGTTGTAGTAGTCGAGCCATGAGGGTAGGGCGTCGCCGCGTTCCTGGTTGCTGGTGAAAACCTGCCGGTAGGCCCACTCGGTCTGCAAGGTCCGGTTGAACCGTTCCACTTTGCCGTTTTGCCAGGGACAGTGGGGTCGGATCGTGACGTGTCGGGCCCCGATGCTGGTGAGCACCGCCGTGACCGTGTTGCTTTTGGTGTAGCTCCAGTGGTTGTCGGTCATGACCGCTTCGATGCGGTCGATGCCGCAGGTGGCGAAGAAGACGGCGGCTCGTTGCAGGAACCCGGCGCAGGTGTCGCCCTGTTCATCGGCGAGGATCTCGGAGTAGGCGAGGCGGCTGTAGTCATCGACGGCGGAGTGCACGTAGTCATAGCCGATGCGGGCCCTCTTCCTCGCTGCCGTCGCGGTCGCTGCTCGCCCCCAGGCTCGCCACCCGCCTCCGTCGGGGATCCGGCCGATCTTCTTCACGTCGACATGAACCAGCTCCCCGGGCCGGTCCCGTTCATACCGAGTGGTGGTCTCCCTCGAGGCGCGGATCACCGCCCCGGTGAGGGGATCACACTCCCGCAGATACGGCAGGTCATGGCGGCGCAGGATCCTGCTGATGGTCCGTGCCGGCACCCCGAGCTCGTCAGCGAGCCGATCCGGCCCCACCCGACGCTCCCGGCGGGCCTGCACCACCAACTGCTCTACCTCGGGTGGGGTACGGGTCGGTGACCGATGCGGTCGTGACGATCGATCCCGAAGCCCGGCCTCACCCTCGGCATCCCAACGCGCCAACCACCGATGGGCACACTGACGGGAGATCCCCATCGCCTTGGCGACATGAGCAACCGGCATCCCCTCGCCACGGACCCGTTGAATGATCAGACGACGCCCATGAACCGTGAGCCGAGCATTACGGTGAGCCATGAAGACCTCCTTGTGGGTGTGACAGCAATCACCACTCCACTCGGAGGTCTTCACCTACGTCAAACTGTCACCAACGTCCCGGCCGAGTACATCTAGTCCCTGACCGGCGGCACGTGGAAGAGACCTCTAGCCAGGCCAGTTCGGTCGTTGTAGATTTCCGCCGAGGGCTTCAGGGCGTCTGCCTGACCGGCCAGCGGTCCCGACTGACCTGCCCCATCTGAAGGTCGGGCTGATGGTTGGAGGGATCAAATGATGACTGGCCATGACGCCCGCACCGATGAAGCAACCCCGCGATTAGGTCGTGGCCGACGAGCGACGATCCGCGTGCTTGCCGTGGTTGCGTTGTTGACGACGTGTTTCCTTCCGTTGTTCGCCGCGACCGACGCCTATTCGAGAGTTGGCGCCGAGCCGGTGTTGGAAGCACCGGGCTCACCGGAGGCCGAGTACGGCGCCGACCATCCCTCCGAGGATGTCCACCTGCCGGCGTTCGTGGCGATGGTCGTGATCGCCGCTTCGGGTCTTCTCGGTCTGGTTGTGAACCCGGAGCGAGCCGGATCAGCCACCCACGCTGGGGCCGTTGCGGTGGCCATGCTTCTGGTCGCCGGCCTGGTGGGCGACCCCGACAACCATGGGGGACAAGGTCTCCTCATCGACCCGGTTGTGGTGGTGGCTGCGCTTCCGGCTCTGGCCACCGCTTTGGTTGCCGTCCCGTGGAGGGAGTGGAGCCGGGGAGGCCTGAGACGCCCCCAGTTCCTCTTCCTGGCGACGCTGGCGCTCCCCGCCTTGTGGTTTGGCATCGACCAGGCGCTGCTGCAGCGCAACACGTGGCCGCCACTTGCGGATCCACATCATCAAACCCACTGGATGGTGATGGCCCAACTCGCCTTTGCCATCCCGCTGGTGACTGCAGGTGCCGCACTGTCCGGGCGTGGCTGGCGTATCGCGACCGCTACCACCGCGTTGGGTGCGCTCGCGATCTCGATTCCATCGGTGATTTATCGGGACGCCGCATCAGCTATCCCAGTTGGGTGGGCGGTCGCCGGACTTCTGTGGGCCATGGCCGCAGTCGCGCTGACCTGGCGCATCGGTGCGATACCCGCAGACCCGGTGCCCTGAGGCCGATGACGCACTTCTCCTGCCTGCTCAGCCACCAAGAGCGCCAGGATCCGAGGTCGGCGGAGGACTCGCGTGGTCACACGCTGGTCACACCACCAAGGAAACAGGACACAATCAGAGGACACGAAAGCACACGACGGTCAGCAGGAAATCGCTGCATCGCATCACAAACGGACCCACAAGGTCACCAGGGGACACGACACCGGACGGACTTCTAATCCGAAATGTTGTGGGTTCGAGTCCCACCGGGCCCACTTGCGGAGAACCCGTGTGGTTTGAGCGTTCGAGCCGTTGGCTGAGACGACAGCAGTTGGGGTTCGGACGGTTCCGTGACCGTTCTTCAGGGCGCTGCACCTGTTGGGGCCTTGCCCCATCTAGCCGGGCAGTCTCTCGATGGCCATGCTTGCGATCCGCTCGAACTCGTCGCTGCCGACCGAGCGTACGTCGGTGCTGATCTCGACGAAGACGTCCCCGTGACAGATGTAGAGGATCGTCGTCTCGGTGACATCCCGGTCAAAGGGCGGTTCACCCTCGATCCGGCGGACCGCGAGCCGGTCGTCACCGATCTCAGGGGAGTCGATGACCTCAACGGTCTGAGTGGTTCCGTAATCGGTCCAGACCACCCCATCACAAGCCTCATACGCTGCTTTCAGGTCGCTCATCAGGGTCGTGATTCCGCCGGGTTCGACGACATACATCATCTCGGTGAGCTCGACCTGCTCGTCATCACCAAGCGGCCAGAGGAAGTTGGCGCGCACCATCCCGACATCGCTGAACCGGAAGGTGGTCTCAGGACAGAGGCCGCTGCCGCTGACGCCGGCCTGTCCTCGATACTCCTCGGTGAACTCACCGCCGACCTCCTCGACGGTGAGCAGCGCCTCCTCCAGCGCTGCCGTCTCAGCAGATGGTGGTGGCGGTGGGCTACACGCGACCAGAAGCCCCATCAACACCGCAACGACACCCACCCGAAGGCCGGTACGAACCGTCCACATACTGGCTTCTCTCGCGTTGTCACCCTCATCCGAACACGCCGTAGTGGGATCGACAAGAGCCGATGGTCAGAACCTGAATACTCCCGGGCGCCCCAGCGACCTTGCTCCTCGACACAGGTGAACTCGTAGTGTCGCGTTCACGCTGGGGAGAGGTCGGAGGCCTCGCGCGCTTCGAACTTGGGTCCTCGTCCTCTGGTCGTGGCAACGGACCAGCGATCTACTGAGCGACGGGTGCCACGGGACGCGGAGTCAACACCAGAACTCAGCCAAGTGAGGAGTGGAGGAGGTGTGCCCATGAAGCAGTACACCGAGACGTTGCACCTGGACTTGCCACCGGAGACGGTATTCGCCACGGTCGTCGACCCGGAATCGCAGGCTGGGCGTTTCATGAAGGTCGAGGTCGTGGAGGAGACCCCGGATGGGGTGGGAACCACGCTTCGCTACTTCTACCGGCTGTTGGGGATGAGCCTCGGGGGCGGGACCTACACGTACACCGAGTTTGTCCCCAATCAGCGGTTCGCGTGGGAGTTCTCCGGTGGGCCGGAGATGCTGCTGACGGGCGGTCCGGTGTCATCGACCATGACCTTCGAACCGGCCGATGGTGGCACCGATGTCACCGTCCGCTCCGAGTTCGAGACGCGGATCCCCGTCGTCAATGACCTGGCCAGGGAGATCATGATGTGGTCCTGGCGGAGGAGAGACCTTCCGAGGTGGAAGGCGGAGATCGAGAGGCGAGCCAAGGTCGGGACCGAGGCGTAGCAGCCGCTTCACGCTCTGCGGTCTTCTCGTCGAGGAGGTTGACCCAACGGCGGCGTAGCGTATTTCGGGACTGTGTGGTTTCGAGTCCCTCCGGGCCCACCGGCGGAAGGTCAAGTCGTGGCGAAGCCCCAGCCGATGGCCGGGGCTTCGCGCTGGGTATGTCCCCGTACCCGTTGCTGGTCCCCTCGATCGTTGGGGACTCGTCTGGTTCATGTCCGGCTCCGCCTGAAGTCCGCAGCAGAACCGAAGTGATTCGGTGCGGGATCGCGGTGGGCGTGGACATAAGGTAGGTGAAAGGGTTGTCGTGTGGAGAAGACCGTGGCGATGTCCCCCACCAGGGAGGCGAGGTTCCAATGGCTGTTCACGACACACCGCGACGCGGTGTGGTCGTACTGCTACCGGCGGGTGGGTCGCGACGAGGTCGCCGACACCGTGGCGGAGGTGTTCTTGGTGGCGTGGCGCCGCATCGACCAGGTTCCCAGCAGCAACGAAGAGACCTTGCTGTGGCTGTATGGGGTGGCGCGCAACGTGGTCCGCAACGTGACCCGCACTACCCAACGCCGGCTACGTCTCCGCGCCAAGCTGGCGTCGCTGCGGGAACCGGACGCAGCCGCTCCGGATACCCAGCTGGTGCGGCGCGCCGAGGACCAAGAGCTGCTGGCTGCGGTGGCGCAGCTCAAACCGTCGGAACAGGAGCTGCTGCGACTCCGGACTTGGGAGGAACTGTCGCTCGCCGAGGTCGCCGCCGTGGCCGGCCTGTCGGTGCGCAGCGTCGAATCCCGCCTCGCCCGCGTCAGGAAACGCTTAGCGGCCCAGCTCGATGTCCCCTCGGGCAACCCGGGCCTGGTACGTCCCCGTCCCGTCGAGGAAGGAGGTGAACGATGAGCTTCGATGTCTTTGAACGCTATAGCCGTCTCGACCCGGCCCATGAGGCAGAGGCGATCCCGGATTGGGACACGGTCGCTCCCGTTCTCCTCGCCACCATCGACGAGAGGAACGGACCGATGCAGACCCAAGCCAAACCAGCGACCCAGCCCGACACCAAGCCCACGCGAGGGCGGCTCATCGCCGCTGGCGCGTTCGCCGCAGTGTTGGTGATCGCCGCGCTCGCCGTGGGAGCGCTGCAGCTCTTCGATTCGGATGATGCGATCCCGGTGGCCGGGATCGAGGGCGATCCGGCAGCAGCAGAGGCGTTCGACGCGGTCGAGACTGTCTTTGTGGCCTACAACGCCGAAGACGCCGAGGCGTGGGTGAACGCCATCGAGGCGGAACGAACCTATGTGAATCCCGAAGCCGGGGACGCTCTCCGCCAAACTGAACTGGCCAACGTCAACGCCGCCCATGGTGTCGATGACCGCATCGAAGTGACCCAGTGCGTCTCCCACGGGTATGGGGACTGGGCCCTACTCGCCGACGCTGGCGAAGGGGAACTGAGCTTTGCGAGTCAGCCGGTCTCGACGGGGTATCGCTTCACCTGCGACGCCATCCACACCAATGCGTTCCACGACCTCGCCGGCCTCACCAGAGTCGGAACCTACGAGTTCGTCGTCGCCGACGGCGAGATCATCGCCACCGGCGACATTCCCACGCTCGGCTGGCACGAGTCCTTCCAGTTTGAAGATGACTTCCGGCAATGGCTCAACGTGAACCACGAGGACGCCTTCTGGGGCATCGTCTTCCAGGGACTTTCGAGCCTCCCCATGCCCGACAGCGCCGAACAGGCTCTCGAGTACGCCCAACGCTTCGTGGACGAATCACCGGAGTGGCCGGTGCAAACCAGCCCCTGAGCCGACCACGGAAGCCAAGCCGGGGGGACGGTCAACCCACAACACCAATCAGGTTGACCGTCCCCAGGCACGTCCACCACCCACCCGACGCGTTCCGTTGGGGGCATGTGCGCCAAGTGGGGCATCGGGAAGCGTCGTCGCGCGGGTCACACGATCGTCACGCCAGCAAGGAAACGGGGCGCAACGAGAGGACACGACGGTCGAACGAACACCCCGGACCTCCACCTCGGGCGCGGTCTGGTTCGGTGAGTCGATTCTGACAAGGCTGGGGTTCAGCAGTCAGCCCGTGACCACCGCGTGCGAAGGCAGGCCGGGGGGTGATGCGGGACCGGACCGTCCATCGAGCACTACTGGCGGCATGGAGTGAAGAAGTACGCCGCTTCATCGAGGATCGCTGTGTGCACGACACGGAGAGAGCTGTCCGAGTTGTCCGTGTAGGTGATCTGATGGGCGTAGACCCTCCCGGTCGGAGCCAAGCCGGTGTCCGGTCGCACCCACTCCGGATCAGGCTCGATGGTGTCGGCGTGGACGACGATCTGTTCGTAGAAGCCGCCCTCTTGGCTGATGTGTTGGTAGTAGTCGGCGTAGTCCCCCGTGGTGCATTCCATGTCGGGATAGTTGTGATCGGCGAGGAACTGGAGGCCGGTCTCGGGGCCCTCCGCCCAGGCGTCGGATCGTGCACTCCACAGCGCTCGAATGAGACCGGTGTCCTCCTCGAGCTGAACCGCCTCCAGCTCCTCGACACCGAGGGTCGTGGTCGTCTCACCCGGCCGGTCCGAGGCACAGGCCGCCGCCACGACCACACACGCGAGGAGAAGGGCACGCGCTCGCTTCATTCTCTCCGTCTCCTCGCTCACCAGGAGGCTACCGGTGCGACGGGCCGCCTTCACGGACCCAACGGCGGCGGGTGAGGGAGGTGTCTGCGATCCTCTCGGGCGAGATCAGCGCCGAGGCCGAGGAGGCGGGATGGTTGAGGAGCAGAAGACGGTGGTGGTGCACCAGGGCGAAGGTCGTTCGCTCCCGGTGGGGGTGTCAACGGTTCGGCTCCTGGCGCTGGGTTCCGACACGGCCGACCGTTCGAGTGTCGAAGAGATCGCAGTCCCGGCGGGATTCGAAGGGCCGCCGCCGCATTATCACAACAAGACCAACCACGCCTGGTATGTCGTCGACGGTGAGCTCGCTCTGACCGTCGCTGGTGAACGACACGACCTGCAATCGGGCGGGTTCGTCTATGTGCCGACCGGGGTGGCACACACCTTCGCCAACGCCACTCGCCGCGATGGTCGAATGGTGCAATTCACGACCCCGGGCGGCTTCGACGCCTACCTCGAGGAGATCGCACGAGCCTTTCCCGCGGAGACTGCCATCGATCCCGATCGAATGATCGAGATCATGGCTCGCCACGACACCTTCCCGGCCTGACCGGTCACACCCTGAAACGCACGCCCGACACCTCTGCACCCTCCACCCACCTCGGCGAGTCCTCGGGGCGGATGATCAGCTCTACCAGTCCCAGCGTGTTGAACCCTCGCTTGGACAGGAAGTCGAGGATGAGGGCATTGCGAGCGACGGGTCGTACGGTCAGCTCGGGCAACCCCTCGCTCTTCACGACCTCCTTGAGGTGATCGATGAGGGCGCTCGCCACGCCTCGGCGACGGAAGTCAGGGTCGACGATGATCGGCTCGATTTCCGAGGACTCCTCGGTCACGATGAGCCCGGTCAGCCCCACTACCTGATCGTCCATCTCTGCCACCCAGATTCGTTGTGGCCCGACCAACTCGAGATGCTCGTCGAAGTCGGCACCGGGATCATCACCGCCGATGTGCTGGTCGTCATAGATGTCTCGATGATGCTGAGTCAGGTAGACCCACAACCGATGACGGCACGCGTCGTAGTCGGCGGGTTCGTACCGGCGGATGGAGATCACCAACGAATCGTAAATACCCTGATCTAGCGTCACCGATGGCATGCAATGGGGGCATCGCTGGAACGATGCCCCCAAATAGCGGGCGACTAGACGTAGCCGAGCTCTCTGCCCACCTCACCGAACGTGGCCATGTTCTCCATGACCTTGTCTCCGGTGACCATGATCTCGATGTCGAAATCGTCGGCGGTGTACAGAGCGGTTTCGATGAAGCGGCGCACCTCCTCCATCTCGAGAATCTCGACCGCCTTCTCCACGGACTCGGTCTTGACGATGGTCTCACCGCCACCAAAGAGAAGGTGGAAGACCTCGGGCTCGGCGCAGTGGCCGTCGGCGGCGAGCTTGCCGAACAGGGTGAGCCCATCGGCAAACACCTCGAGCCCCTTCGCCTCACGTCCCGGGATCGGTCGCTCATACCTGAGCCGAAGCGCAGCATCGAACATGGGTTCATCCTCCTTGTGACGGGAACGATGCCACCCGCCAGTGTCTCCAACCCATTCGGAGCCGCCCAGAGGAAAAGGACAGGATTAGTCGACGTCGCAGCCCGCGGCTCGCCGCCTCAAGGAGCACTGCCACGGCGGGGACTAACCGTCGGCAGGGTGGGCCGTGACCAAGGTGGTGGCCCGATCTCCCGAGGTAACGACGACGCCGGCGAGCTCGGCGGTGGTGAAGGACGACGACGCCGACACCACCGCTCTTCCGCCCGGTGTTGGACCCCACGCCGCCACTTGTTGCCAGGTCCCATCACGGTCCACGGCCCATGCGACGTAGAGGTCGAGGGGTGGCAGTTCCTCTAGCCGCAGGTCGATCGCGCTGCCCCATGCCCGTGGTGACACACTGATCTGCGCCGGGACAGCCTCCGCGTCCACGACCATAGCCATGGCCTCCGGCGCATCGGAACCGCTGAGCGCGGCGCCGGCGAGGGTCACGATCGCGGCAACGGCGACGAGCGCAGCCGATACGGCGACCCAGCGCCACCGTTGTCGACTCCGAACCAGCGCAGCGTGCTCCGCCCGGATTCTGGAGCGGGCCCGTCTCGTCACTCCATCCGGCATGACCGCCTGCTCGGGAGATTGGATACGGGCGAGCAGCGCCGGGATCGGGGCAAACTCGGCAACGTCGCGGCGGCACAGCTCGCACTCGTCCAGGTGAGCCTCGAACCGTCGCACCTCACCGGGCTCCAGGGCACCGAGGACATAGGCGGCCGCCCACTCCCGGTAGTCGGCGTGGTCGCTCATCGCAGTACTCCTTGCTCTTCGAGCGCAGCCCGCAATGCCCTCATCCCGTAGTACATGCGGGATTTGACCGTACCGGTCGGGATTCCGAGCACCTCGGCGATCTGGGTCGAGGTTCGCCCAAAGAAGAACCCCTCGACGATGACGGTGCGATGGTGCTCCGGCAGCCGGGCCAGTGCGTCGTGGACGACGCTGGCGTCCGCCACGCGATCCGCCTCGTCCTCGTCGGCCAGGTCGGTGACCAGGTCGTCGCCGACGATGTGGAGATGGCGTCGCGAGCGCCGGTACCAGTCGCTGGCGGTGTTGCGGGCGATGCCGAACAGCCAGGCCCGTTCGCTACCTCGTTGCGGATCGAACTGGTCGTAGTGTCGCCAGGCCCGGACGAGGGTCTCCGCGACGATCTCCTCGGCATCGCGCCGGTCGGCGACGCGACGGATCGTCCAGTCGTAGAGCGCGGTGGCATGTTCGGTCATGAGGCGCTCGGTCAGCAAGTCGGCGTCGTCGTGACCCTCATTCGGCCCGGGCGGTCGTGTGTCGGTCACGTCGGAGCCAGTGTGCCAGCCGCGCGATCGAACGGCAGCGGGTGACGCTGCGGCATCAACCGCCGACCGTGACCTCGGCACCGACAACGGCGATGTCTCCACCTGCGGTTGCCCCTGGGGTGTCGACCGCATTGTCCGGCGGCTCGAAGGTGTAGACCCCGTCCCCATCGATGTCGATGTGGACCATCGGAAACAGCAGATCCGTTGCCGCGAGCGGAGTGTCGAGGACGACGACGACGTCGGTGGTCGTACCCGCCTGGAGCAGATCCGAGTGGCCGATGATGGCTCCCGGGCCGCCGTCGGCATTGCTATGGACGGCGATGAACCCGGCAGCGGGGAGGGTCACCGAGGCGACAACGATCGAGGAGCCATCGGACTCCTGGGCTTCGAACACGATATCCGCCGGCGCCGTCGCCGGAGCCTCGGCTTCGGGTGCCACGGTTGTCGTCTCCTCGGCCGGAGCCGTGGTCGTTGTTGTGTCCTCGGTGTCACTGCAAGCGGCGAGGACAACGGCGATCACGACAATACCAATGCTCAAACCCTTCATGACGGGAGCTCCTCTCCTCAGCCCGACTCCACCTGGTATACGCCGATGGACGGACGATCGGTTCAGCCTTCGACCGTCAACGATCCTGTCATCGCCGGATGGATCGAGCAGAAGAACTCGTACACGCCGGGAGTCTCGAACGTGAACTGAAACGACTCCCCGACGTTGAGACTGCCCGAGCTGAACTCACCGTCACGCGACGTCCAGGTATGGGTGACGCTGTCGTCGTTGGTGACCGTTACCGTCTCACCGGCCTGGATCGTGATCGGCGCTCCGAAGCTGAACCCGGAGATGGTGATGGTCGCCCCGTTCGACGCATCGGCCGCCGAGGTTTCCGTGCTCTGCTCGGTCGTGGTCGTCGCCGCCTGGGTGGTGGATGGGGATTCCTGGTCGCTCGTCGAACCCCCGCAGCCGGCAGCGAGGACGGCGACGGCTATCAGCACGCGGAACACCGGTGTCGAGTCGCTCATGCCGACCAATACGTCAGAGGAACGCTGTGCGGTTCACCGCACCGGCGGTCGGCGAGGGTCGACCCGCGGGGTGGCTCACGCCGTCCCGGGACCGCGCAGTGCCCTGGCGGGAAGCCTGATGATCGCCCCGATGACATCGAAGATCGCTTCGACCGAGATGCCGACCAGGCGGAACGGAAGGCTGATCAGCCACACGATCGGGTAGAGGATGAGCGCAAGCAGCGCCAGCGGCCACGAGATCACCAGCAAGATCAGCCAGAGCAGGAACTTCACCATGCTGCCTCCCTGTCACCCTCGATCCTCGCGCAGGAAGCCCATCGACGACCTTCGTCCTTCTTCGGTGACTCCGCAAGGGGCGAAAGGCTCACCGCACAGCCAACCGGTGGGTGCCCGATAGGCTGCTGCGCCATGACCGATACCAATCGCTGGATCATCATCGGCGGCGCGGTCGCGGCCGGCATCGCGGTGCTGGTCATCGGGTTCGTCATCGGGCGGGCAACGGCGAGTCTCGACCCGGCGACCGGGGCGGCGTCGAGTGTGAGCGATGAGCCCGACTCGACGACCCTTGCGGATCAGACGTCCACCACCGCCGAAGGTCTCCCGGAGTACGGGAGCTCACGGGCACGGGATGAGCTGGTGACCAGCCTGATCGAGACGGGCTTTGTTCGTCCCGACCGAATCCTCATCCTGGGCACCGCGGACGAGATCTGCTTCCACCTGGAACGACTCCAGGCTCAACAACGATCGCCGGCGTTTGCGATCCGGGTCGTGTGGAACGAATCCCTGGCCGAGTTTCCTCCCGGCGACGTGCCGACCTTTGCGGCCGTCTTTGCGGCAGCCCCGCGACTCCTCTGTCCCGACTCGTTGCGCTACGCAGAAGAGGTCGCCTACTGGCTGGGCTTCTGAAACGCACGAGAACCCGATCCGAGAATCCCGGCCTCAGACTTGGAGGTGCTCGGGCAGTGCTTCGGCCTCGATGGGCTCGGGCTCGCCTGGTTTCCGCAGGTACAGCCACGCCGCCAGGATCGCTGCAGCGACGAGGACGACGCCTACACGATGGCGATCACCCAGCCGGGGGGCGTCTTGCCAAGCCGGTCGAGACCGGGCGGCAGCCATTCGTCGGCCTTCTCGTCGATCCCGGGTGGCAGCCAGTCCTCTCCCTTGGCCTGGCCCGGCGGTACGAACGCACCGTCTTGACCCGGTGGGATGAACTCGTCGCTCTTCTTGTCCAGGCCAGGCGGGAGTTCACTCTGCTGCTCGATGCCCTGCGGCAGGTCGGCTCCCTCCTCGAGGAAGGGCGGCCGTCCGACACCGGGGGAAGGCTCACCGGGTGCTCCGGGTGCAGCCAGGACCGAGGCGACCATTAGCAAGCCGAATACGAAAGCCGCAACGAAAACAACAAGAAGACGCCTTCCCATGTCTTCCCCTCTCTCCCGCCAACCGGCGATAGCCCCGAAACGCAGCCGCTTCACTGACGTAAACGGATGAACCGCCGATCACGATACGCCTCAGTTGGGGTCGAGCTCGAGCGTGCCCAGCACCAAGTTGACCTCGGGGACCAGCTGGCGCCGGCGGGCGTGGGAACCGAGCACGACGTAGAGGCAGAACGCTCGGCCGGCTTCGGTGAAGAAGTACTGGGCCCCGGACTGGCCGGGAAGCGGTCGCTGCATCGTGTTGGGAGCGAAGTCGTCCGGAGCGACCTTCGGGATGCCCTGGGATCGGAACAGCGTCGTGCCCACCGCATCGGATCCGTACTCGAAGAGCACGATCAGGAGGTCGTCGGGCCCCATGACCTCGACGGCACCCGACCCGAAGTCGCCGCGATCGGAACCCAGCGGGAAGTTGGCCAGGTGCAGCACCGGCTTCACCTCCTCCGGGGGTGCCGACAGCGGTGCGAGGCCACGAGACCGCCGGTAGATCTCGCCGTCCCAGCCCTGTGGGACGTCGACCTCGATGCCGTGAGCGGTCAGATCCACGTTCTCAGCGGACGGCGAAGGCGACGATGGTCAACGCCGCGGCGGCCTGGGCCCCGATGACCAGCGTGCGCGCCGCGGCGAGTCGATCCTGGAGCCGGCGCATCACGCGGCGGAGGGTATCCGGGTCGTGGGCTCGGGCAACGAGGAAGATCGCCATCGCCCTGGCCAGACCAAAGACTCCCCCAACGACGGCTCCCAGCACCACAGATCCCGACAGGATCGCCAGGGCGATCGTCGTATACACCGACGCCGTGGTGACGATCGTCACCACCCCGAGGCCGAGTTGGAAGCCGAAGGCCCAGCCGTAGACCCATCCGCGGTACTTGGAGAGCCAGTTCTCGTCGACCTGGCGATGGACCGAGGGCGGTCGCCGGCCGGCGAGGTCGAGACCGGCGCCGATCAGGCACACGGCGACGGCGGCGACCGCACGCCAGGTCCCCGTTGGCAACACGGAGCCGACCAGACCGCTGATCGATCCAAGGGCGATGCCCCCCATCAAGGATCCGAGCACGTACCAGCTCACCGTGACCCAGAACCCCTGGCGCCGTGCCCGCTCTCCAAGCGGGTTGATGCTGGACAGCATCGACTCCCCTCACGGCGACCATGTCGATCGCCAGCCGGCGGCAGCGGCCACCAGGATCGCCGCCCCGGCCACGGCAGCCGACGGCATCAGCGCTCGTCCCCTCCGGGCGGGGCCTCCGGATAGAGGCTGGGATGACCGGGTCCGATCCCCGCCGCCCGCAAGGCGGCGTCGGCGGCGAACTCATCGTCCCGCCCCGTCCGTCCGTCCGCCAGCGCCTGGCCGAGCAGCGAGGTCACCTGTCCCCACGATCCGGCCGAGCCCGAGCCGACCACCTCACCCGTCGAACCCTCGACGAGCACGAAGTACGGAGTGACCGGCACGCCGTAGGACTCCCAGGCCTCGGTTGATTGGACGAGGGTGATTCCGGGCGGCGCCAGCTCGCGGAGACGGGACGGGCTCTCCTCGTCCCGGCCCTTGGTGACCACCACGAGGCGGACATCCGACAGGTCTCCGAGGACATCGCGGTCGGCGAGCCCCTGCCACAGCGCACCACACGCCGAGCACCCGGTGGAGAGGAACGCCAGCATCGTCGAGTGCTTCGTGCCCGTGACGCCGACGTGGACCGCCGACCCGTCCAGTGACTCCCCTGACAGATCGCTCGCACCGCCGTCGACCGTTCGCGGACGCGGCTGGAAGCTCCCCGACGCTGGTGCGGTGGCGGCGACGTCGCGAACCCCGAGGTCGTGGAGTGCCCGCATGATCTCGGCATTGCTGCGCAGCAGGCCGATCACCAGGACCGTGAGGAGCACGATCGCCAGGCCCTCGATGACCAGAACCGCCGTCATCACGGAAAGAAAATATCATGGGGCCCTGCGCTGTTGGAGTTGCGCAGGTACCACGCACCGCCTCGGTAGACGCCGAGCGTGTCGGTGCCGTCGCCGTCATAGTCCCCCATGACGGGCACGTCGCCGCGGTCGCCGTAGTGGACCCAGAAGTCGGCTGCCCCGAGGCCCCCGCCGTTCGACCCGAGCCGGTTGATGATGTAGAAGCGCTGCTCGCTCGGGCGGTAGAGCGACACGGTGTCCTTTCCATCACCGTTGGCGTCGCCGATCACCGGGCCATCCCCCGGGTTGCCGAAGTAGAACCAGATGTCGGCGACGCCCTGCGTGTTGGTCAGCCGGAGGTAGACGCGTCCGTCCGAACGCCGATACTGGCCGGGCGTGTCGATCCCGTTGCCGTTCCAATCGCCTGCGAACGGCTCATCGCCGGGGTTGCCGTACCAGAAGACGTGGTCGGCGACCCCGGTGGTATTCGAGTTGCGGAGGAACCACAGGCCGTCGCGGACCACGCCCGGAGTGTCGACCCCGTCCCCCGTCCAGTCACCCACGACGGGTCGATCGCCCGGGTTGCCGAAGTCGAAGACGATGTTGGGGCCACCGTCGGCGCGCTTCAGGTACCAGCGCCCGTCCCGGAAGACCCCCGGCATGTCCTTGCCGCTCCCGGTCCAGTCGCCGACGACCGGAATCCCGCTCGGGAGGGCGGGTGGCTGCTCGAGACACGGCGCATTGTGGAATCGCGTGTTGTTGTCGGTCGCCGAGGTCCTGGTGCAGCTGTCGTCCCAGACCCAGGGAGCCGTACAGGTGACGACGCGGCACACGATCGGTCCCACGCAGGTGACGTCCTGGTTGCACTGGCCGTAGCGAAACTCGACGCAGGAAGTCTTGCGGTGATCGCACCGGTCGAGACCGCAGCCGCAAACGAACTCGACCGGATTCTGGCAGGCCCCCCCACAGATGCCGCCCTTGCCGCAGGCGCAGGTACCGCAATCGGTCATGTTGCAGTCGAGGTAGTACCGGGGCTGTGGGCCCCCGGTGTCGTCGCAGATCCCGGAACCGTCGGCCTTCCACCAGCCGGCGGGGATGGTCCCCGTTGGACAGACATTGTCTTCGTATAGAGCGCAACAGAAGTCGGTGTAGCCGTCACAGCACAGATCCCCGCAGCCGCACTGCTGGCCCGAACACGAGCAGATGACGGCGTACGCGGTCCCCTGCTGGAACAGGAACTTGAACGGAGCGACGCTCAGCGCGGTGGCGCCCATCGTCATCTTGCTCAGGAAGCTCCGCCGGCTCACCGGGCGATCGACCAGACGACTGGCCCTCTTGACGAAGGTTCGGGTCACGACGGCGGGCCGGAGCCTGTCGAGAAGGCCGATTCGTGGGACCGTGGCCGGACGAGGGGCAGCACCGCCAGGATCCCGTAGAGGATGACGACGGTTCCAGCCGTGAAGAGCACGAACGCGATCCCCAGACCGACACCGAGTTCGTCGATGCTCCCCCAGGGCCCGATCGGCCTCAGCGCCGCGATGGCCAGGACGACGACCGCGCCGAGGTTGACCACAACGTGGTTGATGCTCGGTGGCGTGTCGGCCGCCCCGAAGCAGCCGCAGCTCGAGATCGGCAGCCGGTGACGCAGCGCATGGATGACGAACCAGGCGAACCCCGCATACAGGGCGACGGCCAGCAGCGCAGGAACCGACGCACCGAGAACGATCCCGCTCACTCCGACTACTACCTCGGCGGTGCCCAGACCGCGCACCAGGATCGGCGAGTGCGGGAGGCCGGCAGCTCGAAGCGCACCCGAGGTCAGATCGGGCCGAACCAGCTTCATCCCACCGGCGAGGACGAGGAGCGCGAAGAAAGCGATCGTCGGTCCGGAGTGGGCTGGCATCGGGCGTGCATGGTACGCGGGAGCCAAACGGAGTCAATGATTCGATCGAATCGGCTCGCGCCGGGACCTTCTCCCCTGTTGGCGACCGAGCACCCATGGGAAGGTGTCCGAAGAGCGAACGAGCCGGGAGGTGAACCGCGGTGACACGGAGAGGACTTCTGTGGGTTGACATCGGCATGGCGGTCGCCGTGGGCGTCTTCATCGCGATCGTGGCGTTTGCACGCGACAGCGAGCGCTTCGTCGCCCTCATGGTCGTCTATGCGACCGTACTGCTCGCGTGGGCGCTCATCGCCGAGTGGGCCGCGTCCAGGGCGGAGGCCGCCGAGGTCGAACGTCGGTGGGAGCCGGTCTCGCCGCCGTCGGAGCCGCTGCCTCATTAGGGAGACGAACCGGCCTCAGAAGCGATAGGCATCGGGGGTCGGCTTGACGGGCCGATCGAACCACAGCGGTCGCCGCGTGCCATCGGGGCCGGGGCCCGGCTTCGTCTTCGCCAACCACTCTTCGAAGACCGCGCTGCTCCTGGCGGGGTCGACGACGACGTCGCCGTAGCGGTCCCCCGCTTCCGCGTGGGTCAACCTCACGCGCTGATGCCAGGCATGGACACCGGAGATCGGATCGGGATGCACCCCGAAGGCCAGGTTCTGGTTGACCCCCGGATCCCTCCACCAGATCCGGCTCGAGTCGGGATCGTCGGACTCGAAGGGCTCGATGCCCTTGCGCTGTCTGAGGCGCCAGCGCCCGTCCTCCAACCGCTGTATGTCGACCAGCGCCGAGGACCACCGCTCGTTGCCCTGCTCATCGTCCTGACGCCACCGTCCGAGATGGTGCGAGGCCGCAACGACGCCCGGCCGGATCCCTTCGGTGCGCCACGCGCGCATCACGAACCAGCCGATGTCGGTGGTGATCCTCACCATTTGCCCGGTCTCGAAGCCGAGGGCGTCGGCATCCCGGGGATTCATCCACAACGGATGCCCGTGGCTGATCTCGTAGAGGTACTTGGCGTTGCCGGATCGGGTGTGGATGA
>CAZCBO010000036.1:0-16036 GCA_964496825.1 uncultured Acidimicrobiaceae bacterium
CTAGCCCTTGCTTCAGTTGATCGGCGCCCTCCCACAGACACTTCTGGAGTTCGCGAAAACGGTCCCGTCCAGCGGTGTCGATCGATCCCCCGGCAGTCGTTTCCACGAGCTCAAGCTCTCCTCCTCCACCCACCAGCGTATCGAAACGAACACGCGACGACAGTCGCTTCGCGATGTGGGTCGGTACGAAGCAGTTCGGCACATTCGCATGAGCCGGACCCTGTAGATCGCGCCGACCCCGCGATGCTTTTCAAGAGGAGCGTCAAAACGCTTCCTCAAGGAACCGTCTCCGCGGTCCGCCACATTGGGCGGGTAGCGCATGTATCCGTTGTGGGCGGCGCAACCTGCATGGTGAGGGCTGCACCCACACATGACTGGTCAGTGACTTTGGTCACGAAGCCGGTCACCAATGGGTACCACTGCGTGTCGGAAGTCAACGTCGGCCCCCGCGGATGCTGGAAGGGACCTACGGCCCTGGTAATTCTATTGTGTTCAGTATCTACTGAATGTAATGAGACTATCAAACACGAGGAGAGGCTTATGCCGAACGACGTGACCAGGCTGGAGCTGCAATTTGCCGAGGACATGGGCCAGTTCTTCGAGAGTGGGGGCCTGGCGCGGATGGCCGGGCGGGTGTGGGCCATGCTTCTCGTGGTGGACAAGCCCTGCTTGTCGGCCTCGGACCTGCAGCAAGCGCTGGGTGCCAGCGCCGGCGCCATTAGCGGCGCGACGAGATCACTTCTCCAGCTTGGCCTCATCGAGCGCGTCAACGTGCGTGGCGAGCGACGTGACTTCTTCGCTCCACGGCGCGGCGCCATCGCAAATATCCTCCGGATGCGACTCGAGCGGCTGGTCGCCGTCGAGGACCTGCTCAGTGAGGCGCTGGACGCCTTCCGGGACCGCGAGCACGCCACTCCTCATCTTCAGGAAGTCCACGATGTCTACCACTGGTACGCCCATGAGTTCCCCAAGCTCCACGAGCGTTTTCTCGCCGACCAGCGGGCGGGGCGGCTGACCAGTACTGATACGGGAGGGTGATTGCTCCATGGTTATCGAACTGAAGGATGTCACCAAGCGCTACGGCACCGGCCCGGTGAGCGTGGCTGCCCTCCAGGATGTCGAGCTCTTTGTTGCTCCCGGTGAGTTCGTTGTCGTGCTCGGCCCATCGGGCAGCGGCAAGACGACGCTGCTGAACATCGTCGGCGCACTCGACACTGCCACCAGAGGCGTGGTTCGCGTCAACGGAACGGACATCTCGATGGCATCGCGTCGTGAGCTGTTCGACTTCCGTCGGTCCTCGGTGAGCTTCATCTTCCAGGCGTTCAACCTGTTCCCTGGATTGACTGCTCAGGAGAACGTCCAGTTTGGCACCGATGCCGCCGGCTCCGACCGCGATCCGGTCGCAGTGCTCGAAAGCGTCGGCCTCGGTGACAAGCTCGACCGTTTCCCGCATGAGCTGTCCGGTGGCGAACAACAGCGCGTTGCGATCGCACGCGCGCTCGCCACCGGCAACCCGATCATGCTCGCCGACGAGCCAACCGGCGAACTCGACTTCCGCACGGGAGTCCAGATTCTCGATCTACTCCAGCAACAGGCAGCAGACGGCCGGGCCGTGCTCGTCGTCACCCACAACCGCGAGATCTCCCGCATCGCCGACCGCGTCGTCGAATTGAGCAGCGGACAGATCGTCGGCGACGGCCCGCCCAAGGACGGAAAGGCCGACGTCATCGACCTCCACTGGTAGGAGGCAACATGAGGAACCTCACGGTGATGCTGCGCTGGTCGTGGCGTGACTTGCGCGCCAACTGGGCCAAAGTCCTCGCCATCGCTCTAGTCATCGCCATCGGCACCGGTGCGTACGCCGGACTGAGCAGTAATGCCAATTGGCGCCGCGCCTCATACGACGCCAGCTACCAGGCGCTCGCGATGTACGACATCCGTGTGAAGCTCGCCACAGGAGCGTTGGCAGACGAGGGAAGCCTCGCGGGCGTGCTCTCCACGATCGACCATGCCGCTTGGATCGACGCTTCCCAGGAACGGCTCGTGCTGCCGACCCAAGTCGGAACGACCGGGCCCGACGGTGAGATCCTGGTCCGCGGCGAGATCACCGGCACGTCCTTCGCCGGCGGTGGACCGTCGGTGAATGGCTACCACGCGTTCACCGGACGTCTCCTCGATGAGGGCGACTCCGGATCGGAGACCGTGATGCTCGACCGGCTCTTCGCCCAGTTCTACGCACTGCCCGACACCGGCACGGTCGAGTTGGCCGGCGGCCGGACCGTGGAGTACGTCGGGCAGGCGACCACACCCGAATACTTCGCCGTCTCTCCCGAGGGCGAGATCTTCCTTTCGGAAGCGAGCTTCGCCGGGGTGCACACGACGCTGAAGACGGCCCAGGAGATTGCAGGCGTCGGGGCCGCAGTGAACGACCTCGTCATCACCCTCGCGGACGGCGCCGACCGTTCAGTGGTCGTCGACGAGGTCGAAGCCGCGATGGCAGCGACTGGCATCGGAGTCGACGTCAGCACCCGCGACGACAACACCGCCTACCGGTCGCTAACCAACGATGTGGAGAACGACCAGCGGATGTTCAACGCTCTGGCGCTGTTGCTGTTCTCCGGAGCCGTGATCGCGGCATACATCATGATCCACCGTCTCACCCAGCAGCAGCGCCGTGAGATAGGCGTCGCCATGGCTCTCGGCGTCAACACACCGAGGATCGCCGTCCGCCCGCTGCTCGTCAGTGGTCAGATCGCGCTTCTCGGCGTGGTGTTCGGCATCGGCGTAGGCCTGCTCATCGGCCGGGCCATGCAGGACCTGCTCGAGTCGTTCATCCCGCTGCCAATCTGGGACACATCATTCCAAACGGGCCTCTTCGCCTGGGTGGCGGCTGTGGGTTTCCTCGTGCCCTTCCTCGCTACGTCCATCCCCGTGTGGCAGGCGGTCCGCGTGAGACCGATCGACGCGATCCGCCCCATCTATCACAAGGCGGTGCCCTCAGGACGCCGATTCCGCAAAGTCCACGTCCACGGCAGCACGTTCACGAGGATGCCACTGCACAACCTGCGTCGTTCACCATGGCGGTCGGGATTCACCGTGGTGGCGGTGGCACTAGCCATCACCGTGCTCGTCGCATTCCTCGGTCTGATCGACTCGATCTTCGGGACCGTGGACACTGCCGAGGATGAGGCGATCGGCGATGTTCCCGATCGGATGATTGTCAGCCTCGCCAACTTCGCCCCAGCAACCGCACCCGAGGTGGCGGTCATCGCCGAGGCGGACTCGGTCGTGCAGGCGGAGCCGGCGCTGCGGCTCGGCGGCGAACTCTCGTCCGGGGACGTGTCCTTTCCGGTGATCCTCGAGCTGATCGACCTCGAAGACGGCTTGTGGCACCCGACGCTCATCGACGGAGCGCTATCACCCGAACCCGGCCTCATCCTCGCCGCAGAGGCAGCCACAGATCTCGGCGTCGCCGTCGGGGACACAGTCGTGCTCCGCCACCCACAGCGAACCGGACTTGCGAGCTTCGCCTACGTCGACACCGAGTTCCCCGTCATGGGGATCCACCCGTACCCGATCCGTAACTTCACCTACCTCGACAAGAGCCATGCCGACATCATGGGACTCGATGGGATCACCAACATGGTGCAAGTGCTTCCGGAGCCGACGGTGGCGGAAATCGACGTGCAGCGCGAGCTGTTCGCCATCCCGAACGTAGCCTCGGTCCAAGACGTATCGACGACGACCCAAAACATCCGCGACCAGCTCGGTGAGTTCACGAGCATCATCGGCATGTTCGTGATCCCAGTCGTGCTGCTCACGATGCTGATCGCGTTCCTGACGGCAAGCATCAACCTCGATGCTCGCTCGCGTGAGCATGCCACGATGTTCGCCTTCGGGGTGCGGATACGCACGGCCCTCGCGATGGCGGTCACGGAGAGCTCGATCATCGGCGTGGTAGCGACGGCACTTGGCGTCGTCGGCGGCCTCGCAGTACTCGAATGGATGAACAGGGCGCTGTTCTCCTCGACGCTCCCCGACGTCGGCATCGAGGTGACCCTCCGGGTCTCAACCGCGATCACGGTCGCCGTCCTCGGAATCGTCGCCGTAGCGGTCGCGCCCCTCTTCACCGCCCGTCGGATGCGCCGCATGGACCTCCCCGGCACGCTGCGGCTCGTCGAATGACGACTCACACCCGGCGCAATGTGGGAACACACGCGGGCACCGCGGTCGTTCCCGGCCGCCCTCATGTTTGCCGATGTCTCCGGTTCCTCCGAGCTCGCCAGACAGATCGCCGGACCGGACGCCGCCGGAGTCGGAGAGCTGTCCCAGCTACTCAACGGCTATTTCGGCCGGTTGATCGGAATCGTCGCCGACTACTGCGGCGATGTGATCAAGTTCGCCGGGGACGCGCTGCTTGCACTCTGGCCCTGCAAGGAAGCCGACGAGCTGGCCGAGCGGACGCTGCACGCGGCCCGTGAGACCCGCTCATATCGATGCCTGATTGGCTGTCACCGAGCCCAGAGCGCTTCATCCGTTCGGGAGAATCAAGCAAAGCGTTGGGACAGAAGTGTGAAGTTCTCTGCCCACGTGCCGTCGTGATGGTCGCAAACTTGCTCAGGAGACCGTCGCTGATTGAGCGATCCAGAGGCGCCTGTCCATCTCCCTTATGAGAGCCGTCCGCATCTGGATCTCGGCAACCGCTTCAAGACCGCGAAGACCAAGCGAAAGGGGTCCCCTGCCGCGCAAGGGATCCCGGGTGGTGGAGCTGAGGGGATTCGAACCCGCGGCCCCTTGACTGCCAGCGCGAATCAGGGGTTCTTGTCCGCCATGCGAATCCGGGGTTTTCTCCTTGCTGGTAGGTGTTTCTCGCTGTCGTCGTCTGTCAACGTCTTGCCTTGTTTCTCGTCAATCGCGCAGGCCAGATGCGGACCGAGAATGATTCTCAGAACGTCTACGAACGACAGATCGCGCCTCGTGGTGAGGTGCTCCCTCGGGTTCCGAACATCGGATTAGGTGAGCGCGCTGCGGACCTGCTCCGCCTCATCGTGCAGGTGGACGCGGCGGTCGACCACGAGTGCACGAGAACCGACGAGCCGTGACGATAGACCGCTCATGCCAGGCCGGCGAGATGCCTCGCGTATCGTACGACCGCGGTACCGTCGTACGCTCGGAACATTGCCATCTTCTCGGCTTCGATCGAGCCCTCGGCGTGGATCGCAAGGACGGTCTGATAGCCGCCGTACAGCCGCGAGGTGAGATCACTGATCAGATTGAGCAGCGCCAACCGATCACCGGCTGGCCACGCCCCAACGAGATACTTCTCAAGGATGGGTGCTTCTGCGCGAAACGATAGAGCTTGAAGCAACTTGAAGGTCAAGGGGTCAGGATCGGGTTGGGCAGGAAGGCGAGCACGATGAACCAGATCCCAACGACGATCAACAGGTATCCGCTCGCCCGCCGCACCGCCGGTCCCGTCATACGGAGCGGGCGCAACGCTTCGCGGCTGATCGTCGACACCGCGACCGAAGCGGCGACGAGGAGCGCCACGAACACCACAGCCGCAATCGCGAATGCGATGATCGCCTGCGCAGGACCAACAACGAGGGTTTGGGCGGCCAGACCGGCCAGCAACGGTCCCGTTCACCCAAACCCGACGAGCAGGTATCCGAACCCATAGGCGAAGTCCGCCTCGGCCGGGTTGGACATTCCGCTCGGATCCAGGGTGCGCCCCGCGGTTGCGGCGACCCGGTCGATCCATCGCATCCGAACTCCCAGGAGCTGTGCCTGGCGCAGCCCGAAGGCGATCAGCAGGATTCCGACCGACAGGCGGAAGACTCTCCCCGTGGTCGAATCGAACTCGACTATGCGACCGATAGCGACGCCACCAGCAGCGATCCCGATCGCAAACACCCCGAGGAGCGCGGCGGCGCCGGCACCGACCCGCAACGCGCTTGCCACGGCGGCGCCGGCCGACTCGCCCGACCTCCGGGTCAGGAAGGTCAACAAGAGCGGAAACGAACATGGAGAGAAGAAAGCGGCGAACCCCGTCGCCGCCGCCAGCGCCATCGCACCGGCACTCACCCCCGGGTTGGTCTCGACAAAGGCAACGAAACCGGCATACCCGGCGATGGCGACGATCGCCAGCCCCAGCACCATCGCACCGAAACGAGCTCGCGCCCGGCGCCGCAACGTCTCTTCATCCATGCTCACCTCACGAAAACGCGTCTCCGTGATCGCACGCTACGGTTTGAAGGCGGTCGAAGGTCAAGCTCAAATGACCGCGCCAACGCTGCCGCAATCGAGCGAGCGCCGCTGCGTTCCCGCCGATTCGATCCGGTCTGATCTGTAGTAGCTCCATCGCCCCCGCGGCTCCCGAACGATCACCGTCGGTGGGATTAATCGATAAACATCGATGGTTGCGACTCATCGAAGAATCTCGATGAGTACTGCCATGGACAACTGGACGGAGCAGAACGCATTCCGGCTCCTCGCCGAGCAGCCCCGGATAAGGCGCTCCGCCACCATCACCCCCACCAGCGATCCACACGTGGTGCCGGTTGGTACCGGGTCGATCATGAACGGATCCTCGTCCACACCAGGGATCCATGCAGAAGGCGAGGAACGGACCCGCCTACCTGGTATGGATTCGACTACTCGCAGCAAGGGCACCCCCACGTGACCACTCCTGAATCCCAGGGCGCCCGATCCGACTGGCAGCTCCCCATCATCGACACCCCGGGTGAAGTCGCGACCCTGCGCTCCGCCGGATTCCACCTGCTGCTCGAAGCCGGCAAACCGGTGACGAAGGAGCAGTGGGCAGAACGCTCCGGCATCGAAAAGGGTCGGATCGAAGAGATCATCGAATCGCCAGCCCTGCGTGGAAGGATCGAGGTCGACGACCAAGGACGCCTCCTCGGCATCACCGGGCTCACCATCACCCCCACCCCGCATCAGATCGACATCGAGGGTGAAACCCGATGGACCTGGTGCGCCCTCGACGCCGTCGGCATCCTCGGCGCGCTCCACGCCACCGGCACGATCCACTCCACCGACCCGCATAGCGGAGCCGCTATCGAGATCACCGTCGAGAACGGTACGCCGGCCGGCGACACGTCACTGTTCATCCTCGACGGATACGGCAGCGACAACGTCCGCCAAGACTGGTGCCCAAGGGTCAACTTCTTCGCCAACCGCGACGACGCCGACAACTGGGTCGCTGCCAACCACCTCGAAGGCAAAATCGTCACCGTCGCAGACGTCGCCGCCGGGGCGGCGGCCATGTGGCAAACCGTCGTCGAATCGACACGACCGAACTAGCGACACAAAGAATCGAAGCCGACCGAACCTCGGTCGCGTGCCCCACAAGCGCTTACGAAAGATGTCGCCCGCATCGCCGAACCGCATCGAGCGGCTCCCCTGTGCGCTCGTTCCAGGTGGGAGATTTGTGGCGTCTCGGTTCGTGCGGGACGTGGGGTGCTTAGGTGTACAGCACGACTACATAGACGATGTAGACGGTGAGCAGGACAGGTGCCCCCCAACGGTGGACCTCACCGGATCGCCCGCCCAACCCCAGGACGAGGAGCGGTAGCCCAGCCGCCAACCATCCAGCGGGGACCACTCCGACGGTGGCGATGGGACGGACCAGCGCCGCGCCTCCCAGGGTCACGGTGGCGTTGTATCCCACAGAGCCCACCACTCCCGCCACCGCCAGCTCGCTCACGCGATGCCGATGCGCCGACACCGCCAACGCGAACAGTTCAGCGGTCGTCGCCAACGCCACCAAGCTCAACCCCACCACCGAATCGGTCACCGCCAACACCTCGACCAGCCGTTCTGCGCCGATCACCGCCAACCAGCCGCCCGCCGCCATGATCCCAATCCCGGCCACCACCAACAACAGCCCGATCCACCCCTCGCCGCCACCGGCCACGTGGCCCTCCGCTTCGAGTTCAGCGAGCTCACCGATCGCCGGCGGCTTCCGCTCCCGAATCCACACCGCCGCTACCGCAGCCGCATACACCACCACCAGCAACAGACCGCCAGCCCGGCCGATCCCTCCCGGCAGCAGCAACGCGGCAACAGCGCCGAGCGCCGCCGCCCCCATCAGGTAGCGCCGCACCCGAGCTCCCACCGGGAGCGGTCCGAGCAGTGCCGCCAACCCCAACACCAGCGTCAGCATGGTGACATTGGCCCCGATCGCATCACCGGCAGCGATGCCACCTCGACCCCGCAACGCTGCGGTCATCGCCGTGATCAACTCCTCGGGCTCCGCCCCCGCCAGCAGCAACCCCACCGCCAAACCCGTCACACCAAGACGTCGACCCGCTGCAGCCGCATGCTCCACAAACACCTCCGCCCCCACCCACAACAAAGCTGCCGCTGCGGCCAACGAGAGGATCCCGACCAACATCGGCCGATCCTACGGCCCCTCACAGTGCCGCCCGATCACCAAGTCTGCGCGCTATCGCCGTCGAACGCGTCACAGCTGCCGATAAGCCGCAGCGGTCCCTCGAGGATGCCGGAGTCGGTGAACGCTTTGGCCGCTGTGGTGGAGCTGGCGCCGGCGAGAAGTGCCACGGAACGATGCGAACCGCCGATTAGCGGAAGCCCAAGCAAGCATTGCGTTTCCGCCCGATGTTGGGCCCGCGCTCGCTGGAGGACTTGGGCGGCGCGCTCGTTCTCCGCATCGACGGCACGGACCTCTTCGCCGTGGCGCGCTGCGTCGAACTCACCGGTCGCGAGGGCGGCTTCAGCCGCAATGAGCAAGCGCTCGAGCAGCTGGTCGAGCCGGCTTTGGGCTGTTGCTTCGGTCAAGGTCTCTCAGCGACCGCGGCGGCCGCTCGGCTCGACGCTATCCCACGTCGTGGTGGGTAGCTGTGACAGCTCACATGTACGGCGACCGTCGCGCGGAGCATCACCAACTGAAGGGTATTCATGGCTCCCTGTTTCGTCGCAGAGCATGCGTTGCGAAGGTGAGTGCTGGTTATCGACTCGTGGCGACGCGTCGTTGCGCAGAGAGCGTCGTCCGCCCGCACCCTGTGGACGTCGCACGCCCGAGCCGGCCTCGCTCTGGTGCGGCGTCAGTCGTCCGGGCGAAGCGCAACGTGGATGGCGAGATGATCCGAGGCGCCGGCGGAACCGATACGAACAGCGTCGACCCCGATGTTGGGGGTGACGAACACCCAGTCGGGACGGTCACAGGACGAAGTCGGCTCCGCTGACGTGGTCCGGCATGGGTCGCCGGTGAGACCGACCACGTCGACCAGCCCGGCGTCGGTGAACAGCATCACCTCGGGATCGTTCGGATGCACGTTCATGTCGCCCGCCAGTACCAGGGGCGTCGTGTCGCCGATCGCCTCCAGCAGTGCGGTGAGCTGTTCGACGGACCGGGTCTGGGTGTGGGTGCCGACAATGTCGAGAGGGCCCGACGGGGTGTCGACCCGGACCCAGAGGTAGCTGCGGTCCTGGGTGCCGTCCTTGGGGAGGCTCTCCGAGGAGACCCCGCTCATCGGGAAACGGGAGAGGATGGCATTGCCGAACTGGCCGTCGGCGGCGGGAGCGAACACCGACGCCATGCCGAGTTCTCCTTCGAGATGCGCCAGGAGGTCCATCGTTCCGTGGATCGCCCAGCCTCGAGCCACCTCTTGGAGCAGGACGATGTCGGGGTCGGAGGAGGCAATCTCGGCGACGATGTCATCCGGACCGAGCCGGCCATCGATGCCAACCGCGCCTCGTACGTTGTAGTCGACAAGCCGGACTTCGTTCCGACCCACAACGGGCGCAACGTCCGCTGCGGTGAGCCAGAGGGCAGTCGGCATCATCACCGCCAGGACGGCCACGGGGAGCACAACCGGGAAGACCATGCCACCGTTCGCCTCCGGCTCGTGCCGGTAGTGGCCGCGCCAGGCGACCCAGAGCACCACGGCCATGGCTGCGAGGGGGATCGCTTGGCGCGGGAACGGCAACGGCCGGTCGATGTCGATCTGCCAGAGCAGCACGAGAACCAAGAACAGCACGCTCCCCCCGGTGATCGCGAGCGCCTGCCTCGCCCGGCCCGAATGTTGGGACGTCGGCTCAGAACCGCCGATGGCAATGGTGAGGAGACCGGTGAGGATCACTTGGACTCCGAGAACGACCAGCACACCAGGCCACCCGGTCACGTCGGCGACCACCCACACCAGTGCTCCGCCGAGAACGCCGAGGACAGCGGCCACCGCGCGCCCGGGTTGCCATCGATCGGCGAGGTACATCGCGCCGAGCGCCGCCAGTGACCCCATGAGCACTACCAAGGTCGCCGGCGCCGCCGACAGCCCTGCTTGGGAGGCGACAAACGCGGAGTTGTGGAGGAAGAGCAGCTGCAGCATGAGGTAGGCGCCGATGGCGAGCGCCACGCCGCCGCGCCAACGGCGACCCGTCCCGTTCTGGGTGTCGGCGACAAAGGTGATCGCCAACATCGGTAGGGCGACGGCCACCACGATCGTCACCGTCAACGAGCGCATCCCGCGCTGCCACGCCAGGTCCCACGACCCGAAGCCGGCTTTGATGACGGCATCGAGCGCCAGGCCAAGGATCAGGCCGGAGAGCAGCACCAGCGGTCCCCGACGGAGATCGGAGACGAGAGCAGCCATGACCAAGGTGGCACCAACGAGCACGATCGCCAGCGCGATCACGGCCACCGCCGCAGGAATCGGGTCCAACGCCCGGAGCACCACCAGCGACGCCGCGGCCGCCAGCGAACCCGCCACGGCCCCTGCACGGTCCGCTGACCGAGGAAGGAGCAGCATGAGGATGGGTGCGGAGAACACCCCGACCGTCACCAGCCCGACCAAAACGAAGTCCCAGTCCTCACCGATCTCGAACATGATCGGGAACAAGACCCGGCTCACCTGCGCCACCACGACGACCATGACTGCGACTAGTGCCTGCGATCCGTAGACAGAGCGCGGCCCGGCACCACTCGTTCGGCCGGTCGCACCGGCTGCGGGCGAGCCGGTCACGTCGCCCACCCTCCGGCCGGGATAGCACCCCAGGGGCGAACCATGCTCGACCCCTATGCCGGTTCGTCGTCGGGACGGAGAAAGGTGGGGCCGACCAGCGTGGCGAGCTGGTGCCGGCTGGCGACGCCCAGCTTCTCGAAGATATGCGCCATGTGGGTCTCCACCGTCTTGACGCTGATGTCGAGGCTCCCGGCGGTCTCCCGATACGTGTACCCACGGGCGATGAGGTTCACCACCTCCCGCTCCCTCGGGGTCAGCCGTTCCAGCCCGGTGCCGGTATCGATCTCGTCGTCGATGTCGAGCAGGTATCCGGCCACTTCCGCCGACACCGGCCGCTTCCCGAAGAGGGCAGCCTCGAGGAGGGCGGCAAGCTCCTCACCGTGGGTCGACTTGGTGAGATACCCGTCGACGCCTGCCTTCATCATCGTCACCACGTCCCGGCGCGACGTGGCCACGGTGAAGGCAACGACCCGGGTGTCCGGCAACGTGTCGCGAACGGCGTCGACCACGGCGGCGCCGCCGCCCCCGGGAAGGCGAACGTCGAGGAGGACGATGTCGGGCCTCCGCTCGGTGGCCAGCTCGATCGCCGAGTCGACGTTGTCGGCCTCACCCACGATGTCGAAGCGGTCCTCGAGCAGCGCCCGGGTCCCGGCCCGGATCACATCGTGATCGTCGACGAGCAGCAACCCAGGTCGATCCATCACACCACCCCCATCGTCACCGTGACCTCCGTACCCTCGCCGGGGCGGCTCGTTATCGTCATCCTCCCCCCGGCCTCCCCCACCCGGGCGATGTGACGTCCGATGCCGCGTGACGGGTCGAGTCGATTGGTGTCGTAACCGCTGCCGCGATCACGGACGTTCACCGTCAGTACGTCCCCGACGATCTCTGAGAACAGCTCGATCTTGTCGTCAGTTGAGTGCATCGCGGCGTTCGCCATCGCCTCCTTGGCGGCCTCGACGACGCACCACAGCTCGTCGGTGAGCTCGGCGTCGCTGCGGATGACGACGTCGATCTCGACGCGAATGTGATCCTCGACCTCGTCGCGGGCGCCAAGCAACGCGGCACGGAAGCTGTCATCGAAACGGGAGCGCATCTCGGCGATCGTCCTTCGCAGCTGGCGCTCCTGAGAGCGTGCCAGGTGCCGCACGTCGGCCGGGCTATCGGCGGTGAGTCTGATGGCGTGCAGGGTCTGGAGTACGGAGTCGTGCAACTCGTCGGCGATGGCGAAACGCTCCTCCCAGCGCGCCGCTTCGGCCCGTTCCCGCACCAACTCCGCCTCGGCGGCCCGCCGCTGCCGATCGAGTCGGCGCACGGCGTCGAAGGCGCCTCCCACCACGAGCGCAAACACGAAGAACATAACGCTGCCCCCCGTCGGGACGAGACCGCGGTCGTCGACGACGTGCACGATGACCTGTTCGATTGTGAGCACCACGCTGGCTGCCACTGCAGCAATGAGTCCCCCGGCATAGGCGGCGACCATGATCCACGACAGCAGAAAACCGCCGTGGAACAGATCCTCGGCCCCGGATATCGTCGACGCCGCCCCGATCAACACGGTCACACCGCCATCGGCCAATACGAACCAGAGGCTTCCCAACGCATCGGTGCGAACGGCGACGAACACGGTGAGCGCCGACCACACGGTGCCCAGCACGGCGGCGCCGATCACGACCGAGTCGTCGGCGGCGGGGTCGTCGACCAGGGTGAGGACGACCAGCAGCAGCATCCACGCCCACCCCAGGAGCCGGAACCCGACGACCACCCCCCGCAACGTCGTATCCAAGCCAGTACCGGGCTGGGGGCGACTCCACCAGGTCACCGCCATACCGCCCAATGTACGCCGCCGACTCTGGGAATGCTCGGGCATGTGCAGTCACCAGGTCAGCCCAGGATGAACAAGACCGCGAGAGCACAGTTGACGGTGGAGGCGACCAGCGCGCTGTCCGGCAGCGGCCTGGAGGCCTTCGCCGCGGCGACACCTGCGGTGAGCAATCCGACGGCGGCGGCGATCCGCCAGGGGTCTGGAAGTGTGAACACTCCCAGAACCCCGATCGCCGTCCCGATCAAGACCGCGTAGTTGGCCGTGTTCCGACGCCGGGGGATGCTCGTCCGGGCCGCGAACAGGTAGGCGACCGTCGCCGCCACCAGCGTGCCGATCACGACCGGTCCGTCGTGATCGAGACCGGATGCGTCTCGGATCGCAACGGCGCCGGAGACGGACGAGACCGCGACGCCCGCCAGCAAGAGCCAGTAACTGACGATGTCGCCACGGCGCCACTGCACAACAGAGGCGACCAAAGCAACGACGAGCCCGGTGACGGCGAGACGCAATTCCTGGGGGAACACACCGTTGACCGCAAGCCAACCTGCCCACAGGCCGAGCCCAGCAGCGATGCAGCCAAGCAACGGCGTGGCGAGGCGTGATGCAGCCCATTCATTGGGTTCTGCCGCAGTGGTCATCGTTCCTCCCAGGCTGTTTGTCATCTGCGACTTTCGCCGAGACGCTCCGCCTTGCCTATCGGGGAACGCCCCCATGCCGGGCATTGTTGGCGGCCTGCACGAATCCCATGAATCGGGTACTGGCGGGCCGGAACGGCTTCCGGCCCGCCGGTACGTGGGTGAATTCAGGGTTTGGCGATGTGCATCGCGACAAACAGACCCGCATGGTCCGAGGGCCACAGGCCCGAGGCGGTGCGGTCGTCCGGCTCCTCCCCGATGATCACGCCGGACCCATCGACGCTGTCCAGCGTGTCGGGGTCGCTGAAGAGCACATAGTCGACCTGGTGGTCGAGCTGAGATGGATTGTTGTCGAGGTCGTCGGTCTGGCCGGCGGTATACGCCGGGATTCCCGGCATCGCCTCTGCCCAGGCGTCTTTGTAGCCCGCCTCGTAGAAGATCGGCATCGCATCGCACGGGTTGTCGGGCAGCGCATTCAGGTCGCCGGCCAGCACGACTGGATACGGTGACGCGCCGAGCAGGTCGACAAGTTCTTTCGCCTGCCGGTTGCGAACGAACGGTTCGGCGAGCGACGGTTCACCGTTCTCGCACCCGAACCCGGAGAAGGCCTCGAGGTGGGTATTGACGAACCGGTACTCCTTGCCCCGCACCTTCACGTCGATGGACGACCAGCCTCGCAGAACGGGAAGCGCGGCGGTGGGATCCCCGGGGGACGGTACCGACGTCGCGGCCGCGTAGTTGCCTGAGGCGCCGCCCAGCACACGCAGCTCCGAGGTCGACAAACTGTCGCGCACCAGGATGGCGTCACGCATCGTGAGGGTCGCTGCGGTTTGAAGGTCGAATGTGATCGGCAACGGGAACGCCTCGTTGCTGAAGTTCGTGTTGACCGCAGCCACCCGGTAGGCGACGCCTTCCGCAGCGAGTGCCTCCACCAAGATGGTCAGGTAGTCCGTTGTCTCGACGACCTGCCAACCCGCTTCAGCTGCCTGCAGCTTCTGCCACAGAGCAACCTCCTGGAGCCCGATGACGTAGGGTCGCTCCTCGGCCACCAACGCGGCGATCGCGCCTGACCGCTCCTGGAAGTCGACCTGGAGCATGTGGTCGTAGATGTCGGCCGCGGCTGCGATCAGATCCGCACCGGTGGCACCGAAGACCGGCGCCAAGTCGGCGCCCAGGTACAGGTTCTGGGTCATCACCCCGAACTCGCGTGGCGCCTCGGTGGCCTGCTCGGACGCCGTTGCCGGGCTCGCAGTGAAAACCAGGGTGAAAGCAAGAAGCAGGCCGGCGATCCGGCCCTTTCTCTTCGTCAATGGGTGTCCCATGATGTCCTCCTGTGGCTCGTGACGTCGAGCCTCCATTCGAGGCCCCGGCCGGCTCACGTCGAGCCCGCCCGTCATCCCGAGACCATCGCGCCGGATAAAGGGCACGGATATCGGGGAAGCTCCCCACCCCGGCGGAGTGGCCGGACGGGCGATGAAGAAGACGCAGCATGATCCGATCGACCCACGGATACCACGGGATCCTTAGCGCCCAGCCCAGCTCGAGTCGCGACGAGGGTCCATGGATTAGATCGTCGGGGTGAGCTATGGAGTCGACCGCGGACCCCGGTGAGGAGCTCGGGATACGGAGTGCGACCTTGGCTGTTCTCCATCGGAACCCTGGCCGGCGTTGCTCCACCTCACCCCAGTGGCTTCGAGCCAAGAGAGCCTGGGAACCCCTGGAGGCAACCGATCGGTTCAGCCCGCTGCCCTAGAGGGCAAGCGCCGACACGAACAAGGTGACGATCACCCATACCGCCGCGCCGACGAATGCACCGAAGCGTGCCCGACGGTTCGTGGCAGCGATCCCGATCAACCCAACCAGAACGCCCGCCCAAGCGATGAGAAGCACCGCCCCGGAGACGCTGAGGATCAAGGCGGTCTGCGAGGTCGGCGTACCTTCTGTCCTCGACGCGGCCTCCATCGCCGCCCCGAACGAGAAGAAGGTCCCCACCAGAAACGCTGAGACGAGGAGACCACCCGAGACGGCGGTCATCCACACGGGCCATCGAGGGGGCGTCTCCCACCGACCCCACGACTCCGCGCCGAATTCGGTGGGATTCGAGGCTGCGGTCTCTTCGGCCAGACGGCACAGCTCCTTATGGGAAAGCTCTGGTTGAAGGCCTGGAGCCGCTCGTACTCCAGTTGCACCTGCAGATACGCCCGGTCGTCTCGCATATCTCAATCATCCGGAACCGGTCACGCTCCATCCATCGGGAATCGCCCCTACCCCCGGTGGAGCGTTGCCGCCGAGCTGCCAGGTCGCCGTCTACCTATGACCGCGGGCGACGGGGCGGGCTGGGGCCAAGACCGCAATGGGCCCTCTTGACCGTGACTCGTCCCGGATCCCGGCAACCCACCGTGCGCTATCGAGGTCCCAAGAAATGCGGCCCAGATTGGGTTCCGGCTGGGGACGAGGGGATTGAGCCCTGATCCCTTGACTGCCAGCCGATCTTCTGTCGGTCACGACGATGCGGGATCTGGACATCGCCACTGCCCTGACCAGCTGATATGGGTCGGCTGCTGGTGGGATGAACC
>CAZCBO010000037.1:0-15894 GCA_964496825.1 uncultured Acidimicrobiaceae bacterium
GGAACCAGCAAGGCGGTGTTCCTGCGTGGGTCCGACCTCCCCGCCGGCCCCGAGGACCGCGATGCCCTGATCCTGTCGTTGTTCGGGAGCCCCGATCCCCGCCAGATCGACGGCCTCGGCGGTGCCGACCTCCTCACCAGCAAGCTTGCCATCATCGACCCGCCCAGTCGCCCGGACGCCGACCTCGACTACACCTTCGCCCAGGTGAGCATCACCGAGCCGGCGGTCGACTTCGACATCAACTGCGGAAACATCTCCGCCGCCGTCGGTGCCTATGCCGTCGACGAGGGGCTCGTGGACGTGGAGGAGCCCGTCACCCGCGTCCGCGTCCACAACACGAACACCGGACGCATCCTGGTGACCGAGATCCCGATCGTCGAAGGTGCGGCCGCCATCGAGGGTGACTACGAGGTGCACGGTGTGCCCGGCCGCGGCGCGCCGATCGCGCTCGACTTCGGTCAGACCGCAGGGGGCATCACCGGATCGCTGCTGCCGAGCGGCAAAGAAATCGACGTGCTCGACACGTCAATCGGCCCGGTGGAAGCCACCATCGTCGACCTGGCCAACCTCACGGTCTTCATCCCGGCCGCCGCGGTGAACATGGCCGGAACAGAAGGTCCCGATGAGTTCACCGAAACGCACCTCGCTGCGGTAACCGCGGTGAAGGAGGCCACGGCCAAGTTGCTCGGCATGCCCATCGACGGGCTGACCCCGGTTCCTGCGATCGTCGCACCACCGGCGAGCTACACCAGCTACGCCACCGGGGAGCGCGTCGAACCAGTGGACATCGACCTGGTCGCCCGGGTGGTGGGCGGTCGCCCCGCGGTCCTGCACAAGGCCTATCCCGGCACGCTGGCGGCAACGACCGGTGTGGCAGCCCGCATCCCCGGTACGACCGTCAGCGATGTCGTCGACCAGGCACGCGAGGGCGAGATCCGGATCGGCCACACCAGCGGCGTTATGCCGGTCCGGGCCTCAGTTGTGCGCGATGGAGACTCCTGGACGGTCGAACAGGCCGTTTACTACCGCACGGCCCGCCGACTTGCTGAAGGAACGGCTTTCATCCGCCATCGCGCCATCGCCGATGGCAACACGGCTTGACGGCAGAAGGCGTCCTGCCCATCTCGTGGAGGTGAGGGGATTTGAACCCCTGACCCCTTGACCGCCAGGACGGTCTGGGGGGTGCCACTGACCCTGTGGCTTTCGCAGAAACTCAGTCGTGGCAAGGGATTCCGTACCCTGCCGGTTCGCAGCTTCGCTGGCGGTTCTCGCTTGTCAAGTGTCGGTACCCGTGTTCCGGATCGGTTCCGGTACATGGGTGACACTCGGTACGCGGGTTAGGAGGCTGCGGCGTTGCGGCGGCGGTCCCGGTATCTCCCGGCAGCCGCGAACTCGTCGACCAGGGCGGAAAGCTCCCAGAGAAACGGTTCCGCGGCAACGGCTCGGCGCGCCGGCGAGGCTCGCCCGGTCGATGCGGACATAGGCGGCGGGGGCGCCCAGCGGACAGGGACAGCCTGCCTCGGGCGTTTCGCAAGATCGGGAGGAAAGCGTCAGAATGACAGCCGGGCCAGACCCGAGGAGGCGGTAGATGGCAGACGAAGAGAAGTCTCCAGAAGCAGAGGTCTCGGAGGCACAGATCGCCGTTCACTGGCGCGAGGAGGAGTACTACTACCCACCGCCGAAGTTCATCGCCCAGGCCAACGCCGGCGATCCGGAGATCTTCGAGCGGTTCAGTGAGGAGCATTTCCCCGAGTGTTTCAAGGAATACGCCGATCTGCTCAGCTGGGATGCCTACTGGCACACCACGCTGGACACCAGTGATGCCCCGTTCTGGAAGTGGTTCGTCGGGGGCAAGCTGAACGCCTCCTACAACTGCGTGGACCGCCATCTAGCGACCCGTCGCAACAAGGCCGCCTTCATCTGGGTGCCCGAGCCGGAGAGCGAAGAGACCAAGGCGATCACCTACCAGGAGCTCTACAAGCGGGTCAACGAGTTCGCCGCGCTCCTGCGCGACTTCTGTGGAGTCGAGGCTGGCGACCGGGTGACGTTCCACATGCCCATGGTTCCCGAGTTGCCGGTTGCGATGCTCGCTTGTGCTCGCCTCGGCGTGATCCACTCCGAGGTGTTCGGAGGCTTCAGCGGCGAGGCCTGCGGTGAGCGTATCGCCGACTCGGAGAGCCACGTCCTGGTGACGATGGACGGCTACTACCGCAATGGTGATCTACTCGATCACAAGGTCAAGGCCGACCAGGCGGTGGCCAAGGCCGGTCAGCTCGGTGTCGAGGTCGACAAGGTGCTGGTGTGGCGGAGACATCCCGGCCAATACGCCTCCGAGAGCAAGATGGTGGAGGGGCGGGACTTCTTCGTAGACGAGCTCCTCCCGGAGTACCGCGGAGCCTTGGCCGAGCCGGTGTCGATGCCGGCCGAAGCCCCCCTCTTCCTGATGTACACCAGTGGGACCACGGCGCAGCCCAAGGGGTGCCAGCACAGCACCGGCGGCTATCTGGCGTATGTCGCCGGAACCTCGAAGTACTACCAGGACATCCATCCCGAGGACACCTACTGGTGTTTTGCCGACATCGGGTGGATCACCGGCCATTCCTACATCGTCTACGGCCCGCTGGCGCTCGGGGCGACCAGCGTGATGTACGAGGGCGTGCCCACCTATCCCGACCCCGGTCGGCCCTGGCGGATCGCCGAGCGACTCGGCGTCAACATCTTCCATACCGCCCCCACCACGATCCGGATGCTGCGCAAGCTCGGCCCGGACGAACCGGCGAAGTACGACTACCACTTCAAGCACATGACGACGGTCGGTGAGCCCATTGAGCCCGACGTCTGGCGCTGGTATTACGACGTCGTCGGCAAGGGCGAAGCGGTCATCGTCGACACCTGGTGGCAGACCGAGAACGGCGGTTTTCTCGGCAGCACCCTGCCCGGCCTCCAACCGATGAAGCCGGGCAGCTGTGGCCCGGGGGTGCTCGGGGTCTACCCCGTCATCTACGACGACGAGTACAACGTGGTCGAAGCCGGAAGCGGCCGTGCCGGGAACATCTGCATCCGCAACCCCTGGCCCGGCATCTTCCAGACCATCTGGAAACAACCTGAGCGATTCGTCGATATCTACTACCAGAAGTACAACCGGGACGCGAACAGCACGGACTGGCGCGACTGGCCCTACATGGCCGGTGACGGCGCCGTCCAGGCGGACGACGGCTACTTCCGGATCCTCGGGCGAATCGACGATGTGATCAACGTCGCCGGGCACCGCCTGGGAACGAAGGAGCTCGAATCGGCAGCGATGACGGTCGACGAGATCGGCGAGGCCGCGGCCGTCCCGGTGATGGACGAGCTGCGCGGCAGGGCAGTGGAGATGTACGTGTCGCTCAAACCGGGACTGACCCCGAGCAAGGACATCGAGGAGAAGGTGGCCAAGGCCATCGAGACCCAGATCGGGAAGATCGCGCGACCGAAGGCGGTGTGGATGGTACCGGACATGCCCAAGACCCGCTCCGGGAAGATCATGCGCCGAGTCATCGCCGGCATCTCCAACTTCGCCGACGTCGGCGACACGACCACGCTGTCGAACCCGGAGATCGTCGAGGACATCCTGCACCACGTCCAGAGCGAGAAGCTGGCCCGAGGCGAGGTGCCGCGCGAGCTGACACCCCAAGAAATGGAGGAGATCACGGCATTCGGTGGCGGGGAGTAGCCGCGTCCGGAGCCCCACGACGAGGGCCGCCCCGGGTGCGGGCAGATCAGAAGACCACAAGGACACCTCCCTCCCAACCTGGGCGAGGCGGAAACGAGAGGGTGCAGATGACCCAGCAGTACATCGCCGGTGAGTTGTCGCTTCTCCTGTGGCAACTGCAGAGCGTCATCGCGGTGGGGAGGTTGACGATGGAGGTCGCCCAGCTGCGTCGACGAGTTGAGGTTGGTTCCCGTCCGGAGCTGGCCACGACGGCGATACGCGCTCTCGAGGTGGCCGACACGGCGTGCTGGGACTCGCTGACTCGGGGAGACGCCGCGGCCTTCATCCGCCAGGCCGCGACCAGCGATGCATTGTGGGAATTCGGTGTCTGCTCCGGCTTGATCGAAGCACCGTGAGCTCCTGCGTCTCGGCTCAACCCGAACGGGTCGGGGATGGTCTCCATGGCCCGAAGCCAATGACCAGCGCCGAGCGTCGTGGGTTGGCGAAGAGTTCACGAAGGGAGGTCGCTCACGGCCCCGGACTCGCAAGCGTTGGCACGGTGGGATTGACCGCGGCGCCCCCGCAAGCGAGCCGCCGCCGCTCGAGCGCCTTCACCCGAGAAGAGTTCTCGCTGAAGCGACCTCTCGAGCAAGCGGCGCGTCACCAGCCGCAGCTTCGAGGGCCGACCGCCAGCCGTCGGGGCGATGCGGTTCGGACAGTTCCGCCACGGCGATTGCCGCGCGGAGCCGCGAAACGGCGGCGCCTTGTTCGGTTGCCACGCGTAGGGCTTCCCCGAGGTCGGCGACACCGTCCTCCACCTCGCCGAGCGCCACCAAGTACGACGCGCGCTGCCTGAGCAGCTCGGGCAGGTGGACGGTCTCGCCGGATTTGTGCACGTTCTCGAGCGCCTCTCTGGTGAGGTCGAGAGCCCGATCCAATTCGCCATCTTCTGCGTAGAGCTCGGCAAGGCGCGCCAGGTAGGAAGGTACGAATGCCTGCTGGCCCATCAGGCGTAAGGTGGCGATGACCTGCTCCAGGAACGCCGGATCCGGTGCGGCGTCCGGTTCGGTGGTTGTCGCGTAGGACGAGCCGAGCGTCACCCAGTAGGCGTACCCGTACTCGTGGCCGATCGCCATCACCCGAAAGCCCAGGTCCCTGGCCGCGGCGTGGTCGCCACCGAAGCGTCGAATCCACGCTGCGTAAGTGAGCACGTATGCCTCGGTAAACGGCCCGCGTGGAAAACCGATCTCGCCGGTGCGGCGCAGTGCCAGGTCCTCCCAGCGAGCCGACTCCTCCGGATCACCCTCGATCGCGGCGACGCAGGCGAGGGCGATCTCGGAAACGGCGATCGGGTCGTTTGGCAGTGGCCAGAACGGCGACACGGTCTCGTCGGACGGCCGGCTGTCGAATCCGGCGATCGCCTGCTCGAGCGCGAGGCGTGCTGACCCGATCTCTCCCTGATAGAGCGACTGGTAGCCGGCGCAGGACTGCACCTCCGGCTCGAACCAGGCAAACGCGGGATCTCCGACCATGCTCGTCAAGCGTTCGATGAGCCTGCCTGAGGTGCCCAAGTCGCCGCTCACGAGCCAGTAGGCCCAGATGGCGATGAGCGACGGTAATACCTCGGGTCGCGAACCGAGCCGGGTGGCGAGCACCTCTGCCCGTCGGTGATCTGCCTGGACGTCGGGGGAGGCATACCCCTGCATCGAGCTCACGGAGAGGCCACGGAGCATCCGGGCCGTCAGTTCTGTGAGGTCACGCTCGTCGGATTCGGGCAGGGCGTCGACTAGCTCCAGCGCATCGAACAGCATGCGGGCTGCCTCGGTGTGGGCGCCTCGACCTTGCGCATCTTGGGCGCCGATCAGGTACAGCGGCACGGCACGAACCGGATCGCCGGCGAGCTTGAGATGCTCCGCGATCAAGGCGGGAGCGGCGTCACGGGCCGCGAGGAGATCGGCAATCGATGCGTGAGTCTGGCGACGGACGTCGAGGACCTGCGTCTCGTAGGCGGCGTCTCGGAGCAGGGCCTGTCGGAACCGGTGGGCGCCTGAACCCGCTCGGTCGGCGATGATGAGGCCGTGGTCGACGAGTTGGGCCAGCTGGGCTTCGGCGTAGCTTGGGTCGCCCACGACCTCGCCGACCGTCTCGGCATCGAAGCCGAGACCGATCGTTGCGGCGACCTGGGAGACTCGGAGATCGAGGCCCGGAGCTTTGAGTCGCCCCGTGAGGAGCTCCTGGAGACGCAGCGGAAAGAGATTCTGCGCCCCCGACTCTTGCGCGGTACGCGTCAGCTCCTCCAGGAACAGGGGAATCCCGTCGGCGCGCTGGATGATCGTCTCGACGAGCTCGTCATCGAGGGGGATGTCGCCGGCCAGCGCTTCGACCAGCGTCTGAGACGCCTTCTTGTCGAGACGGCCGAGGTCGATCTCTTCGACCGCGCTCAGCCAGGGAACGAGGTCCGGGGCGCGGGTGGTCACGATCGTCATCATCCCGGCCGGTGGAGCCGTGGTGAGGCGGCCGAGCAGCGCCACCGTGGATGGGTCGGCCCACTGGAGATCCTCGACGACGAGCAGCAGCGGCGACGACGCGGCCCTTGCGCCGAGCCAGGCCGCGACCTGGTTGTATGTCTCGTCGAGGAATGCGCTGGGCTCGAGCTGTGGGGTGGGGTACGCGTCGACATCGTCGATGTCGAGCAAGGGCGCGATGAACGGAACCGTCGCAACCGGGTCGAGTCCGTTGGCGACCAGATCGTCGACGAGCCCGGCGAGATCAGAACCCGCATCGTCGCTCCCGGTCTGAACGACCCGCGCCATCATCCGGGCGATCGGCCACAGCGAGATGTTCGAGTAGTACGGAAGACAGCGGGCGCTCAACTGCTGACCCGAACCAGGCGCTACCAATGCGCTCACCTCGGAGACGAGTCTGGTCTTCCCGATCCCGGCCTCCCCGGTAACTAGGAAGCACGCGCCCTGCGACACCGGCTCGTGTGGTGCTGCGGTGATCGCCTCCCACGCCTCTTCCAAGCGCGCCCGCTCGAGGTCCCTGCCGACGATCACACCTCTGCGGTATCGGTCCGCTTCGATCCTGGTGGCCGCATCGCGCGGGCCGTCGACGGCAAAGACTTCGACGCGGCGGCTGATCCCCTTGAACTCCCGCATACCCAATGAGTGGACCTCGAAGTCGGCATCGACGAGCTGCTGAGTGACATCGGAGACCGCGACGTGGTCGGGTGCGGCGAATTGCTGGATACGGGCAGCGAGATTCGCTGCCGCCCCGATGATCGAGTCACGTTCCTGCAGCCTCCGCGTCGCTCCGACGTCGGTGACCACCACCCGGCCGGTGTGAATGCCCACGCGAACCTGCGGTTCGACGCCGAGCTCGGTCGAGAAGGCTTGCCGAGCCGCACGCATCGCCGCGACCAGATCGAGACCGGCGAGGACCGCCCGTCGTGCGTCGTCTTCGTGTGCGTTCGGGTAACCGAATCCGGCGAGAATCCCGTCTCCGACGTACCGCATCACATAGCCGCCGAACCGCTCCACCGCCGACGCCGCTTCGGCTCGATAGCGGGTCAAGATGTCTCGGATCGCTTCGGGCTCCATCTCCTCGGAGAGCGCCGTCGAGTCGACCAGATCGGAGAACAGCAGGGTCATGAGGGCCCGTTCGCCGCCGGGAGCGCGCTGTTGGGCCCGCACGCGCTCCAGGAGTTGGCCGGCGCGCTCGTTCTCCGGATCGACGGCACGGATCTCGTCCGCCGTGGCACGCGCGGAATCGAACTCCCCCGCGGCGAGGGCGGTTTCGGCCGCCGTGAGCAAGCGCTCCAGCAGCTGATCGAGCCGGCTTTGGGCTGTATCTTCGGTCAAGATCTCTCGGCGACGGCGTCGGCAGATCGGCTCGACGCTTTCCAGGCCTCCGGGCAGCCCGGGGTCTCACCGTGTGCGGTCGCGGGGCACGGTGCCGCAACAACTGAACGCGTTCGAAGCGCCCTCGCCTCGGTGTAGAGCATACCTCTGCGGGAGTAGCAGGCGATGTGATGCCGCGCCGCCCGACCCACACACGATCGCTCGTTGCAGCGCCCGACGGGTGGGCGAGTGTGGCGTCAGGCAGCACGGCCTCCGCGCCCCGAATATCGGCGCTTTCGGCGATCCGCACAACGTCATCCGGCTGGCCGTAGACGCCGAGGAGAAGTGCGAGTCAGCGGCTGTCGAGCGGTGCCCTGTTGTGGAAGGGGAGGACGATCGTCCCCGCTCCCCGAATCCTCCACCAGGTTCTGGGCCTGTCTCCGGGGAGGAGATCGAGTGGGTTCTGCGCGGGTTGGGTTGGGCTCAGAGCTCGACCTAGCCCACGGCGCAGCTGGGCTGGCTCGCCAGCCACGCCTCGGCACCGGCGATCACGTCGTCTCCCAGCGCAGTCCGGAACTCTCCGGACGTCTCGTCAGGCGTCACGGCGACGCCCTGCCCGAACGGGGTTCCGGTTCGGTCGGCGAAGACGGACATCGTGAGCGCCAGCATGGCGCCGTCGGAGAGATGAACCGGCTCGTTCGAAGTCGTGAGGCCGGCCGTGGGATAGCCGAAGAAGCGGACAGCGTCCCGGCCGTGGAAGGCGACGGCGACGGCTTCGCCCGATGAGGCGGTCCGGCCACCAATCAGCACGGCGGTTGGTAGCAGCCCACCTTCCCTGGGCTCGAACCCATTCTGCACCATGGGATCTCCTCGCCATCGCACCTCGCCTGCCCCGACCTCCCATGGTTCGACCACGCCGTCGGGATAGACGAACGATCCAACGGTCCCGCTCCCGAGCAGTGGCGCAAGTCCGCCCACCATCGGCCACATGTTCCCGCCGCCGTTGCCGCGCAGATCCACGATCCAGCCGCACGGTTCGGACACTGCGGTGATTCTGGCTGCGAGGTCGCGGGCGTACCGGTCGGCGGCCGCTCCGATGTCGCCCTGGAAGCTACCGATGGCCACGTAGCCGACGTTGCGACGGAGGTCGACAATCGGCTCCTCGAAGTGGGGTGCGGTGGAGAAGGCGGCGGCCTCCTCGGGAGTGAGAAAGAAGCTGTGGCCATCGCCGAGCCCACCGACGGCGGCGGCCACGGCGAAGTAGGTGTCCTCGGTTGTGACCGCACCCTCGGCTGCGCGGAAGATCCGCTCCTCGAATGCCGGCCAATCGATCTGGTCCCGATTGATCGAGTAGGTTCTCATCGCCGTGAGGGCCTCGTCGAGGTACTCCGCGGCCCGGTCGGACAGCTCCGGTGCGGGCGCCGTCGTGCTCGGTACCGGCCCAGGAGCGGTCGTCGCCGGAGCCGTCGACGCCGGAGGGGTGGTCGGCGGACCGGTCGTCGTCGTTGGAGGTGTTGCGGCCGGCGCACAGGCGGAGGTCAGGAGAACGACGGTCACGGCGGCCCCCAACGTTCGTCGCACCGAAGGCCCGATCAACTCCGTCGCCTCGGTGGCGAAGGCGTCTCCCACCAACGCCTGACGGGCATCGACGCACCGTCGAAGCCAAGGCGGCAACGGAGGACACTTCCCCGCCAGCGCGCATCCACAGGGCGAGGCGCAGGATGCCCGCTGTTCGTGATCCAGTGATTCCGGGAGGAGCGTGCCGACGGCAACGACCAGGTGACGAGCTGGGCTGCGGCGAACCCCAGGCTCGCCGCTACGCCGGTTGGCTTATCGGACCAGAGGAGGATGACGGCGAACTGCAGGGCGAAGGCCATCGTGCCGAACCGCACGCCCGTGCCCATCCGCGCCACCGAGACCCGGAGCTCCGCCGCCCCGAGCAGCCCGACCGGGTGGATCCGGGATGTGATTCGCTCGATGAACGTCGGTTCCACCGGTCCCCTCTCGGTCCGTCGACCTGGTGCCTGCGCGGCATCCCGATCCGGCGTTGCGGCTCGATCCGATGAGTGTCGCGCCACCCAGTCCTGGACTGCTGCCGATTGCGCTGCGACGACCTCCGGTGGCAGCGTGGTGTGCACGATAGTGCCGCCGTGCACGGCGAGCTGCGCTGGCTCGCCCGCCGAAATGGGCATCCGATCGAACTACCCACTCCGACCCCATTCATCGTGCGGATTGGGGTTCAGGCCCTTCCCCTCTGTCTGCGTCGTGAGGCACGAGTGGCTACACGGTGCTGTCGATCCGGACGGCTTCGACGGTCATCCGCACCCTCGTCGTTCCACCGAAGCCGTCGCCGAGGAGCACGCCCTCGTAGGGATCGGTGTGCTGGAATTTCGTGACCGCCTCGACCGCCCCGGCCATCGCCGTCTCGAGGTCCGGCCATCGGCCCAATGCCGCCACGTTTCGCTTCGACCGAATCAGCACCCTGTGGCTGCCGTCCTCTCGTCGATGTACGTACACGGACTCCCACGGCCAGGCTCCGATCCCAGTCAGCTCGGCGACGAGATCGTCACCGATCCGGGCCCAATCCAGCGGCTGAGGTTTCACCTCGATGCTCCGTTCGTTCCATGCCTCATGGGTCGTCGTCAAGCCACGCCGCATCGTCGGAGTGGACACTCCAGAGACGCCGGCTTGGCCTGGGCTCGAGGCGGGTAGGGTCGGAGGGGTGTGGGATAGATCGTGGCCTACCCGCCCCGAGCTCCTCAGGCGGTCTCTGCTTGGACGGAGTCTTCCGAACGACAGCGCCGTGGCCGCCGGGGTTGCGATCTCGATCGGCCCTCTGGCAAGGGATCCGCTCTGCGGGGCCTCTCATGACCCGGTGTGGGTTCGACGGAGAGCGCTTCAGGATCTCCTGGAGGGTGACTGATCACCCGTGCATGTTGACGACGCTGGCTGCGGCGGGCAGCGCCCACAGCAGCAAGAACAACACTGTCAGCGTCACGAACGTTGCCATCCGGCGCATCCGTATCTCCCTTATCTGCGACTGCACTTACCGGCAGCGTCGTGGTCGACCATCTCTCGATTGTCTCTCGGCGAGGGCGCCCCGACAGCGGACCATGCGCTCATTCCGGAGGATGCGGAACAGGGTCTGTCGGGGGGCGGTTGGGTCAGCGGCTGCCCCGAGTGTCCAGTCGATGCCCGTCGCGTCGCAGCGCGGCAATGTCCCTTCGCAGGGTCGCTCCGCTGACGCCCAGTGTGTCTGCGAGGTCCTCGATGCGGGGGGCGGCGTTCTGTGCATGTGCTTCTCCGACTAGACGCAGGATCTGGGACCGCCGTCGGAGCACCTTGTCGACGACGTCGTAGTCGGCCGGCGTCGTGACCGTCCAGGTCACGTCGACCCAGTCATCGTCACGCAGCGGGCGTCCGCGCGGAGCGTCGGCCCGGGGAAGCCTGGCACCGATCGTGGTGGGCCAGGTCTTGACGCCGGCTTCGATGATCGAACGGTGCTCAGGGACCGTACGGGCGAGCGCTGCCAGTTCCGGCTCGAGACCGTCGATGATTCGGTCGAGGAGGCGCGAGGCTTCGCTCAGTGATTCCTCCGCCTCGCTCTTCTCACCGACCGCGATGGCGGCGCGATATCGGGTGTACCAGGCGAGGTAGGGCTGCTCGACGTCGCCGGTGAGCAGTTCGGTCGCGGTGCGTGAGCGTCGGAGCGCCTCGGCGCCGTCTCCTTGCTCGAGGGCGGCGCGTGAGGCCAGGGTCTCGATGGTGGGCAGGACGTCGTCGAGGCCGAGCTCTTGACAGAGATGGCGTGCCTGATCGAGCAGCGGCACGGCCGCATCCGGCTGCCCTGCGTCGAGCTCGATCCCTGCCGCTTGCCGCAGGAGATGCACTTCGACCCAACGGTGCTTTCCGCCCGCGAGGAGCTTGAGACCATCCTCGACGTGCTGTCGGGCGAGATCGGACTCGCCGCGGCGTCGTGCGATGGCGCCGAGGTGTTCGAGACAGAACGCCTCCCCCCACGGATGACCCGAGTCTCGGAAGAATCGGAGGGAGTGGCGTAGATCGCGCTCGGCATCGGCGTCATCGAGCAGGAGATGGCGCACCCCTGCGGCGTTGGCGCGAACCAGTGCTTCGCCCTCGGCGTCACCGATCGAGGAGAACACGACGGCGGCTTCCTCATAACGATCGAGCGCCGCGCCGAGGTGACCCTCGACGTAGAGGGCGTTGCCCAGATTGAGCAAGGCGACGCCTTCGCGGCGCCGGTATCCGATCTCCCGGGTCAGCGCCAAGGTCAGCTCGTACCGTTCGATGGCGCCGGCGACGTCACCCTGCTCCATCTGGAGGACGGCAAGCTCGCCCGCGGCCTCGGCCATCCCGCGCCGGTGGCCGAGCTTCTCGTAGGCCGAGATCGCCGCCTCGAGTTCGGTCCTCGCATCGTCGTAGCGCTGCAACGCTGCGAGCACGTTGCCGAGATCGGTGCGTGCGTCGGCCTCTGCCGAGGGATCGCCACCGAGCACGGCGACGGCCGCGGTGAGGTGGGCGACGGCTTCTTCGCTGCGGCCCGCCCGACTGAGGAGAAGTCCGAGCGTTCGCCGCAGCGCCCCCGTGGCCGCCGGAGGCGCGCTGACGAGAAGGGCATCCTCGGCGACGGCGATGGCCTCCTGGAACTCCCCTTCGCGACCGAGCAACCGGGCGCGCCGCCGGGCGGCCTCGATGAGCTCGCCGCCGGTCTGTGCGGTGAGCTCCATCCGGTCGACCACCAGGCGTTGCTGTTCCCGCCGACCGAGCACATCGAGAGCCTCCTCCCAGCTGGCGAGTACGCGGAACTGCCCGGAGCCGACGCCGCCCCATCCGGCCGCGCGCTCGAAGTGCTGCGCAGCGGTGTCGTACGCTGCCAGCGTCAACGCCTTCTCGCCGGCTGCAACCGAGAATCGCATCGCCTCGGTTGGGGCCTCCGCCCGGGTGTAGTGATAGGCGAGATCTTCGAATCGGTCCGGATCCAGCGCTTCGGTCGCGGTGGCGATGTCGTGGTGCAGCAGACGAAGTCGTTGCGGCTCGATACCGTCGAGAACGACCCGGCGTACCTGGTGGTGGGCGAAGTCGAACTGGCCGTGGCGTTCGACGAGCAAGCCGCGCCTGAGGAGGTCATCGACCGCCTGGAGGACCCCGAGGCGGCGCAGACCCGTGGCCCGCGCCACCACGTCGGGGGCCAAGGGTGCTGCCGATACAGCGGCCGCATCGAGCACGCGGCGAGTCTCCCGGTCCAGCGTGTCGAGACGGCGCGCGATCACCTGGGCGATGCCGCCGGACACGGGAGGGATCGGCCCGATGCCGGAGAGCGCGACAACACCGTGCGTCTCGTCGTGCCAGGCGCGCAGCGTCTCGAGGATGAACAGCGGGTTCCCCCCGGTTTCGTAGAAGAGGCCCTCGGCGACATCGGGAGCGACCGCGCCCGACTCCAAGCTCTCCTCGACGAGCAGGGCTGTCTCCGACTGAGTCAGTGGCGGCAGGTCCAAACGGTCCGGCTGGGCATGGCGATCGAGACCGAGCAGCAGCTGCCAGAGTTCGGGGCGCTGCCGGGCCTCGTCACTTCGAAAGGCGAGGCAAAGCAGGATGGACCTCTCGTGGAGCGCAGGTGCCACTTCGATGAGCAGGGCGAGCGACTCCAGGTCGCTCCACTGCGCGTCATCGACGAACAACACCGTGGCGTTGAGCGTCCCGATCGCCACCATGAGCTGTCTGACGACGTGGCCGAGGCGGTCCTGTCTCTCGCTTGGGTGTAGTGGGGCCGGCTCCGGTACATCCGGGAGCCAGGTCCGTATTGCGGGAGCGATGTTCGCCAGGTCGGCGAACTCGGCGTCGTCGAGGATCTCGGCGAACTGTTGGGCGCGGAGGGGCGTCAGCCCGCTCTCGATTGCGGTGCGCAAGGTCCTGAGCGGGTGGAGCATCTCTTCTTCCGAGCACGTCGCCGAGAGCACGGTGAGACCGCGCCACGCCGCATCGTCGGCCAACTCCTGGATGAGCCGGGTCTTGCCGACGCCCGCCTCGCCCTCGATGAGAACCACGCCCCCTCGCCCGGTGAGGACGTCCTCGAGACGCCGAAGAGCCACCATCCGCTGGTCCCTGCGGCCGACGAGCGGGATTCGCTGCTCGGCATCGATCAACGGTGAGCTCGCGGTGGGCGCGAACGGCCGCACACCCTTGTCCCTCATCTGCGCCACGTGGTCGCGCAGCGCGATGGTCTCGGCGGTCGGGTCCGTCCCCAGCTCTTCCGCGAGAAGCGCCGCTATCCGGTCGTACTGGCGCAACGCCTCGTTGGAGCGGCCCAGCAAGAAGCAGAGGCGCATCACCTCGCGATGGGCGTCCTCCCGCATCGGATCGTGCAGGGTGATTCGACGGCCATACGACAGGGCGGTCTCGTAGTCCGCCCTCGCCTTGTGCAGCGCCACCAGGCGCTCCAGTGCGCCGAGGTAGCGTGAGCGCAGGCGCTGGCGCTCGAAGTCGGTCCAGTCCTCGTAGAAGCCGGCGAGGAACTCGCCGCGATACAGATCCACGGCGGCCTCGAGCTCGACGAGTAGCTCCTGCTCGCCGCCGGCTCGCTCGTCGGCGCGGGCGAGGTGCCGGTCGAATTCTGCGACGTCGAGCCAGAAGTCTGCGGTTGTGGCGACGGCGACGGTGCCGTGGGTTACCTCGAGCAGGGATCCGCCCCGCGGGGCCTCGTCGAGCGCGGTTTGGATCTGCCACAGGGCGTGGCTGAGCCGCCTCCGAGCCGACGACTCGCTTCGGTCCGGCCAGAAGGTTCCCGCCAGCAGATCCCGAGTGTGGCGGAGGTCACGGTGGGACACGAGGTAGGCGAGCAGGGATCGACCCGCCGCCGACGGAATCGGCGGAAGGGTTCGCCCCTCAACATCCAGCTGGAAGCCCCCGAGCAGATGGATGCGCAACTTGGACATCCCACGACCGAACATAGCTGGCCGGGACTCGCAACGGGTGTCGGACGGGCGCCGTGAGCGAAAGAGTTCCGAGGGAAAGACGAGGCGGGGGTGTCGAGATTCCTTCAACCGGACCTCGGGCCCGTGTCGAATGCGAGTTGTCAAGGGGTTCGCGTCGGGCGTGAGCCAGTTCGCACCAACCCGATCGTCAACTGGGCTCCGACCTCTTCAGCCTGGCTATCGGATGGGCGCGGAGGACACTCGGCAGTGGTGGCTGCGCGACAACGCATATCGAGTCCGACGAGGAGCGTCGCCTCCCGAGACGTGCCAGCGCGAGAAGCGGATGGAGCCTCCACTCGCTCTGATTCGCATTCCTCGACCAGGCCAACCTCTTCGATACGCCTCCTGTAAGGCTTGACGCTAGATAGCAACTCTTCCTCCCCGTTCTGTGTCTCGAGACGAAACTCGGGCTGCCATCCCACTCGCCTTCGAGGAGACTCTCGATGACCCGTTATGTGCGAGTGGCAACCCTTTGCCCACGTGCGAAGAAGGGAAGGACTGATGTCGATGGTACGCAGTCTGTCAGTGCTCCCTGCTTCCGCCGGCTTTGTGCCGCGAACCGTCCTCTGGCTATGAACGTGGGTTGGAGTTGGATGGGGAGGTCGCCCGGGAAGACGAGGCCGTAGTTGACGCCTTCGCCCTCCAGTAGCTTTCCGTGGTCCACATGAACGGCGATAGCCCTTCGTACTCGCCGGTGCCGGAGAGCCACCAGGTGATGATGTTGTCGGTGGTGGCGGTGGTGTAGATGCCGGCGAAAGCTCCACTCTTCAGGCATGCCGATATGGGCGGGTCGGGGAATCGTAGGCTCAGCGTCAGATGGAGGTAAGAGCCTTGGCCAATCCTGCTGCTGCAACGGTCGTCGTTCTGCTGGTGGCTGCGTGCAGCGCGGCGTTGTCGCTGACCGAGTACGCCGAGGGGCTTGAGGCGGCCGGCGCTGAGGCGTCAATCCGCTTCGACGCTGTCGTGGTGACATTGAACGCGCCGGACGCGACGCTGCCAGAGGTTCGGGCAGCCGTCAGAGAGGCAGCCGTGATCGGGAACGAGCTGCACGCCGCCCTCGAAGCGCTCGATCCCCCAGATGAGCTTGACGACTTGCACGCGGCGTTGCTCGACAGCCACAGCGATGTGGTGACCGCCCAAGAGGATTGGGCAGCAAGCGCAGACGCTGCACAATCCGTCGCCGAGCTCCTGCAGAGCCCAGAGGCACAAGCCGCCCAGTCGGCTAATGAGGCAGCCCTGGTCGCATGTGGCCGAATCCAAGCCGCATTCGACGCCACGACACAACGCGAGGTCTTCGCAGACGTCCCGTGGCTACCTTCCGAACTGGCGGAGTCGATCGAGGTGGCGACCGGCTGTCCGCAAGAGATTTAGC
>CAZCBO010000038.1:0-15885 GCA_964496825.1 uncultured Acidimicrobiaceae bacterium
ACCAGAACACGTGCTGGTAGAGCAGCGGAGCGCCCCCGGCACCGGCATCGAAGAACGTCATCCCGAAACCCCGGTCCAGCGCCACCATCAGCATGGCGAGGGCGACGAACTGGGTGAAGATCAGCGCCAGCCCCGTGGTGATGAACACCGACCAGACGAAGATCGGGAGCCGGCCCCACGTCAACCCCGGGGCCCGAAGGCGAATCACCGTCGTGACGAAGTTGAGGGCGCCGACGATCGACGACAACCCCAGCGTGATGAAGGCCAGGTTGAAGAACAGGGCACCCATGTCGGTGGTCTCGGACAAGGGGGCGTAGCCGGTCCATCCGGTGTCGTAACCGCCTGCGAAGAACGAGCCGGTGAGGAGCACGATCACCGGCGGCACCAGCCAGTAGCTGAGGGCGTTGAGCCGCGGGAACGCCATATCGCGGGCGCCGATCATGATGGGGACCACGTAGTTGCCGAAGGCGCCGACGGGCGCCGCCACCGCAAAGAAGATCATGATCGTGCCGTGGAGGCTCATCACGTTGTTGTAGGTCGCCGGGGTCATCACGTCACGGCCTGCGTTCATCAGCTCCCAGCGCATCAGCATGCCGAAGAGCCCGGCGAGGAAGAACAGGAACAGGAAGGTGACGAGGTACTGGATCCCGATCACCTTGTGATCGGTGTCGAAGTTGAAGAAGCGGCGCCAGCCGGTCGCCGTGTACGGCTTGACGCCCTTCCCGGTCCACTCCCGCACCATGTAGTCCCACACGCCGATCCCGAGCAGCCACCCGGCGACGCCGAACAGCCAGGCACCGAGGACCATCTGCTCGCCGTCGACGGCATCGAGGCCACCCGCCAGCCGGATCACGGCCACGAGGCCCGCCCCGATGGCGGCGCCGATCACTCCGAACACCGTCGCCCTGAGGAGACTCATCCCGCACCTCCGCCGAGCCCCGCCAGCCAGGTGTTGTACTCGACCTGATCGACGACGCGAATCGTCGTGCGCATCCTGGCGTGTCCGGTGCCGCAGAGCTCGGCGCATTGCACGCGGAACTCGTCATCGGTCGAGAATTCACCGAGCTCGGTGGGCGTGACCAGGGTTTCGGTGAACAGGCCGGGAACGGCGTCGACCTTGATACGGAAAGCCGGGATCCAGAAGGAATGGATCACGTCCTCGGAGGTGACGGTAAACCGGATCCGGGTGTCGACCGGCAGGAGGATCTCGTTGGCGTCGAGGAGGGAGACGTTCTGCTCCGGGAAGGTGAAGTTCCAGCGCCACTGCGATGCCACCACCTCGATCTCGACGTCGGCCTCGGGCTCGTCGGCGAGCTCGGCCAGACCCTTGTAACCCGGGTTGAAGATGACGAACACCGCCAGGGCGGCGGTGATCACGATCCAAGCGGTGATGAACCCGCGATGGCTCCGCGCCGGCGCCCCGTCCGCCCCATCGGCGTCCGATACGCGGAACCGGAAGAGCGAGTACACCAGCACCACGAACACGAACGTGAACACCGGGATGCCGAGATAGGTGAGGAGCCAGAAGGCGGAGTCGATGATCTCGGACTCCCGGGATGCAGTGCTCGGTTCAACGCTGGCGATGACGTAGGCCTCGAGGGCGACGGTCAGCACCAACCACGCGGCACCGACCACGATGAGGTCGATGCGGGTCGAGCGCCTCGGCATGGCGGGCAACCTACTACACGGAGTAGGAGCTCCGCTACTACACCGTGTCGTACCCCTGAAGGCGCCGTAGTAGGGTGCCCGAACCATGAATCGCTCACCCGGCCTCGAAGCCGCAGTCCTCGAAATCCTCTGGGACCGCGATGGATGGCTGACGGTTCGTGAGGTTCGGGAGGCCCTGGCTCCCGCCCGTCAGGTCGCCCACACCACGGTGATGACTGCCCTCCACCGTCTGTGGCGCAAGGGTGAGCTCGACCGTCGGCAGGCCGGGCGCGGCCACGCCTACCGCCCCAAGCTGACCAAGAGCGAGCATGCGGCGAGGCGCATGCAAGAGGTGCTGGAGGCGACCGCCGACGCCGGCACCCTGACGCGGTTCGTCGACAGCCTCTCGGACGAGCAGCAAGCCATGCTCCGTCGCCATCTCGAGGAGCGCTGAGTGGGCGCCGCACTCCTCGCCGGGGCCTTAGGACTGCTGGCCCTGCCCAATGCGATCCGCCGCATGTCACTCCGACCCGGTGGGGCGGCCCGCATGTCGATCGCCAGCCTCATCGCCGCCTCAGCGCTCCTCGAGGCGGGCTTCGTGGTGTGTGCGATCGCCCTGTGCGCGGTCTGCACGGAGGCCCTGTTCGGGGGGAAGCACGGCCACTTCTTTCCCGGTGGCAGGATCGCCGGGTTGATCAGCCTCGCCCTGGCGGTGGCCTTCCCGGCCGTAGTCGCCTTCGGACTGCTCCGGGCACGCGGGCGGATGAGGAGCATGCACCTCGAGCCGTGGGTCGGAGATCACAAGCGGTTGCTGGGCTTCGATGCCGTCGTCTTGCCCACCCCGGCCGTGATGGCGTTCTCCACTGCGGCCAAGGACCCGCAGATCGTCGTCTCCCAGGGCTTGCTCGACACGCTGTCCGAGGACGAGCTCGAGGCCGTGCTCGCCCACGAGACTGCCCACGTCCGCCTCCGCCACAGTCGGTTTCTGCTCCCGGTTGCCGCCCTCGAACCGATCGCCGCGGTCGCCCCCCCACTCCGGGCCAGTCTTGCCGCGACTCGATTTGCCGTGGAGCGATGGGCCGACGAGCAGGCCATCGACCTCGGCGGAACCCGCTCGAGCCTGATCAGCGCCCTCGAGCTCGTTGCGACGGTGCCGCCGGTCAGCCCGATCACCTTCCTGAACGCCTCGGATGTCGAGGAACGAGTCCACGCCCTCGAGGACCACCCCCAGGCAAGCATCGGTCAGACCGTGGCCGTCATCGGTGGTCTCGTGCTCTGCTCCCTGGTGTCGATCGCCGCCTTGCTGGCCTGGCTGTGAGTCGTCTCATCCCTCACTCACTCGAGGGGATCAGGTCAAACGTCGGATCATGACCGGCGAAGCCCATGGAGGGTCGCACGCCCTCGCCTCGACGAGGCGAGGGCTCTTCTGGTCGCTGCTGCTGACCGGCACCTTCTTTGTCGTCGAGCTGGTCGTCGGGCTGAGTATCGGATCAGTGGCGGTCGTGGGTGATGCCGCGCACAACTTCTCAGCCGCCGCGGGGGTCGGCATCGCTCTGTTGGCGGCGGTGTTTGCCGCGCGGCCACCCAGCCCGGCACGAACGTTCGGGTACCTGAAAGGCGAGATGCTCGCCGCTTGGATCAACGGGTTCTTCCTCGTGGTAATGGCCGTGCTCATCGTTCGCATGGGGATCGGCAAGCTGCTCAACCCGGAGTCGGTCGCCACGGGCCCGATGCTCGCGCTGGCCCTCGTCGGCCTGGTCGTCGGCGGGGTTCCCGCCGTGATGCTCTTCGAGAAGCAGCAGACCGACGTCAACGTTCGGGGTGCCTTCTGGCACGTGCTCGAGACGCTCATCGGCTCCGCCTCCGTCCTCCTGGCCGCCCTTCTGGTCGCGGCGGGCTGGGAACAAGCCGACGCCATCCTGGGTATGGCCCTTGCCCCCGTCCTGGGCATCGCCGCCTGGAGCATCATTCGGGAATCGACCCGCCGACTGCTCGATCTCACTCCCGAGGGGGTCGATCTCGTGCGCGTTCGCGACGAGATCGAGGCGATGGCCGGCGTGACGGATGCCCATCACATGCATGCCTGGAGCCTCGGTGAGGGCCGGAACCTGTTCTCCGCCCACGTCCTCGTGGAGGAGAGCGCAGATCGGCAGCAGATCCTCGAAGCACTCACCAAGCTCCTCGCCGAACGGCACGAGATCTACTTCAGCACGATCCAGGTCGAGACGGAGTGCCATGACCGGATCGCTCTCGACATCGATTTCGTCTGAGCGGCGTCGGTCGTTCCCGCGTTGCTACGCCGGACGCAAAGCTCCCGGCGCACCGCCGATAGCGCCCTTGCACCGCCGACAGCTGATGCAGGAGCGAACGGCAGGTCTGATCCTGCTCCGCCATCCGGGCCACCGCCTCGGGGTGCCCTCGCGCGCTGCGAAGCCGCTGCACGACCCCTGGTCCAGTACGATCACACACCCCGGCATGTAGCTTGCCCCAGCCCTACACGCTCCGACCCGGGGGGAAGGTCAAGCCTTAATGCGTAGGTGCGTCTCGGGAGCGCCGGTTTAGCTGTCCTGCTGCCGGGCCTGCCAGGTGATCTCCCACTGGACGGCCCGCAGCTCCTCCTCCCAGGAGGACTTGATGAACTCGAGAACGTCGAGGATCTCCGCGTCGGAGAGGATCGACCCGAAGGTCGGCATGGTGGCAATGGGATCGACCTGGCCATCGCGCACGATCTCGAGGAGCAGTTGGTCGGGATGGTGCCAGGTATGGCCGGTCGAGTCCTGTGGCGGCGGCTTGTAGGTGCCATCGGCATTGGGGATCTGCCACCCCGGCTCGCCGGAGAGATCGGCTTTGTGACACTCGGCGCAGTACTGCTGGTAGAGGGCTTCGCCGGACGCGATCCGTTGTCGGTCGAGAGCGGGCGGCGGAGGCACCCCGCCATCATCGACGAATCCGGGGGGAGCCAGCGTCGGTGGAGGCGACGCCGTCGTGGTCCCCTGCTCAGTGCTCGAGCAGGCCGCCGCCAGGATTGCCGTCACAGCGATCGCGACGACCAACCACGTCGTCAACGCGGGTCGCCGATCCCGCCGCTGCACGCGCCCCCGGGCTCCGGCGCATCGGTGCTGCCCTCGAATTCGTTGACGAACTGCTCGAGGCGGGCGTCACCGGCGTCGTCCAGCTCGAGCCGGTTCGCCCACGCGGTGAGGAGGATCAGGGATTGCTGATCCGACACCGGGCTGACGATGACCTTGTCGAGACCTCCGGTGTAGCCACGGAGCCGCTCGACCTGGCCGGCGTCGAGATCGGGGTTGTACGTGATCCAGACCGCACCGTGTTCGAGCGAGTGCACCGCGTGCTCTGCGGGAACGGGGATGTCGTAGAAGCCACAGTTGAGCCAGATCGCCGAATGGGCACCGCCTGCGGGAACCTCGTGGTCGTCGTAGATATCACCCTCGACGTGGTCTCGCGAGCCGACCGCGACCTGCTCGGTCTCCTCGGGTACGCCGCGCAGCGGCGTGGGGCTGAAGAGCACGGCGGCGACCAAGACGAGCACGATACCGATGCCGCCGGCGTAGAGAAGCCGACGCGGCCAAGGGCTGGCCTGCTGTCCGAGTCGTGCCGTTCCGCCCTTCTTCGCCGTTGGATTCCTGCGCCCGTTGCTCATCGGCTGCTCCTCTGGTCGATGGTGTCCAATCGGCTCATGGTGGGTACGGCTCAAACCCTTCGATGCGCTGAGCCTCCCTGACGAAGGCGACGATGGCCTCGACGTCCTCGTCGGTGAGGCCGGGCACGGGGTCCATGTTGCCAAAGGACCAGTGGTGAGCAGGCGATCCGCGCCGCACCGCCAGCAGGAAGGCGGCGTCGGCGTGGTGGTTCGGCTCGTAGATCGCGGACAGGTGGCTGGGGCCCTGGTCGGTGCCACGCAGGTCGCTGCCGTGACATTCGGCGCAGCTCTCCTCGTAGAGGGTGGCCCCCGTAGCGACGAGGTCGGGGTCCTGGGCTGGTATCTCCGTCTCGAGTGCATCGCCGCCCCCCGCGCATCCTGTGACCAGCAGCACCAGAGCCATCGCGGCAAACGCACTCCGCCGATTCATCCCACGGAGAGATCGACTCTGCGCAGCAGCATGGCGTTGATGGCGACGATCACGGTCGACAGGCTCATGAAGAGCGCCCCGATCGCCGGGGAGAGCACGATCCCGATCCCGACGAGCACCCCGGCGGCTACGGGGATGGCCAGGACGTTGTAGCCGGTCGCCCATGCGAGATTCTGTCGCACCTTGCGCTGGGTGGCCTTCGACAACATCAGGGCGCGAGCCACGTCGGCAGGATCGTCCTCCACCAGCACGAGGTCGGCGGACTCGATGGCAACGTTGGTCCCGGCCCCGATGGCGATGCCCAGGTCGGCGGTGAGCAGGGCGGGTGCGTCGTTGATCCCGTCGCCGACGAAGGCCGTCGGGCCTTCCTCCTGGAGCTCCTGCACGATCCTGGCCTTGTCCTGGGGCAGCACCCTGGCGAAGTAGCGATCGACCCCGAGAACGCCGGCCACCGTGGCGGCGACCGCCTCGGCATCTCCGGTGACCATCACCACGCTCGTGCCGAGCTCGTGGAGCTCATCGATGGTGCGGCGAGCCTCGTCCCGGATCTTGTCGGCCATCGAGAAGGCCGCCAACGCGGTGCGATCGTCCATGAGGACAACGGCAGACTCGCCTCTCGAGTCTGCGGCCCCCAGTGCCGTGGCGAGGGCAGCGGGTACCTCAACGCCCAGCTCCTTCGCCCACTCGGGTCGGCCGATGCGGAGCAGGTGTCCCTCGATGGTGGCCTCGATCCCCTGCCCCGGCACGGCGGTTGCGGGCCCCCCATCGACCGCGGCGATGTCCGCTTCCGCCGCAGCCTCGACGATGGCGGTGGCCAGCGGGTGTTCCGATCCCTTCTCGAGGCCCGCGGCGAGCGCCAAAGCCCGATCGCGGTCGAAGCCGTCGACGGCCACGTGGGAGACCACAAACCGCCCCTCGGTGAGCGTGCCGGTCTTGTCGAAGGCCACGATCGCAACGTCGCGACCCCGCTCGAAAGCCTCCATGTTGCGGACCAGGATCCCGTTCTCGGCCGAGATGCCGGTGGCGTTGACATTGACGAGCGGGATCGCCAGGCCCAGGGCATGGGGACAGGCGATGACCAGGACCGTCACCGCCCGAGTCACGGCAAAGGTGAGATCGTCGAAACCGAGCCAAATGAGGAAGGTGGGCAAGGCGATGCCGATGGCGATGATCGTGAGCCACATCGCCGCCCGATCCGCCAGCACCGCATAGCCACTGCGCGAAGCCTGGGCCTCCTCGACGAGCCGCATGATCTGTGACATCGTCGTCTCGTCCCCGGTGCGGGTCACCACCGCGCTGAGCGCCCCCTCGCCGTTGATTCCGCCGGCGATGACCTCGTCCCCCGGCTCCTTCGACACCGGCCTGGACTCGCCGGTGAGAAACGCCTCGTTGACCGAGGATCGGCCCTCGACCACCTCGCCGTCGATCGGGACCTGTTCTCCCGGTCGGATCAGCACCCGTTGGCCTTCGTGGAGCCCGGAAACCGGCACGTCGACGATCGAGCCGTCGTCGCCGACGAGATGCGCCTCATCGGGGACGAGCGCGGCGAGCTCCTCGAGGGCCGACGCAGAGGCGACGACGGCTCGCATCTCCATCCAGTGTCCCAGCAGCATGATGTCGATCAGCGTGGCCAGCTCCCAGTAGAAGTCGTCCCCGGGAAAGCCCAGCGAGACGCCGATGCTGTAGGCGTAGGCCACCGTGATGGCGATGGTGATCAGCGTCATCATCCCGGGCTGGCGGCGCTTCCACTCCCGCCAGGCGCCCGTCAGAAAGGGCCCACCCCCGTAGAAGAACAGAGCGGACGCCAGGATCGGCGACACCCAGGTCGAACCGGTGAAGCTCACCGCCTCGTAGCCGAGCCACTCCTGGATCTGCGGCGAGAAGTACAGCAGCGGGATCGTGAGCAACACGCTGACGAAGAAGCGGTTGCGAAACATCTCAGGGGAGTGGCCGGCGTGCTTGCTGTGGTCGGCGTGGTCTTCGTGGGCGGCGAGGTCCGGTGCCGGGGCATCATCGTCCACCGGCACCGGGTGGTCCATCCCGTGATGGGCGTGATCGGCCGCCGGTGCCGCGTCCGGTTCGGGGTGAGCGTGGTGGGCGTGCTCGTCCATGGTCATGTCAGCGATCGAGGTCGGCGCTCCGCTCGAGATATTCGTCGCGATCGATCTCGCCACGAGCGTACCGCTCGTCGAGCAGTTGTCTGGCGCGGCCCTCATGACCGCCGGTCGGCTCCGGCCGACGCGTCGCCGACCAGATCGCCCATCCGATGAGGGCGACCAGCGCCACCATGAACAGCCAGCCGAAGAACATCATCCCCCAGCCCCATCCCCCCATGTGGTCCCATCCGTTGGCGTCGGCGAGTATGTCGGGTATTCCTGTCATTGTGTCCTCCAGCACCGTTATACGCCTTCCACCCGACTAGAAGGTCAACCCGATACACTGCACAAGGTGAAGATCGGAGAGGTCGCCGCCAAGACCGGCGTTTCCACCAAGACCATTCGCTACTACGAGGACATCGGCGTTCTGCCCGAACCCGATCGCGAACCCAACGGGTACCGCAGCTACGGGCAGGACACCGTCGAACGGCTGCGGTTCGTGCGCGACGCTCAGGCGACCGGACTGACCCTCACCGAGATCACTTCCATCCTCGGCCTCCGGGAGCAGGGCGCGTCGAGCTGCGCCCACGTCACCCATCTCCTGGAGCACCACCTCGCGGAGCTCGATCGGCACATCGAATCTCTCAGCAAGACCCGGATCCAGCTCGAGGCGCTGACCGAGCGTGCCAGGAGCCTCGACCCGGCGGATTGCACCGATCCCAATCGGTGCCAGACGATCGTCGCGAGCGTCCCCGCCCTCGAAGAGGCGTTCGCCGATCTCCACCCAGGACCGCACCCCCACCGCCACTGAAACGCAATCGGTCAGGCCGATGCGTAGACGAGCGAAGCCTTCATGCCCGCTTCGTAGTGCCCGGGCAACAGGCAGGCGATCTCGTTGAAGAGGGTGGTGTCCTCCGGAACGGCGAACAGCACTTCGCCGGTCTCGCCGGGTTGGAGCAGCATGATGATGTCGATGTCCTCGTGATGGCCGCCGCCTTCTTCGTGATCGGCATGTCCGGCCGCGACGTGCTCCTCGATGCGGTGCTGGTTGGACAGGCGGAACTCGTGCTCGATCAGTCCCTCGTTCGTGACGACGAACTTGATGACCTCTCCCTTGGTGACCTCGTACTCGACGGGAGAGAACTCGAGCTCGGTCATCGATACCTCGATGACCCGGTCGGCGTCAGCAGCGTCTACGGCAACCTCGTCGTCGTGCATCGCCTCGTCATCGTGCATGGCCTCGTCATCGTGCATGGCCTCGTCATCGTGCATGGCCTCGTCATCGTGCATCGCCTCGTCGTCGTGGCTGTCCCCAACGGTCGTCGTGGTCGGGTCATCGACCGCGGCGCCGGCATCATCGGCCGGGCCGGCACACGCCGCAGCAACCAACGCCAGAGTGAACACGAGGGCCAGAATGCGAATCTTCACGGCCGAACCTCCGTTTGTCGTCATGGGTGAATGATCGAACGGAATGCCGGGATTGCGCAGTCACCCATTCGGCCACAGGCGACCCATCGTTCGGTGGAGGGTCCGACAGGGTCTTTCGGCCCTATTCGATCAATCCCTCGCGGAGGCCCACGGCGACCGCCTCGGCTCGGCTGGAGACATCCAAGCGCTCGAAGATGCCCCGTAGATAGGTCTTCACCGTCGCCTCGGCGATCCCAAGCTCGGTGGCGATCTGCTTGTTCTCGTAGCCCTGGGCGACGAGCTGCAGTACCTCGTTCTCTCTCGGGCTCAGCCGGGCGGTCCGTGATCCGTCGTGTACGTCGCTGATCAGGGGAGCGACCACCTCGCCCTGCAGATACGCCCCTCCATCGGCCACCGCCTCGAGGGCGCGAATCAGCTCGTCGCGCCCGGTGTTCTTCAAGAGGTAGCCCGAGGCGCCCAGCTCGATGGCGCGTCGAACGTAGGCGGGTTGGTCGTGCATCGACAGGATGATCACCTGCACCTGCGGGAACTGGGCTCGAATGCGTTCAAGAGCCTCCAGCCCGCTCATTCCCCCCATGCGAACGTCGACCAGGGCGACGTCGACCGGCGTGGTCTCCAGGAGCTCGAGGAGTGCCTCACCGGAGTCGGCTTCTCCTGCGATTTCGATTCCGTGGGCGTCGGACAGCATCCAGCTGATCCCATCCCGCACGATCCGGTGATCGTCGGCGATGACGACCTTCACGTCGTGCCCCGCCCGACCGGCAGCCAGGCGGCGAAGACCGAACCGCCACCACGGCGGCGCCGCACCGTCACGCCGCCGCCGAGCGCCTCCAGCCGCTCGCGGGTGGTGGTGAGGCCGAGACCCGCCTCGCCACCGAACCCGTTGCCGTCGTCGCGGACCTCCACGGCCACCCGGTCACCTTCGACGCCGAGCTCGATCCACACGTTGCGGGCTTCGGCGTGCTTGCGGACGTTGACCACGCCTTCCTGGGCGGCCCGGAACAGCGCGGTTCGGCCCACCGAGGACAGGTCGTCGGGCTCCGCGGCGAGATCAAGATGCACGGAGACCCCTGTTTCGGCCTCCGTGGTGGCCCCAAGGTCTCGCAGGGCGGTGGTGAGGCCGGCGTCCGCGGCCAGCCCCTGATACAGGTAGTCGAGTTGACCGCGCAGTGTGGTATCGACCTGGCGCACGATCTCTTCGAGGTTCTCCAGCTCATCGGCGACCGGGTCGCCGGCATCGAGCTTGGCACGGCTTCCTTCGAGTCCGTAGAGCAGCCGGTAGAGGGGCTGGCCGACATCGTCGTGGAGCGCGCCGACGACGTGGCGCCGCTCCTCCTCCTGGGCGCGGAACAACGAGCCGAGCAGCCCCTCGGCCTGCCGCCGCCGACGGTTGATCCCGCGGGCTACCGCCGTCGCCAGCGCACCGAGGAAGAGTGCGAGCACGCCGACACCCGTGGCGATGGCGAGCCAGGTATTGCGGTTGATGTCTCCCATCGCCTCGTTGAGGGAGTCGAGCCGCTGTTCGACCTCGACCACCATCGTGACCGATCCGTCGGCGTCGAGCACCGGCACATAGACCTCGATGAGCTGGCCGTGGGCACGCTCGCCTGCATGGGCCGGATCCTGCAGATCTGAGATGTGGGTGGTAACCGCCCCGGCGAAGGCTTCACTCGCCAAGGAGGACAGGGCGAACTCACCGCCGATCAGACCGGGATCGTCCGAATACACGATGCGTCCGTCCGCCGACCACACCTTGACTCGCTCGGTCTCGCTCCCCATCAGGCCGTGATGGGCTGCTGCATCGAAGACCTCGAACGAAGGCGATCCGGGAACATCGGTGAGGGCGAGCTCGGGCATGGTGCGAACCTCGTTGGCAATCAAGTCGGCGCGCGCCTCGAGCAGGTTGGCCCGTGCCGAGCCGGTGATGGTGAAGCCCATCACCACCGTCAGAACCGCGGAAGCGATGAGCCCGATCACGGCGATCCGACCGAGTCCCCCAATCTCCTGCCATTCGGCCCGGAATCCACGCAGCAGGCCACGGGTCCGCCTGCTCTGTGTTCGTTGGCTCATGTCGAGACCTCAGCCCAGTAGCGTGGATGGTACCGATCGATCGGGTGAAATCCTGGAGCCGGCTGCACGTTCCGCGTCCCAGCGCGCCAGTCACCGATGAGCACACTGACGTGAGATCCCCATCGCCTTAGCCACATGAGCCACCGGCATCCCCTCGCCACGGACGCGCTCAACGATCAGACGCCGCCCATAAACGGTGAGCCGGGCATTACGGTGAGCCATGAAGACCTCCTGGTGGGTGTGACAGCAATCACCACTCCACTCGGAGGTCTTCACCTAGGTCAAACCATCGCCAACGTCCCGGCCGAGTTCGGCTAACCGGTCTTCACGACGAGGACGTCACAGGGGGCGAGATGGAAGGCGCGATGGCTCGTACTGCCGAGCAGCACACTCTGGAGCGTTCCGCGGCCCCGATTGCCCAGCACCAGCAGGTCGGCGGACTCCGCTGCGACGTAGGCGACCAGCTCGTCGGATGGCTCCCCTTCGAGCTCGACCCTGCGCACCTCGATGTCGGTGTCCACGACGGGATCGATGCGCTTCCACGTCGCCCGTCGCTGGTTGGTGATGTAGGCATCGATCACCGCCGATTCGTCCGAGAACGCCTCGGTCATCATCATCGGAACCTCGGCCACGTGGACGAGCCGTAGCTCTGCTTGCCAGCGCTCGGCTTCTGCAACCGCCCGAGCGGCGGCCGCGGCGGCGTGGCTGCTGTCGTCGACCCCGACCACGACGATCATGGTGACCCCTCCGACGCGCCGGATTCGGCGGCGGCGAGGTCGGCGAGAAAGCGATCCATCGGCACGAACATCTCGGCATAGTGCCGGATCCAGGCGATGCGGGCGTCCTCACCACTGACGAGCGCGAAGCTGTGGCTCGGTCGGTCCTGATGCCCGTACACCCCGATCATGTCGTAGGCGGCCGACACGCTGCGATCGGCATCGATGAGGATCGGTGTGGCGATTCCGAATCGTGCCGCCTCGGCAGCGACGATGGGCGCCGGGTCGACCATGACCGGCACCAGGTTGATGCCCCGCTCGGCGAGAGCATCCTCGATCTCGGGAATTTGGGCGAAGCAGCCGTCACAGCCCGGCCCCATCGAGAAGTACAGGAGGGCATCTCCCTCGGCGAGCGCGCCGTCGAGGGTCTGTCTGCTGCCGTCGGTGGCCGGCAGATCGAAGGCGGGGGCGACGGACCCGGTGGCGGCGGCCCCGTCCGTGGATTCGCCCCCGCCGAAGATCACCAGGGCAAGGAGCCCGACCACCGGAAGAGCGAGGGCCGCCCACCCCCACAGGGCGCGCCCCGGGCTAGCTGTGGTCGTTGCCTGCCGCGCCGGAGGCCTGGGCCGCGGTTTGCCGGTCTTCACGTTCGTCATGACAGCTCCCATCGGAGAGGGTTTCGTTGTCTGGTTCAGGTCTACGCCGGCGCCCCGAGATCGACACCGCGGCCACCGCGATGGCTACGAGGGCCAGCCCGATGGCTACATCCGGCACCGGAGCGAGGAGGTCCACCACCGGGCTCAGCCGCTCCTGGAGCCAGAGACCGATCGAGGCCTGAGCGGATGGCGCCAGCGTCGAGCCGGTCGCACCGACGATGATCAGGGCGGCCCCCATCACCGCGAACATCGCCGCGGCAACGAGGTCCAGGGTGGTGACCGACACCGCGCGGCCGGGCAGCCGGATCCGGCGCTCGCGGCCCCGGAGTCGCTCGCGTCCGCCGGCGCCGAGTCGATCCCACGCCAATGCCAGCACCATGAGCGGGAACACCATCCCGAACACGTAGGCGAGGCCGATGCTCACGCCCTGGACCAGCGTGGGCGCAACAGCCGACAAGGTCAGCACGCCGGCGAGCACCGGAGCGCAGCACGCCGATGCTGCGCCGGAGAACACCCCGAGGACGAACACACCACCCGAATCGGTGCGCTGCACATCGGGCGAGCCCCTCATGATCGGCAGCACCCACCCGCGACCGGTCAACGCCAGCGCGGCGAGCAGCAGCATGACCAGACCGCCGACGATGTAGATCGCCGAGTGATAGCGGAGCAGGCCGCGGGTGAGCATGCCGAGGCCGAGGGTCACCGGCACCAACACGACGGCGATCCCGGCGGCGAAGACCAGGGTCAGCGGCACCAGACGCCAGCGGGCGTTGCGGACGGCGGCGGCGAGGTAGGCGGGGAACATCACCACGATGCAGCACGGAGCGAAGAGCGCGACGGCGCCGGCGAGGAACGCAGCGAGCAGCGATCCGCCGAGGAACAGGCTCTCCATTCAGGGGCCTCCCCTCGACACGCCGCCCCGCGTCGATGCCTCGTCGAGCGCTCTGCCGAGCTTGCGGTGCGAAATCCGGCCGTGGCCGAAGTACTCGCCGTCGATCACGAGCACCGGGGGAAACGGAGCCCGATAGCGGCCGACGATGGCAGCGCCCTCGTCGCTCGTCAGCTCGATCTCGCGAATCGACAACGGGTAGGTCTCGCGCAGCGCCTCGAGGAGGCTCTTGGCGTCGTCGCAGTAGTGACAGCGGGACGCGGTGACCAGCATGATCTCGACGGCGCGGCCGCTGGCTGGGGACGTCATACTCGCTTGGGTGCCGCGACGCGGCGGAAGATGAGGCCGCCGACGACGGCGAGCACGAGGAGCCATCCGGCAGCGAGGGCGACGGCGCCGAGCTGGTCGAGCGTGGGAGTGAACGCCCCGTCGACCAGCACGGTCACCGCGCCCCTGCCGGGGAGGAAACGGCCCCAGTCTGGAGGGGCGGCGGAGAACATCACGTTCTGTGCCAATCCGACGTCGATGAACGGCAGGAGGAACATCACGTAGAGCCCGCCGAGGCGGCCAAAGACCGTTCCAACCACCACCCCGACGAGGCCGTACGTCATCGCGACCGCGGCGTTGCCTGCGGCGAACCACACCCAGTTGGCAGGTGAGAAGTCGACGGCGGTGACCGCGAGGGCGATCGAGGTGGTGAGGAGGGCGGCGAGGCCGATCACGCCGAGACGGGATCCCAGAACCTCGCGGGTCTTGAAGCCGGCGAGGGCGAGCCTGGAGTCTGCCTCGATCGAACCCTGGACGACGAACAGGCCGGCGAGCCCCGCCAGGAAGGCGATGGTGATCGGCACCATGATGGCGCCGTGGACGTCGATCATCGACACGGTGCGGACGGCGGCCGCGCCCCCTTCGACCACCTCCACCGGGGTCGGCATGTCCGGCGTGATGGCAAAGCTGAGGGTGATGAAGAACACCGGGAGCAGCAGGAGGAGCACCCACATCGCGATGTTCCTCCGGTAGTCGCGGAACCCGTAACGTAGGCCGGCGCCAAGGCGTCTCATCGTGGACTCCCGAGCCGGTCGCGTCGCGCGGCCCAGTTCGAGGTCGAGACGCCGAATACGAACCCGGCTACGAGCATGGCCCCGGCCGACCAGGCGATCGCCCACCCGACGTCGCCGATGGGCCCGGCGTGGCCCGACCCGGCGCCGAGCATCACCAGGGTGACGAAGTGGGAAGGGAACAGCCGGGTGATCCAGACGTCGCCGCCGGCCATCGCCGGGCCCAGAAACACGTCGATCATCCAGATGAAGATGACGATCAGCGACCCGTTCACCTCGTTGTGTACCAGCGCCCCGACGGTGACGCCGATGGCGAAGTAGACGACGGCGAACATGAGCGTGCCGATGACGGCCAGCCCGGGATCGGCGACGTCGGACCGAAGCGCCAAGGCCGCCAGGGAGGCGCCGGCGGCGACCAGGGCGAGCAACAAACCCGAGGTGAGCCGGCCGACCACCACGCGGGTCGGACCAAGGCCGGCGGCGGCCAGGCGGCGATCGGCGTCGCGTGACCCGAGGACGTGGAAGAAGCCGGCGACCCCGGCAAGGAAGGCGGCCGCCCACCCCGCGGTGGGCGCGGCGAGACGGCTGGCGTCCTCGACGACGCCGACGATGATGGCGAAGTCGGCGATCGCCCCGGCGGTCAGCAGCACGAAGATCAGCGGCACCGCGACGAGCAGCACCAGGTTGATCGGGCGGCGTGCGTACTCCTGGAGGTAACGACCGGTGAGCAGTGCGGCGTTCACGCCGCCTCCGTTCTCCCATCCCGGAGGTGCACGATCCGATCGAAGCGCTCCTCGTCCGTGACGAAGTGGCTGATGATCAGCACCGACCGGCCTCGATCCCTCCGCTCGGCGGTCAGCGCCCAGAAGCGGAGGTAAGTATCCCAGTCGAATCCGGCATAGGGCTCGTCGAGAAAGAGGATGTCGGGGTCCGGGAGCAGCGCCAGGGCGAGGTTGAGTTTTGCCCTGGTTCCACCGGACAGCTCCTCGACGCGCGTGCCGCGGTACTCGCCGAAGCCGAGGAGCTCGTAGATCTCGTCCACGCGGCGATGGACCTCGTCCGCCTCGAGACCGTAGGCGCGGCCGAACAGCTCACAATGCTCGTCGCACGTGAGGCGCTCGAACAGGATCGGCTCCTGGGGGCAGTAGCCGAAGGTGCCGTGACGCTCCAAGTCGCCGGCGTCACGGCCCAAGGAGCCGACGAGGATCTTCATCAGGGTCGTCTTCCCCGACCC
>CAZCBO010000039.1:0-15865 GCA_964496825.1 uncultured Acidimicrobiaceae bacterium
ACATGAACCTGCGTCAGCAGAAGAAGCACGAGACCAGGCTCCGCATCCAGGATGCCGCCTTCCGGCTGGCCGAGCAGCGGGGATTCGCCGGCGCGACGGTCGAGGACATCGCCGGCGCCGCCCGGGTTTCGCCGTCGACGGTGTATCGGTACTTCGGCACGAAGGAGGGGATCTTCGTGTGGGACGAGCTCGAGCTGCCCGCCGTGGAGCTGATCCGGTCCGAGCTGGAGCGGCGGCCACCCCTGGAGGGGGCCCTGGCGGCCCTGATCTCGCTGAGCGACCTCGGGTTCCACGTGCCCGAGGACGAGATGCGGCGGCGGGTGCGCTTCCTGCATGCCGAGCCGGCGCTGCAGGCGGCGATGCGGGAGGCGCTGGAGGGGTTCGGCGGCAGGCTCAGCGGCCTGTTCGTCGAGGCCGGCACCGATCCCCTGGCGTCGCGGATGCTCTCCGGGATAACGATGAGCGTGGTGACGGCGGCGATCGAGGAGTGGGCGTTCGCCGATCCGCCGGTGAGCCTCGCCGAGGCGACCGAGCACGCCAGGGCCTCCCTCGACCTGATCCTCTCCCGGTAGGGTTCTGGCGCAATGGCCGAGTTCTCCTGGCCCGACGTCCTCGAGCGCATCCTCTCCGGCGAGGGGTTGGATCGCGGCGACGCCCGCACCGCCATGAGCGAGATCATGGCGGGGAACGCCACCGAGGCCCAGATCGCCGCCTTCCTCGTGGCGCTCCGGGCCAAGGGCGAGACCGCCGACGAGATGACCGGCTTCGTCGACGCCATGGCCGAGGCCGCGGTGCACCTCGATGTGGACGAACCGGTGGCCGACAGCGTCGGCACCGGCGGGGACCGGTCGCACACCTTCAACATCTCGACGACTGCGGCGCTGATCGCCGCCGGGGCCGGCGTGAAGGTGGCGAAGCACGGCAATCGTTCTGCCTCATCCCAGACGGGCTCGGCGGACCTGTTGGAGGCGCTGGGATTCGACCTGGAGATGGCCCCGGAGCAGACGGCCGAGATGATCCGCACCGTTGGGTTCGGGTTCATGTTCGCCCCGCGATATCACCCGGCGATGCGCCACGCCGGCCCGGTGCGCCGCTCCCTCGGGCTTCGAACCGTCTTCAACTTCCTCGGCCCGCTCACCAACCCGGCGGGGGCCCGCTACATGGCGGTCGGTACGTCCGAGTCGCGCATGGCGCCGCTGATGGTCGAGGTGCTGAAGAACCGGGGCGCCGAGGCGGCCTTCGTCTTCCACGGCCAGGACGGTCTGGACGAGCTGACGACGACCGGGTCGTCGACGATCTACCGGCTCAAGGGCGGGGAGATCTCCCTGGCCGAGTTCACCCCTGAGGACTTCGGTGTGCCCAGGGCAACGATCGACGATCTCAGGGGCGGGGACGTGTCGCGGAACGTGGCGATCACCAACGCCGTCCTCGACGGCGCCGCCGGGGCCCAGCGCGACATCGCCCTGGTGAACGCCGCGGCCGTCATCGTCGCCGCCGGACTCGCCGACGGCTTCACCGAGGGTGTCGACCTGGCGGCGGAGACCGTCGACTCCGGTGACGCCAGGGCGCTGCTGGATCGAGCGATCGAGTTCTCCAAACGTTAAGGAGCTGATCGCATCGGTACCGGAGGGCCAGCGGTACCGTGCCCGGTATGAGGAATCGGGCGGTCTTCGTCGTCGCCCTCGGCCTTCTCGCCGCCGCCTGTGGCTCGGGCAGTGCGACCGGGGAGACCCAGGCAACATCGGTGCCCGCGACGACCGCCACACCGACCACCACGACCGCCGCTCCTCCGACTTCCGCCGAGGCTGGGGAGGCGGATCCGACCACGACCTCGACGACCACGACCGCCGCCCCGGCGGTCGTCGTGGACGGGCCGCCCGCGCCCGATTTCACCCTGGCCCTCGAGGACCCCGCCGGGGAGACGTTCACGCTGTCGGAGGAGTCGAAGCCGGTCTACATGGTGTTCTGGGCCGAGTGGTGACCGACCTGTCGACGGGAGTTGCCCGTCATCGACAGCGTGGCCGCCGACTACGAGGACCGGATCCGCTTCATCGCCGTCGCCGGCAACAACACTTCGCTCGACGCCGGACGCCAGCGGGCCCGTGACCTGTTCTCGCGGCTCGACTGGGGCCTCGATGACTCCGTCTGGGAGCTCTACAACGTCCCTTACCAGCCCTACTCGGTGCTGATCACCGGCGACGACGTCATCCTCACAGAGTGGTTCGGTGCCGCCGACGAGGACGTCCTGCGCGCCGAGCTGGACCGCCTGGCGGCGACGGCAGGAGGCTGACCCCTACGAGCCCAGGGCTGGCAGGGGGACTATGTGCACCTCCCAGCCCACAGAGTTGTTGCTCCAACCGCAGGGCTCCCAGCGTCGCATATCGCGCTGCCGGCCCACAGAGTGCAGTGCACGAGCATTCCGCGGGCCAACAGTGTCATATGTCCGCCTACGAGCCCTGGGCTCGCAGGCGGGCCCGCCAGAACCACGCCACCCCGATCAGGCCGACGAGGACGCCGAGGGCGTAGAACCACACCGGGCCGCCGTCGAGGGAGGGCTGCATCGGCTCGACGACGAGCCGAATCGCTCCCGCCGAGGTGAGGGCGGCGGAAGCAGGGATGCCGGCACCGGGCCACCGGTACGCCTTCCACAGAGCGATGGCGACGGCGCTGAACGCGAACAACAGCGCCGCATAGATACCGACCGGATGCCGGCTGATCTCGCTGCCCTCCTGGGCAAGCGCCCAGGGCAGGTCCGAGGCGGTGCCCAGGCAGGCCTCCCGGGCCAGACACCCGGCGTGCCAGCCGGCCAGACCGGCCAGGGCGGCGGCGGCGATCCCGTCGGCCATCGGGATCGGCTCCCTGCGCGACAGCCAGGCGAAGACCGCGATCGTCCCCACCGTGGCAGCGACCGTCGACACGCCGGCTCGCACCAGCAGGATGTCTCCGGGGTGGGTGATCGGGTTCACGCCGTCGATGATCATGGCCACGACGCGCCCGACGAACACCCCGACCGCCGCCGAGGTCACCGCGGCCTCGAACAGGTTTCCCGAGGAGCGTTCGGCGTTGCCGTGGCGTGCTTCCCACCACAGCATGGCGTAGAGCGCCGCCACCGCGGTGGCCGCTGCGGCGAGGAGCGTGAACTCCATCAGCGGTTGACGAGCTCGTCGATCTGCAGCGCCAGGGTGCGTTCGTCGATGACGCCGTAGTGGAGGTAGCTGAGCTCACCGCCGGGGTGGTAGAAGAAGGTCAGCGGCACCCCACGGCTACCGCCGAGGTCGGTGGGGATGAACCCCTCCGGGTCGGCGAGGTGCTCGATCGCGGCGTCGGGGAAGAACTCACCGATGAACCCAGCGGCGCCGCTCTCGGTGTCCCTGACGTTGAGGCCGATCATCCGCACCTCGCCTTCGTAGCGAGTGCTCGCCCGCGCCAGCAGCGGCGCCTCGGAACGGCAGGGGATGCACCACGACGCCCAGACATTCACCACCACCGGGTCCGCGGACTCCGTCAGCAGCGCCTCGATCTCGGCGGTGGTGGTCCTCGGCGGCGGATCGGCGGCGACGACGGCAGTCTGTGAGCACGCGGCGGCCAGGAAGGCGACGGCGGCGACGAGCTGGCGCATGCGGGGGAGCGTACCGGTGGGTCCGATCCGGCTAGACGGCCGCCGGCAGGGTGGCGATCGCCTTGTCCAAGTCGTCGGCGGTCACCGCGATGGCGCTGGGGTCGCGGCGCAGCGCGGTCAGCGCAGCCTCCCGCAGGATCCCGGCGAGATCGGCGAAGGAGCGACCCTCGGTGCTCGCCACCAGTCGGTCGATGTCGACGTCGTCGGCGAAGGGAACATCGGAGACGTCGAGGAACGCACGCCGCGCCTCGGGTTCGGGCAGGTCGAGCAGCATCTGCACCTCGAAGCGGCCCGGTCGGAGCAGGGCAGGGTCGACGAGATCGGGCCGGTTGGTGGCCCCAATGACGAAGACGTCGCCGCGAGCGGCGATCCCGTCGATCTCGGTGAGCAGTGCCGCCACCACCGAGTCGGTCACCGAGTTCGTCGATCTGCCCCGAATCGGTGCCAGGGCGTCCAGCTCGTCGAAGAAGATGATCGACGGTGCGACCGCCGCCGCCCTCGAGAACACCTCGCGCACCGCCCGCTCCGACTCCCCCACCCACTTGTCGAGCAGCTCGGCACCCTTGATCGGGAAGAAGGCGGCTCCCGATTCGTGGGCCAGGGCGCGGATCACGTAGGTCTTCCCGGTTCCCGGCGGTCCGTGGAGCAGCAGGCCCTTGGGCGTGTCCACGCCCAGCCGCTCGAACCGTTCGGGATCCTGCATCTGCCAGATGACCGACTCGGTCAGCCGCTGCTTGACGTCGACGAGGTCGGCGACGCGGTCGAAGCCGTACGACGGCATCTCGCCGATCGGGGCGGTGCCCAGCGAAGGGGTGGTCGCTTCGATGGCGCGCTCCAGATCCTGCTGCGTCACCGGGTTTCCCGAGCCGGCGGCCCGAGCCGAGGCCTCGAGGACGGCCGACACCACGTCGGCGCCCGAGAATCCTGCCGAGCGGGCGGCGAGCAGTGCGGTGTCGATATCGTCGGTCGGTACCTTGCCGAGCGCCGCCTCGAACAGCAATCCGCGACGGCTCGAGTCCGGTGGAGGGATCGTCATCGTGCGGGGCAGCAGCGGGCTCGACGCCAGCTCGCCGGCCAGCTCGTCGGCGTTGCTCGCGCCGAGAACCACCGCCAGGCCCGACTTCTGGGCGACCGCATCGAGGAACCAGCGCATGATCGCCGCCACCTGGTTGCGGAACAACGCCTCGTCCCCGGCCACGGCATCGACGCGGTCGATGAAGATCACGCCGGGCGTCGCCGTCGTCTTCACGGCGGCCTCGAGCATGCTGAGCAGCCGATCGGGTTTGAACACGAGATCGACCGAGATCTCGTGGACATCGGCACCGGCGGCCTCGGCGGCGGCGTTGACGAGCTCGGCCTTGCCGACCCCCGACGGACCCTCGAGGACCACGCCCGCCACCTCGGGCAGCCCCCAGGATCGCGGCAGGTCCTCGCTGGTAGTGAGCAGGGTCAGCCAGCCGGTGAGCGTGTCCAGCTCGCTATCGAGCCCGGCGATGAGCGCCTCGCCCGTCGTCGGGTACTCTGCGGCCCGCACGGCCGATTCCTTCTCGGCGACCCCGTCCTCGGTGTTGACCAGCGTCCGGCTGCCGACCAGGCCGGTGCTCCCCGGATCCACCGAGCGCACCCTGACCTCGACCAGCTCCCCGGTCTCGTCACCGTAGGAGCGGTGGACGAGGGCGACATCGCCCTCGGACACGACGTTCCCCTGGAGCGAGCGGGCCAGGTGGCGGATCTCGAGATCCTCGACGGCATCCACGACGACCCGCCTCGCCTCGGGGACGAGCGCTCGTTCCACGTTCACCGACTGTCCGTACTCGACGCCGGCGTTGGACAGCGTGCGCGGCCCGACGAGGAGGGCGTTGGTGCTGGGAACCTCACCGGGAGCGACCCGGCAGTGGGTCTCGCCCAGGGCGATGACCCCGCCGCCTGGCATCCCCATCGCCGTCAGCAACGTGGCGTCGGCGTGGGCGACCGGGTCCGTGCCGGGCTGGACGATGAACCGCATATCGAAGAAGGTAGCGTGCCCGGATGGCTGCAACGATCGGCGACCTCCATCGCCTGGATCTGCGCGTCGGCACGGTCACCCGGGCCGAGCCCAACACCGGGGCCAGGGACCCTGCCTTCCGGTTGTGGATCGACTTCGGGGACCTCGGTACCAAGCAGTCCTCGGCCAAGATCACCGACCGCTACACGGCCGAGGATCTCGTCGGGCATCAGGTGGTGGCCGTCACCGGCTTCGAGCCGGTCCGGGTCGGCGGGTTCCGCTCCGATGTGCTGGTCCTCGGTGCCCTCGAGGCGGGGGGCGTGGTGCTGCTGGCACCCGACGCCACCGTGGCTCCGGGCACGCGGATCGCCTAGTCTCGGCGCCACGGTCGAGCCGGAGGCAATCCGTGGTGCGCTCGCTGTGCGTCGGCGTGGTCATCGGGCTCGTCCTCGTCGCGTGCACCGACACCTCCGCCGATACCGAGTCTGCAGATGTCGCCAAGGCGGTCGCCTTCGACCGCGACACCTTCTTCCAGGGTCTCGATGTTGCCGGCTGGGCGACGTACGTCGACGAGACCGGGAGTTGGTCCGTTCGCTACCCCCAGGATTGGACGGTGGGAGAGGAGACGGTCCCGGGAAGCCGGCTCACCCTGATGACACCTTCGATGGAGTCGTATTTGGTGATCGCGGTGGTCCGAGATGCCATCGACGCCGATGCGTCCTCGCATGACTACCTCGCGCGCCACGTCGAGGCAGCCTTGCGGTCCGGGGTCTTCCGTTCCTCGGACGGCGAAGCGCTGTCGCTGACCCATCTCGACGTCGATCTCGACGGCCGGGCCGATCCCCAGGACATCGTGGCCGTGGACCTGGCGTTCGACCACACCGACGAGACCGCTGCCGACGAGGTCGGGATCACCAGCTGGTACGCCTACTACGACCCGGGTGTAAGGCCCGGCTACGCCTTCGCCTTCGAGACCGTCGGGAGCGATCCCGAGCTGACACGCCACGTCGACAACATCGTCCTCAGCTTCGAACCTCCGGGCGGGTATCCGGACCTCACCGCCGCCCATCCGGTGCCCCCGCCTCCCCTGGCCGTGCTCGGTACCGAGGTCGCGGTGACGCCGACGCCGACCGGCACCGTGACCTGGCGGGCGACGTCGTCGATCCCACTCGACCTGGTCGAACAGCGCGATCTGCCCTCGCCCGGCCACCAATGGGAGTACGAGTGGCGGGGACGTTATCGCCGGGCTGCCGAGGCCACCGGCGCATGCTTCGAGATCTACCAAGAGTCGGCCGGGTTCCTTGGGATCGGTCCCTGTCCCTCTTCCTGGCAGCCGGACGCGACGTGGAACGCGGCGGGGTACCGGGAGTGGAATCGCCGCTGGTCGGCGTTCAGCCCGATCTGGATCTGGCTCAGGGACCTCTGGACCTCCCCGGACGGGGAGTCGTGGAGCCGCGTCCCTGCTGTGTTCCCGAATTCCACCGCGATCGTCAGGGCCGAGCCGTGGTCGGTGGCGGAACACCAGGGTCGGTGGGTGGTCATCGGCGCTACCGGCGTGGGCTCCGACGCCGATGTTCCGTCGGCCGAGCGGAGCTTCGACCGGCGGCAAGGGCTTGGGTTGCTGCCCCCGATCGGCGCCGAACCGGCAGCATGGGTGAGCGACGATCTCGCCGCGGGTTGGGAGCCGCTGTTCGTCGATTTCACCGAGGAGGGGACGCACACCGAGCTCACGTCGGTCGTCGGGGGTGAGGCAGGCTGGTTCATCTTTGGGATTCGATCGGCGCAGGAAGAGCCGTTCGCCGCCGAGTGGGTGGCCTGGGCTTCACGCGACGGCGCCGACTGGACCGAGATGCCGATGAGCGGGCTGGACGAGGATCCCTGCGTTTCCGGCCCTACCTACCACTGCGGGCACCTCAAGGCGCACCTCACGGCCGAGGGCCTGGTCCTCTATGCCTGGGCCAACGACCCGCGCACCGATCCTCCTCGGAGGGGATGGCGGCTCCTGGTGGGCACCTTCGACTGAGCGCTCACACCAGATCGGGTACGGGCCGGGCCGGCAGGCTGAGCGTGCCGGTGGAGTCCACGATCCGGACCTCCGGTCGCGTCATCCAGCGCCAGATGAGGTGGGCCTCCTCCGCCGCCCCAATCGACACCGGCACGCTCGGCCCGTCGTCGGTGGGCGGGACCATCGCCACCAAGGGTGGGGTGCCGTCGGCATTCCACGCCGCCAGCAGCCGGCCTTCGCCGACGATGGCACCGTCGCCCGCGGTGTCTTCGAGCCAGACGGTCCCAGCCCGCCGGAGGGCCCCCCAGGCCCTCCTCCGTTCGAGGGCTCGAGCCACCGTGCGGTAACGATCGCGCAGCTCGGCTGCCTCCTCGAAGCGTCGATCGCGCGCCATCGCCGTCATCCGGCCCCGCAGCGGTTCGAGCAGGATGGTCGGCTCCTCGAGGATGCCGGCACGGAGCATGTCGACGATCCGGGCGTAGCCCTCCTCGCCGATAGATCCGTCGCATGGGCAGCAGGCGACGCCGAGCTGGGAGAACGAGCACGCCGCCGTGCGCTTGTTACCCCGGCCGTTACAGCGCCGGATCGGAACCGCATCCCACAGGCCGTGGACGACGACCTCGGCGGCGCGCCGGGATCGGAACGGGCCGAGATAGAGGGCGTCGTCGCGGACGGTACGCACCATCGACAGCCGCGGGTAGCGCTCGTCGGTGAGCTTCACCCAGTGCGGGCTCCTGGCCGGGCGGGAGCGCCGGTTGTACCGGGGGGTGTGCTGCCCGATGAGGCGTAGCTCGGTGACTTCGGCCTCGAGCTCCGTGGCGCACACGCGGTGCTCGATCCGATCGAGGTCGCGCAGCATCTGGGCGACCGACTTGCGGTCGTCGCCGTAGAAGTAGGCCTTGACTCGGTTTCGGAGGTTCTTCGCCTTGCCGACGTAGATGACCGTTCCGTCGCGGTCGACGAACGAGTACACCCCAGGTCGCCGGGGCAGGTCGTTGGTGAGCTCGATCTTGTCGTAGTGGGCGGCACCACGTGCCGTGGGGAGGGTGAGGAGCTCGTCCAGGTGGGTGATGCCCAGGGTTCCCGCCCGCTCGAGGAGGGCGAAGAAGACGTGGGCGGTGGCGCGGGCGTCGTCGAGGGCGCGATGGGTCGGGGGAGCGGGGGAGGCGAAGTGCCTGGCGAGCGAGGCGAGCCGAAGGTTGCGCACCTCGTCGCGAACGAGGCGACGGGCCAGGCCCACGGTGTCGATCGAGCGGTTCGAGAGCGGCTCGTACCCGAGCCGGCGTGCCGCGACATCGAGGAACGAGAGATCGAACCGGACGTTGTGGCCGATGACCACGGCATCGCCGATGAACTCGAGGAACGCCGGCAGCGCCTGGTCGATGGTGGGCGCCTCCATCACCATCGCCTCGGTGATCCCCGTCATCACGGTGATGAACGGGGGGATCGCCACCCCCGGATCGACGAGCGTCTGAAACGTCCCCTCGAGCTCACCACCGACGTACCTGACCGCACCGATCTCGGTGATCTCGCAGTCGGCGGCGGTGGCGCCGGTCGTCTCCAGATCGAGGACGCAGAAGGGCACGGCGTGGAGCGGCGCCCCCATGTCGTCGAAGCGGCGTTGTCCTACCAGCATGGTCCTCCGCCGGGACGATACCCCGAACACTTGTTCGGCTCAACGATACGCGGCGGGTGTGACAGATCCTTGCGTCGGGCCTGCTCAGCCTGGAAACTGCCCGTGATGCGCTTCGAGGGCCGTGTCTACTTCGACTTCGTGAACCCGGCGGTGTGGTGGCTGTACCGGTTCTTCGGTGTGGCCGCCAAGGACGGCGCCGATCTCCGTCTTCAATGGCGGCCCTTCGACGTGGACGGTGACGTCGCCTCGCGGCGGGCTCTCGCCAGCTTCGTCGCGGTTCAGGACGAGTTTCCCGAGCGCCACGGTGCCTACCTGCAGGCACTGCTCGCGCTGCGCCACCACCGGGGCGAGGATCTCGCCGACCCGGAGACCCTGGCGGCGGCCGCCGACGCCGCCCGGGTTCCCGCCCCATCGACCTCCGACGTCGAGTACTTCGACAAGGTCGCCGAATCGACTCTCGAGGGCCGCAAGCTCGGTGTGACCGAGACCCCAACGCTGTACCGGCACGGGCCGGTGCTCCACGTGGAGATGAACATGGCTGCCCTCGACGGCGATGTCCTCGAGCGGCTGCGGCTGATCGACGGCGTGCTCGGCGACGATGGGATCTGGCGCCTGACGAAGCCAGGCTGAGCCTCAGGACTGCTGCCGTACCGCCTCGTAGAGGAGGACCGCCGCCGCGACCGATGCGTTGAGCGAGTCCGCTGAGCCCTCCATCGGGATCCGAACCGGCGTGCCGACCTCTCGCCAGGTGTCCGTGACCCCCGAGTGCTCGGAGCCTACGACGATCGCCACCGGGCCGGTGAGGTCCGCATCCCACAGCGAGGTGGGCGCGTCCGGCGTGGTCACGATCACCGCTCCGCGGCCCGCGGCCCAGGCCGCCGCATCGGCGGCACCGGCGACGACGAAGGGCACCGCAAAGAGCGAACCCTGTGACGCCCGCACCACGTTCGGGTTGAAGGGATCGACGCTTGGGTCGGCGACGACCACCGCTGCCCCTGCGGCGTCGGCGGTGCGCAGCATCGCCCCGAGGTTTCCCGGCTTCTCGATGGCCTCAACGATGAGGACGAGGCCGAGGGTGATGTCGTCGAGGCTCCGACGCCAGGTGGCCGCCACGCCGATGATGCCGTCGGGATTCTGCCGCATCGTCAGTTTGTGGAACGGAGCCTCGGCCACGGTGGTGACGGAGGTGGTTTCGGCGACGATGCGCCCGGCGGCGTCGGAGGCGAGGCGGGGCGCATAGACGATCTCTTCGACCGGGATCCCGGCATCGATCGCCCTGCCCAGCTCCCGGGCTCCTTCGATGAGGAACCGCTGCGCCTTCTCGCGGCCGCGGCGGTCCTTGAGCTTCGCCAGGGATTTGATCTTCGGGTTGGCGGGGCTGGTGATCTCCCGCGCTACCACCCGCCGCCTCCGCCGGAGGAGAAGCCCCCGCCTCCGCCGCCGAAGCCTCCGAAGCTGCCGCCGCCCCAGGACGAGCCGCTGCCCCAAGAGCCGCCGCCACCCGACGCCCACGTACCACCCCCACCGCCGAACCAAGAGCCGCCGTCACCGGACCACGACCGATCGGCGTAGATCGGCTCCCAGCCGAAGGAGTCGGTGGCCCCCCTGGTCACGATCCAGTGGTAGAGGAAGAAGGTGAAGGGATCGAAGGAACCGATGCTCGCCGGGATCCGGGTGTTGGCCCAGGTGTCCTGCTGGCCGCTCGTGCCGGCGTGGGCGAGCTCGGGTGCGAAGCGGTCGGCGTCGTTGACCGTGCTGTCGTCGAGGGCGCGACGCTGGGCGGCGTAGGCGAGGGCGAACTGTCGCGGTCCGCGAGGATCGGATGCCCCGAAGGCGGCGGCGACGTCGGCGTAGGAGCCCTCGAGACCGAGGCCGTGCAGCGCCTCCCTGGCCTCGAGCCAGCGCCGCATCGCCTGGGCGGGCTCCAGGGAGATCGCGAGCACCCCGGCGATGGTCCGCGCCGTGTCGGTGTCGACGTGCTCGGTGAGCTCGTCGCGCAGCTCGAGGTAGACCTCGGCGCCGTCGTCGCGGCGGTCGAGGAGGGCGGCGGTGATCGCCACCGGGAGGTCGAGGCGCTTTGCCTCCCGTCGCACCCGTTCTGCCTCACCCCGGCTCAACAGCCCGGCGAGGGCGTACTCGACCGACTCGGCCGGGTCGAAGCCGCGAGCACGGTGGGCCTCGTATCCCGAGATGAAGGCCTCGACGTTTTCTTCGTCGTTGTTCATCAGGAGCAGGGCGGCGATGGCGGCGGGGTCGAGCCCGTCTTGCACGATCATCGAGCTCTTCCGGTCGAGGCGCTTGCGCAGCGCCTCGTAGCGGTCGACCGCCACGCCGACATCGTCGGTGAGGTCGGCCAGGGCTGCAGCCACCGCGGGCCGGGCCGCCGAGTCGGGGAGCCGGTCGTACAGCTCCTCGAGCCGGCCCGCCTTCTCTCTGGCCTCCTCGGCGGCGAGGCGGTACCGGGCGGCGGTCTCACCCAGCGGTGTGTCTCCGTCGAGTACGGCGGAGGAGTCGGCGACACCGATGCCGAGCGGGGTGGCGACCACAGGACCGAGGTCGCTGGCGACGAGATCGGCGACCAGGGCGTCTGCGGTGCGACGGCGCGCCGCGGCCACGCGGTGCGGTCGCAGCGACTCGACGATGCGCTGCAGGGCGAGGCGCTTGGTGCGGAACGTCTCCTCGTCGTCGAGGTCGACGGCGAGGGCGTCGGTGGCGGCCTGTTGGACGGCGTCCTCCAGCAGCTGTCGTTCCTGCGAGGCGCGCAGGTCGAGGGGCTCACGGGTGTCGTTGATCAACCGGTCCCTGGCGATGACGTCGATCAGCCCGTAGTTCCACAGCGAGCGGAGCGCCTTGACGTCCGATGGGTCGTCTCGAGAGATGCGTTGCAGCTCGGCGATCGCCTTGCGGGTGCTGACGTCGGGGGCATCGGGCGCCTGGAGCCGGTAGTCATCGAAGCGGGGCAGGTCCTTCCCCGAGGGCTCGAGCTCGGCGAGGTCGGTGTCGACGAGGCGCTCTCGCTCCTTGCGCTTCTTCTCCTTCGCCGCCTGTTGGTTCCTCCGAAACGCCCGCCACAGCAGGTAGGCGCCGAAGGCACCGATTCCGGCCAGCAAGAGCCATCCCCAGGGAATTCCCCACCCCCTGGCGGGGAAGTCGCCGCCGCTGGCCGGGAGGTTGCCCTCGAGGGCCTGGTCGACGGCCACGGTGATGGCGAACAGCCCGTCGTCCCATCGCTCGGACTGGAAGAAGGGCCGTGCCGCCGCGGCGAGCACCTCGCCGTCGACATCGACGCCTTCGTTCTGGGCCACCTCGACTCGTCGCTCGTCGACCGACACGAGCACGAGCAGTCCGTTCTCCTCGCCGGGCGTCCCCACCCCCCAGGCCTCGGCGACGTGAATGGCGAAGTCGCTCGGGCTCTCGTCGCGACTGCTCTGGGCGACGACGAGGGCGAACTCGACACCGTTCTCGGCGCCGACGCGGGAGACGTTGTCCTCGATCCGTTGCCAGTCGGTCGCAACCCCGGGCTCGTCGGTGAAGAACCCCTGGCAGGTCAGGCCCTTGTAAGGCGGACACTCCTGCGCCGCGACCGGCCCCGCCACCAGGACTGCCAGGGCCAGCGCCGTGCCGAACAGCATGAGGCGTCGCATCCCCTGATGGTCCCACATTCCGCGAGGGGTAAGTTTCGCCCGTGCCCGTCTACGACCCGTCCGGCCCCATCGACCTCCGCCGCACGCTGAGCGCGGTGGGAATCCAGCAGTGGGCGGAGGGAAGGGCCTGGTGGTCGGTGGAGACGGGGGTCGGGTCGGCGACCGTGGCGATCCGCAGTGCCGACGGGCGCATCGCGGCAGAGGCGTGGGGCGAGGGGGCCGAGGCGGCCCTGAGCCGGGTGCCGCGCCTGCTCGGCTTCGACGACGATCCGGAGGCCTTCGATCCGGGGCCGCTGCGCGAGCTGCACCTCCGTTCCATCGGCCTCCGTCTGGGGGCGACCGGCGCCGTGTTCGATGCCCTGGTGCCCGCAATTCTCGGCCAGGTCGTCACCCGGGCCGAGGCCAAGGCCTCGTACCGCAAGCTCCATGCCGCCCTGGGCACGTCGGCCCCGGGTCCGAGGGAAGACCTCTCGCTGCCGCCCACGGCAGTTGCCATCGCCGGGCTCGGTTACGAGGACCTGCACCGGTTCGGCATCGAGCGAAAGCGCGCCCAGATCCTCATCGAGGCAGCCAGGCGATCGCGGCGCCTGGAGGAGATCATGGCGATGGACCGCGAGGACGCGTACCGGCGCCTCACCGCGATGCGGGGCATCGGGCCGTGGACGGCGGCCACGGTGATGGGCGAGGCGTGGGGCGACCGTGACGCGGTTCCGGTGGGGGACCACAATCTGCCGTCCACCGTCACGTGGGCACTCCGCGGGCAGCGAGTCGGCTCCGACGAGGAGATGCTCGAGCTGCTGGAACCGTTCCGGCCCAACCGCAGGCGGGCCGTCGTCCTCCTCAAACAATCCGGAGTCAAGCCGCCCCGCCACGGGCCGAAGACGCCGGCGCGGCGACATCTCTGACGCCACTGATGAAGCCGCCTCTGAGGCTCAGTACAGCTCGTACTCCCCTGCGATGAGGCGGTCCCTGACCCCTTCCCAGTCCTGGAGCGACTCGCCGACGATGCGCATCACGGCTGGATCGTCGAGCTCGCCGGCGATCTCGACGTGGATCGCTTGGGGATCGGTCACCGGGTGCCCGATCGAGGACAGCATCCGCACCGTCGCTTCGGTGGCGTCGGTCTCTTCGAGGATCCGGTTGAGGATGTCGTGGGCGAAGGCGTGATAGGTCTTGCCGACGTGGGCCGCCGGGTTCTTTCCCGCCGCCGCTTCGAGGCTCATCGGCCGGTACGGGGTGATGAGGCCGCCGAACCGGTTGCCCCGACCCACCTGGCCGTCGTCGCCGGCCTCAGCCGAGGTGCCCGACAGCGTGAGGTACTGGGAATCGGCATTGTCGGCCTGGTTGACCATGACCAGGGCGCCGTCGCCGAACACATCCCGGACCAGGGCCAGAGCATCGACCCGCACGCGCTCGATCACGTCGTCGTAGGCGGCCCGGTCGGAGACGGCGGTGGCCATCACGGGAACGGCGACGGTCAGCCTGACCTCGTCGCCCGCCCTGGCGCCCATCACCTTGATATCGCGCCCGATCGGGACCTCGGCGCGGTAGACGTCGGAGTTCAGGTAGTGCTCGAGGCGCCACACGACATCCTCGAGGGCGGAGCGGGGGAGCGACACCGCGGCGAAGGAGGTGTCGTTGGCAAGCGGAGCGGTGGCCGCGTGTCCCTTGATCACGACGTCGGCGAGGTCGACCGACGACGGGTTGAGCCAGACCTCGACGTCGAAGGCGTCCGGGTTGGCGTCGGGGAGGATCTCCAGGAGCCTGCGTTCGGTGTCGAGGGCGAGGGCCTCCGGCTCCGGTTGCCAGTCGCTGTGGCCGTCTGCCTTGCCGACGACCACGACTCGTGAGGGCCTGGTAACCACCCCACCGCCGAACCCGACGTCGATCGAGCCCGCGGCGAGCACCGCCTTGTCGACGTTGAACGCCTGCACCCGGCCCGTCTTCTCGAGGTACGTCGCGGCGAGGTGGCGGGCGAGTTCCTCGGCGAGGTGATCGCAGATCGTGTCGGGGTGCCCGACCCCCTTGCGCTCGACGAACTCGACCGGCGGCTCGTACGGCCCGCGCTGCGTGATTGACAGGTTCATTCGGTCCTCACCCCCACGTGTCCGGAGCATCGTACCGGGGTGCGCGAGTCCATGTTCCCGAGGTCGGGTGCGCGGCGCTACCAGCGTTCCCGGTGGATGGTGTCGGGGCGTCGGCCGCGCTTCAGGGATCCCGAGCGGCGGTCGGGGGCGGGGTGGCCGATGGTGACGATGCCGATCGGGGCGACGTCGTCGGGGATGCCGAGCAGCTCTTTGATCTCCGGCATGCGGTGCGACCCCAGGAACCCGGCGGCCAGCCCCTCGTCGACCGCCGCGAGAAGGAGGTTCTGCAGCGCCGCCCCGCCGTCGACCCACCAGTACGGGACCGCCCAATTCTCCGCCCTGGCCAGCGGGCTGTCCGGGCCACCCTTGTCCTCCTCGGCGTAGCGGTCGGCGTACACCTGCGACGACACCGCCACCACGACGTGGACCGGGGCTCGCGAGATCCACGGGTCCATCCCCATCTCGACGTAGTCCTCTTCGCCGGCGAGCTTGGCGATCTGCCGGCGGGTGTCTTCTTCGGTGATGGCGACGAGGAACACCCCCTGGGAGAAGCCGGCCGAGGGGATGCGGATCCCGGCCTCGAGGATTCGCTCCAGCGCCTCGAGATCGACGGGGTCGTCGGTGTAGTTGCGAACCATGCGCCGCCGCCGGAGGACGTCGCCGAACTCCATCAGACGTTCTCGAGGGCGGCGATGACGTCCTCCAACCCGGCCTTGGCGTCGGAGAACAGCATCATGGTTCCGTCGGCATAGAACAGTGGGTTGTCGATGCCGGCGAAGCCGGGGGAGAGGCTCCGCTTCACCACCACCGCCGTGTTGGCCTTGTCGACCTCGAGGATCGGCATCCCGTAGATCGGGCTCCCTGTATCGTCACGTGCCGAGGGGTTGACG
>CAZCBO010000040.1:0-15515 GCA_964496825.1 uncultured Acidimicrobiaceae bacterium
GATCTCGATGGCGCTGGTGGCGATGGCGATCGAGGATCACGGCTTTCCTGCGGTCAGCTTCACCGGCTCCCAGGCGGGGATCCTCACCACCTCGGTCCACGGTGAGGCGGAGATCGTCGAGATCACCCCGTACCGGGTCCAGGAGGCCCTCGACGCGGGAAAGGTGGCGATCGTCGCCGGCTTTCAAGGCGTCAGCCCCGACTCCAAGGACGTCACCACCCTCGGACGGGGCGGCTCGGACACCACCGCCGTCGCCCTGGCCGCGGCCCTCGGAGCGGAGGTGTGTGAGATCTACACCGATGTCGACGGGGTCTTCACCGCCGACCCACGGGTCGTATCGGCGGCCAGGAAGCTCGACGAGATCACCTTCGACGAGATGTTCGAGTACGCCGTCGCCGGCGCCGGGGTGCTCATGCCCGGCAGCGTCGCGTATGCCCGCGCCATGGGAATCCCGATCCACGTTCGCTCATCGTTCCACGACGGTCCCGGTACCTGGGTGCGCCGGGAAACTACGACGGGTCTGCCCGTCTGCGGTGTTGCCCGCCTCGACGCCGGCCCGATCTCGGTGATCGGCAACGCCGTTCGCTCGGATCCGGGGATGGCGGTCAGGGTGAAGGAGATCCTGTCCGACGCCGGGGTCGACGGTGAGCAGGCCGCGGGCTCGGACCTCCGGATCTCGTACCGGGTCCCCGACGCCTCCGTGGCGACTGCGCTGACCGCTCTCCACGAGGGGCTGATCGGAGGGTCGCCGTGACTACCGCGGTCGCCGTCGTCGGGGCCACCGGCGCCGTGGGCAGGACGATGCAGGCGATCCTCGCCGAACGCGACTTCCCGGTGTCGGGGATGCGGCTCATGGCTTCGGAACGCACCGCCGGGTCGGTGGCGGAGACGCCGTGGGGCGAGATCACCATCGAGAACCTGGACGAGGCCGATCCCGCCGGTATCGACATCGCCCTGTTCTCGGCGGGCGGAGCCCGATCGAAGTCGCATGCGCCGCGCTTCGCCGCCGCAGGAGCAACCGTCATCGACAACTCATCGGCCTTCCGGATGGATCCCGATGTCCCGCTCGTCGTGGCCCAGGTGAACGACGAGGCGATCGAGGGCCATCACGGCATCATCGCCAACCCGAACTGCACCACGATGACGCTGATGATGGCGGCGGGACCCCTCCACGGGGCGGCCGGCATCGAGCGGCTCTTCACCTCCTCGTATCAGGCGACGGGCGGGTCGGGACAGCAGGGCATGCGGGTGCTCGCCGAAGAGACCGAGGCCCTGGGATCCGACGTCGAAGCCCTCGTCACCGGTGGGTGGGTCGATCCGGGCAACGACCTGTATGCCCGGCCGATCGGGTTCAACGTGCTGCCACTGGCCGGCTCGCTCACCGAGCGGGGCTACACCGACGAGGAGTGGAAGCTGGTCGACGAGACCCGCAAGATCCTCGATGCACCGGGGATCCTGGTCGAGCCGACCTGTGTGCGGGTGCCGACGATGGTCGGCCACGGCATCGCCGCCACCATGCACTTCGCCCGGCCGGTATCGGTCGACGAGGCCAAGGCGCTCCTCGCCACCGCTCCCGGGGCGCAGCTGTGGAGCGACGACAAGGTGCCCACGCCACTCGACTCCGCCGGCATCGACGACGTGCTCATCGGCAGGGTGCGCGAGACGCTCGATGAGGCGGGCGGGATCAGCCTGTGGGTGGTGGGCGACAACCTGCGCAAGGGCGCCGCCCTCAACGCCGTGCAGCTCGCGGAGCTGCTCCTCTCCTGACATTCCGGCGTAGTGAGCGCTACGCCGGATGGGTCAGGAAGACCGATAGGGGGAGTCGGGGGGCAGCGGCAGCTCCTCGTAGAGCTCGACCCGGTTGCCGTCTGGATCGCGGACGCGGATGTGCTTGCCGCCCTCCCACTCGAGCATCTCGCTCTCCGGCTCGATGCCTGCTTCCGCCAGTCGCTCCAGGACCGCATCGACGTCATCGACCCGGAGCCCGATGACATGCCCGCGTGCGTCGCCCGACGCGAGCGGCCCGGGCGCCTTGTTGATGGCGAAGACCGGGTTCTCCCGCACCTCGCCGGTTTCGAGGTCCCTGGTCGAGAAGACGCGGAAGAACGACTCCTCGTCCGGTGCGTCGAGGCCGAGGCCCTCGGCGCCGATGAAGCCGACACCGAGGTGCTCGTCGTACCAGGCGGCCAGGGCGGCCGGGTCCTCGCTGTCGATGAACAGGCCGCCGATGCCCTCTGCTCCTGCCATAGGGGCAGCCTACGCGTCGGATTCGGGCTGCGAGAGGCGGTTGATGAGCACCACAGCGACCAGGGCGATCGCCGAACCCGCCATGACGGCCATCACCCGCTCGCCGACGGCCTCGGTGAGCCAGAAGTCGTCCTGGAGGAGCCAGGCGAGACCGAAGGCGAACACCGTCCACAGGGTGACCGTGCTCACCGTTCCCGTGCCGGCGAACACCAAGGCGAAGAAGGCGGCGGCGAGGAAGACCAGCACCCGGTAGGCCAGGGCATCGGTGGGCAGCGAGAGCAGCGAGAAGGCTGCGATACCCGCCAACGTACCGGCGAGCCGCTTCGACGTTGCCTCCGACGCCAGATCCCACGTCGGGACGATCAGCACGACCGTGGGAACGACCATCCACAGCCAGCGCTCCTCCAACCAGGACTGCGCGATGTAGGTCGAGGTGCCCACCGCGAGTGCTCGGAAGAGGGCGAAGCGGAGGGCGGGCGACGTCGGGCGCAGGCCGGCACCAAGCCGGGGAAGGAGCTCCTCGAGCGCACCGGTCGGCGGGGAGTACTCGGGTGGCCCGGCGAATCTGCTCGAGCCGCCGATGACCACCGCTGCGATGCCTCCCCCGATGAGGTACAGGCCGACGGAGGGCAACGCGTCGAGGGTCGGCGCGGCGAGGATGGCGATCAATCCGACCGCGGCCAGCAGAAAGCCACCGATGACGAAGGGTGGTCCCAGCCATTGGACGAACGTCACCGCAAACACGATCGCGGCGAGGACGAGGGTGTCGGCCAGCGTGGATCCGCCGAGGGCAACCGCAACGGCGACGATGACTGCTCCGAGGACGGTGAGGATGGCGATGTAGGCGAGGCGCTCCCGCAGCGGAGCGTCGAAGTAGGCGAGCCCGGCGGCGAGTGCCGAAACCCCCACCCAGAGAGCGTCGGCATCGATGAAGTAGGCGACGAGGAGGGCGATCGCCAGGGTGCCCAGCGCCCAGATCCCGCGCCACCATCGGATCGCCTCGGGTCGGAAGTCGAACCATTCCACGGTGCGACCGAACCTAGCGTCGCTGGGAGCCGGGCCGGATTACCATTCCCGGCACGGGACGTGGCGCAGTTTGGTAGCGCGCATCGTTCGGGACGATGAGGTCGCCGGTTCAAATCCGGCCGTCCCGACGGAGCCCCGCCTCCGGGCGGGGCTTTGTTGTTACGGCGCCGAGACGTCGACGCGGTCGACACGGTTGCGGTCCATCTGGAGGACGGTGAGACGGACACCGTCGACGTCGATGGCGTCGCCCTCGTCGGGAACGTGGCCGGCGATGGCCATGAACAGCCCGGCGACCGTGGTGTACGGCCCCTCCGGGATCGGGCGCTCGATGGTGGCGGCCAGATCCTCGACCGTGACTCGACCGTCGGCGATCCAGTTGCGGCTGCCGATCTTCACCACCGATGGAACGCCGGGGTCGTACTCGTCCTGGAGCTCGCCGACGAGCTCGGCGAGCAGGTCCTTGGCGGTGACGATCCCCTCGACACCACCGTGCTCATCGACGACGCAGGCCACGGCGTAGCGACGCTGCCGCATGTCGGTGAGCGTGGCGAGGATCGACGTCGTCTCCGGGATGAAGTGGGGCCGGCGCAGCAGCTGGCGAATCTCCTCAGAGTTGGGCTCGATCTGACGTGGCAACAGGTCCTTGACGTACAGGAGGCCGAGCATGTCGTCGACGTCACCCCGCGTGACCGCGTAGCGAGAGTGGCCGGTGGCTGAGACCGCCTTGCGGACGTCATCCATCGTCACCGGCTCCTGGAGCGTGATCAGGTCGAGGCGCGGCGTCATCGCCTCACGCACCGGACGGTCGGCGAGGTCGAGGAGGGCGTCGATGATCTCGTGCTCGACACCCTCGATCTCGCCTTCGAGGACTCCGAGTGCGGTGAGAGCCCTGATGTCCTCGTCGGTGACGGCCACCGTTCCGCCGTCGACGGGAATCCGCATCAGACGTAGCAGCCCGGCGGTGATGGCGCCGAAGAACCCTGCGATCGGTGCCAGGAACCGGGAGAGGTGCCAGATCACCGGCGAAACGGTCAGGGCGAACTGCTCCGGGTACCGGTTGGCCAGGGTCTTCGGCGTGATCTCGCCGAAGATCAGCAGCACCGCGGTGACGATGGCGGTGGCCACCCAGGGTCCCCATTCCTCGCCGATCAGGGTGATGAACAGGGCGGTCGCCACGGCGGCGGCCAGCACGTTGACGATGTTGTTGGCGACGAGCAAGGTCGCCAGGGTTCGCTCGGGTGCGGCGACCAGCTGCTGGACGTGGGTGCCCCGCCGGCCCTCGAGCTGGTGGACCCTCTCCTTGCCGATCCCGATCAACGCGGTCTCCGAGCCGGAGACGAACCCGGAAGCCACCGTGCATACGGCGAAGATCACCAGGTAGACGACCTGGTCGGGGCTCATCGGCCCGTACTCGGAGGGTCGGCGCTCCCGCTCACGCAACCTCTGGTTCGACTGCCGAGTCGATGGCGGCCCTGAGGGCGCTGGCGGTGAAGGGCTTCGTCACCCACGCCGCGGCCCCGGCGCGTCCGGCGAGGAAGGTATCGACCTGGCGATCGAGGAGGAGCACCACGGGGATGTGCTCCGCCCTGGCCCGGAAGTCCCTGGTGATGGCCATGCCACCCATCGACCCCACCCTGAGGTCGACCACGGCGACGTCCGCCTCCTCCTCGGCGGCGCGGTCGGCGGCCGACCCCGGATCGTCGTGGTCGATCAGCTCGTTGCCGTGGATGCTCAGGACGGCGTGGACACGGTCGCGCTCTCGGGGATCGTCGGTGACGATGAGGACCCGCGACATGGGGAAAGCGTAGTGACCGAACGGGCCCGAAGGGCGAGCCGCGAACGCCGCCGACTCCCGTACCATCCGCGGCGTGATCCGACGCCTCGTTGCCCTCGGTGTGCTCGCCTGTGCCCTCCTCGGGTCGGTCGCCGCGGCTACCGCACAACCCGACGAGCTTCCCGTCGTCGTCATCGACGTGCGCAAGCCGATGGATCAGCGGCTGATGGACTTCGTCGCCGACACCCTGACGAACACGGCCGCCCATCTGTTCATCATCCAGGTCGATTCACCAGGGATCTCGTCGGGACTGCCGGGGGAGATGTACGAGGCGGTGTCGAAGGCGGAAGCCCCGGTCGTTGTCTGGGTCGGCGCCCGGCCTGCGGTGGCCTACGGGGGGGCGGCCAGCCTGCTCAACGTCGCCGACATCGGTGCCGCCGCCCCGGGGACCGAGATCGGCTATCTGGAGCCCACCGTGGTGACCAACGATCGGGTCGCCGTCCCCTATCGCCCGTCTCACCACCCCGAGGGAGAGACCAGCCGTACCGTGTTGCTCGAGCCCGCGACCGTCGCCGGCCCGATTCCCGGGTACGTCGACCGCGTCGTGCCCACCATCGGGCAGCTCGTCGTCGGGCTCGACGGCACCACCGTCGTTCGCGGCGAGGGTGAGACCGCCGTCGCTTTCGAGATCTCGACCGCCGACGTCGCGTCGACGCCGGAGGGCGAGGTGTTGACCCCGAACCGGGTCGTTCGGTTCATCAAGCCATCGTTGTGGGACCGCTTCCTCCGCCTCGCCGCCCGTCCCGAGGTTGCCTACTTCTTCCTCGTCATCGCCATCGCCGCCGCCACCTTCGAGTTCTATGCCGCCGGGCCGGGGATAACGGCGGCGATCGCTGTCATTGCCTTCATCCTGGCCGGGTACGGGATGGCGACCCTGCCGATGTTCTGGCCGGCGGTGGCGTCCACGGTTGGCGGGCTCGCCCTGTACACCTGGGATTTCCAGCGGAACCAGCTGGGCTGGCGGAGCATCCTCGGCACGCTGTTGCTCATCGCCGGTGGACTGTTCTTCACCGATGCCAGGCCGCAGTTCGCCCCCAGTTGGTGGATCGTGATCATCGTCGTGATCGGGACCGCGCTCTTCTACGGCTTCGCCCTGACCACGATCGCCCGATCCCGGTTCTCGACGGCGACGATCGGCCGCGATCAGCTCATCGGCCGCACCGGTTTCGCCGAGGAGGCGCTGTCACCTGAGGGTGTGGTGGTGGTCGACGGTGCCCGCTGGCGGGCGCGGTCGCACCGGGAGGCCGGGATCGGCGCCGGCGACCCCGTCGAGGTGGAGGCCATCGACGGCATCGTCCTGCTGGTCGACCGGGTCGAGTCGGGGACACCGGCCTGACGGCGTCGAGAGCGCGACAAAACGTCGTCAATTGGGACGATTTCCCTGGATACGCCGCGGCCCCGCAGCTAGCTTTCTGGGCTGTCGTGCTGGAACGAGAACTGGGAGGCATCTCGTCGTGTTGACTGTTGATCGATCGTGGCAGCCGGTTGCGCTCTGCCGGGGCAGCCACTCCCACCTCTTCTTCCCCCCGAGCAGTGCAGAGCGCAAAGAGGAACGTGAGCGACGGGAGGCGCGGGCCAAGTCGATCTGCAAGGTGTGTCCGGTAAACATGGAGTGCCTCGCGTACGCCCTCGAGATCCGTGAGCCGTACGGGATCTGGGGTGGGCTGACCGAAACCGAACGCCGCGGGCTCTACACCTCGGTTCCGGCGTAGCTAGCGGCGCACCGTCCGGAGATCGCCTTTCCGGAGCGTGCGACCCGACCGATCGAGCCACTCGAGGAGCGGCACCGCCTGGCGCCGCGACAGCCCGAGGGCGTCGCGGAACGCCGAGACCGTGAACGGCTCATCAAGGGCGTCGAGGCTCGACACGATCGTCTCGACCTGGTCGGGGAGATAGACGAGGTCGGGAGCGACCTGGACCAGCTCCTCACGTCGCACCAGCGCGTGGAGCAGCTCATCGTCGATCCCCAGCTGGTTCGACCGCGGCACCGCCAGCGATGCGGCGAGCTGCTCCCGCGCCTCCGCCCACCTCATCTCGTCCTCCGGGCTCAGTCGCTGCTCGAACCCGGGGAGGCGAATCGTCGCTCCCTCTTCGATGAGGGCTCCGTCGGCCTGCTCGATCAAGGCGGCGAGCTGGCTGCGGTCGATGCCGAGCTGTGACCCCAGCGACGAGGAGGGCATGCCGGGGCGAAGGGGATGGTCGGCGTGGTACGCATCGACCAGCTCGACGGCCCGGCCGATCGCCCCCGCGGCGGAGGCTTGCGAGATGAATCGGTCCCCTGCGAGGACGGCTCCGCTCGGCGTCCCGCCACCGGTCGCCGCGGCGACCTCGGCTCGCGGCAGGGAACCATGGACCGCCACCAGCGCAGTCGCCTGGGCGTCGGGGCCTCCGGCGACCGCGGTGTCGAGTCGCTCGGCATCCGGCAGACCCGGGCGCGGTGCCGGGTGCGGGTCGAGCACGATGCCCCCGGCGGCCACGGTCCGCCGACCCGTGTCGCGCAGGATGAAACGATCACCGACCGTGAGCGGAAGCGGCTGGTCGAGGCGCACCACCGCGTGCCGTCCTTGGTCGAGGAACCGGAGGCGGCCGGGCACGGTCGCGGTGCCGAGGTGCACGTGATAGGCGCCGCGATCGGACAGCTCGGCGGGAGGCCGGGGAGCCTCGAGCACCCGGACCAGCACCCGGTCGGAGACGACGGCGGTGTCGGGTCTGGTGAGCAGCGCACCGCGGGTGAGTTCGTCGCGCTCGACACCGCTCAGGTTGGCGGCGACGCGGGTCCCCGGTCCGACTTCGGCGACGGTTTCCTCGTGAGACTGCAGGCCGCGCACTCGGACCGGTCCTCCGGGGATCGCAACCAACCGATCCTCGATCGTGATCGAACCGCCGACCAAGGTGCCCGTCACCACCACACCGGACCCGGAGACGACGAAGCTGCGATCGATCCACAGCCGGGGACGGTCCAGGTCGAGAGGTGGACCCGCGGCGTCGAGGGCACCGGCGAGGGCGGTCCGCAGCTCGTCGAGGCCGGTGCCGGCGACCGCCGACACCTCCACGATCGGCCAGCCTTCGGCCACCGTTTCCTCGATGTGGGCTGCGACATCCGCTCTCGCCAGCGCTACGAGGTCGACGTCGGCCAGGTCGATGCGGGTGAGGGCGATGACGCCGTGGCGGACATCGAGGAGGTCGAGAACGGAGAGATGCTCCTCGGACTGGGGCATCCATCCCTCGTCGGCGGCGACGACGAAGAGGGCGATGTCGAAGCCGCCGACCCCGGCCAGCATGTTCTTCACGAACCGCTCGTGCCCCGGCACGTCGACGAACCCCACCGTGGAGCCGGTTCCGAGGTCCGCCCAGGCGAAGCCGAGGTCGATGGTGAGACCCCGCTGCTTCTCGACGACCCAGCGGTCCGGGTCGCGGCCGGTGAGCGCCTCGACGAGCGTCGATTTCCCGTGATCGACGTGACCTGCGGTGCCGATGATCGGCATCAGAGGACGTGCAGCGCCGCGGTGACGATCGGATCCTCGGCCGGGAGCACGCTGCGAAGGTTCAGGTGGACCGCCCCCTCCCGTCTCGAGGCCACGACGGGTGGCTCGTGGGCGGCGAGGCTGCTCCACAGTGTCTCCGGGTCACCGTCGAGCCTGATGACCGGTGTGGGAATGGCGTGTCCCGGCACCGAACCGGCGCCGGGAAGCGCCTCGCCTTCGATCACGGTCGCCTCGACCGAGGAGGCCTCGAGCATCGCCGTGGCCCTGGCTTCGATGCCATCGGCGGGGGTCGTCGCCATCGACCAGAAGGGGATGTCCGCTCCCCGACCGGCGGCGTAGAGCTCGAAGAGGGTGGTGAGCGAGGCAATCGCACGATCGTCGATTCGCATCGCTCTGGCGATCGGGTGCGCCGCCATGGTGTCGATCGCCTCGGTCGTTCCGACCGCGATGCCCGCCTGGGGCCCACCGAGGAGCTTGTCACCGGAGAAGAGGACGACGTCGGCACCGTCGGCCAGGGTCTGGCGGGCGCCCGGTTCCCCCTCGAGCCATCGCGGCGGTCCGCCCTCGAGCCAGGGAGTGCGGGTGTCGAGGAGTCCGCTGCCCAGATCGGCGATGAACGGCCTGCCCGCCTCTGCGGCGATGGCCGCCATCGCGGCGTACCCCACCTCCTCGGTGAAGCCCTCGACGCGGTAGTTGGAAGGGTGGACCTTGAGCAACGCGTCGACCTCACCGGCGACCTTGGCGACGTCTGAGCGGCGGGTTCGGTTGGTCGTGCCGATCTCGACGAGCCGGGCGCCCGAGGCCTCCATCAGCTCGGGGAGCCGGAACGAACCGCCGATCTCGATGAGCTCGCCGCGCGAGACCGCAACCCGCCCGCCGGGGCCGGCGAATGCGGCCAGGGCCAGCAGGAGCGCGCCGGCGTTGTTGTTCACGGCCAAGGCTGCCTCGCCCCCTGCCGCGGCGGCGATCAGGCGGTGCAGATACTCGCCCCGCGTGCCCCGGGAACCGGTCTCGAGATCGAGCTCGAGGTTGGAGTAGCCGGGTGCGACGGGATCGACCCCGAAGGGTGCTCTCCCCAGGTTGGTATGCAGGAGAACCCCCGTGGCGTTCACCACCCGGCGGAGCCGCGAGCCCATCAGCCGTTCGGCCCGCCTCCTGGCTTCCTCTGCGGGCTCGGCGGCCTCTCCCGCTTCGATGGCTCGGCGTGCCCCGGCGAGCGAGTCCCTGGCGATGGCCACGGCGAGCGGATGGTCGATCCCGTGGGCCGACCCCAGCTCGCGGGCGAGGGAATCGACGCCGGGAAGCTCGGAAACGTCCACGAAACCAGCCTACCGGGAGGGGTATCCTTGCCAGATATGCGAACTCGTCTCTTCCTCTTCATCGCTTTCGTGGTGGTCCCGATCGTCGAGATCGCCCTCCTCATCGCAGTGGGAAACGCCATCGGCTTCTGGCCGACCTTCGCCATCGTCGTCGCCACCGCCTTCCTGGGCTCATGGCTGGTGAGCATGCAGGGCCGGGCCACCTGGGACCAGGTGCGGAACCAGGTCAACAGAGGGCAGATCCCCGGAGCGGCCCTGGCCCACGGCGCCATGATCCTGATCGCAGGGGCGTTCCTGCTGACGCCGGGCCTCATCACCGATGCGGCCGGGTTCCTGCTCCTCGTGCCGGCGGTTCGCGAGATCATTCGGAAGTGGGTCGTGAACCGCTACGTCGGCGACCGGCTGATGGTCGTCGACACCGCCGACGTTATCGACCTCCCGTGAATCCGAGGGACGCGGCCACCGTCTGTCTGATCAGGGCGGCGCACCGCGGACCCGAGGTGCTGATGGTGCAGCGTCCCGAAGGCGCCGCCGTGATGGGTGGGGCATGGGTGTTTCCCGGGGGAGCGGTCGACGAGGCCGACGAAACCCAGGAGGGATTGTGGCCCCTCCGGGCCGCGGCGCTGCGCGAGCTCGTCGAGGAGACCGGGATCTGGCTGGCGGATGACGGCGAGCAGGTCACGGAGACGCGGCCGCGGGGCGCTGCCGTGTTCGATGAGGCTCCGGTGATGCTCGACGGTGAGCGGCTCCGTTTCTTCGCCAACTTCATCACCCCGGCCCCGCTGCCTGTGCGGTTCGACACCCGCTTCTTCGTCACCGAGGTCTCGCGCCGTGTTTCGGCGCTGATCGATGGCAAGGAGCTCGTCGACGCCGCCTGGATCGATCCGGCCGATGCCATCGAGCGGGCGGAGAGCGACGACTGGCTGATCGCCTTCCCGACTCGTCAGGTGCTCGGCATGCTCGTCGGGCACGATTCGGTCGCTGCGCTGTTCGACACGCTCCCCGACCCGGCGAATGTCGAGCCCGTTCAACCGCGGATCGCGGTCAGCGAGGCTGCCGTGCGGATCCTGCTGCCCTCCGATCCCGGCTTCGACGAAGCGGGAATGCAGGAGGACGACCCCGAGCTATTCGCCAGGGCGGAGGCCGTCGCCGCCGCGGGGGGAGACGTGCCCGCCGAGATGCGCCGGGCATGAGAGTCGAGCGGATACTCGCTCCGAACCCGAGCATCTACACCGGACCAGGCACGAACACCTATCTCATCGAAGACCGGGGGGAGGCGCTGATCCTCGACCCGGGTCCGGTGCTCCCCTCGCACCTGGAGGCGATCCTTCTCGCCGTCGTCGACCTCACGCCGGCCGGTGTCGTGGCCACGCACACCCATCCCGACCACGCTCCGCTGTCCAACGAGCTCGCCAGGCGGCTCGGGGTCCCCGTCTACGGCTACGAGGCCGGCCCCGAGTTCGATCCCGACGTCCGCATCGCGGACGGCGACACGGTGTCGGTGGGCGAGACGGGGATCGTTGCGGTCCACACCCCGGGGCACACGCCGGATCACCTGTGCTTCACGCTCGGGCAGCTGCTCTTCACCGGCGACCACATCATGCAGGGCTCGACGGTGGTGATGGAGGACGCCGCCGCCTACCTCGAATCCCTCTACCGCGTCCGTGATCTGGGCGTCGGACGCATCGAACCGGGCCACGGCGAGGCCATGGACGACGCCGGGCAGGTGATCGAGGACTACATCGAGCACCGGTTGATGCGGGAGCGCCAGATCGTCGACGCCGTCGGCGCCCGTGCCGCCACGATCGACGAGCTGATCGACGCCGTCTACGCCGAGGTGCCGGAGGCACTGCGCCCGGCGGCCGCCTATCAGCTCGAGGTGCAGCTGCGGAAGCTACAGGACGACGGGGTCGTCTTCGCAGAGCGAGGCAGGTACCGGGCCCACGCCTGAGTTGCGACTCACGACTCGAGGCTCATCGCCTCCAGCTGCTCCGCCAGCACGGCGATCCTGGCCGAGCAGGTGTCCTGATCCGCGGGCGGCACCAGTTCGGTCACTCGCTTGGCGATGCCCCGGAAGGCCTCGGCTGCGGGCGTCGCTAGATCCTGAGCGATGACCGGCTCACCGTCGTCGCCACCGGTCACGACGGCGGGATCGAGCGGCACCTGGCCGAGCAGGGGGACGGCGAGATCGTCGGCGAGCTCCAGACCGCCGCCCTCGCCGAACACCTCACCCGTCATGTTCTCGACCACACCGACGATCGGCATGTGCGACCGGCGGGCCATGTCGGCGACCCTGGCGGCAACCTTCTGGGCTGCCCGCTGCGGGGTGGTGACGACGATCATCTCGGCCTGGGGCAGCATCCGGGACAGCGCCATCTGCACGTCCCCGGTGCCGGGTGGCATGTCGATGATGAGGTACTGCAGCTCGGGTGACCAGCCGACGTCGGTGAGGAACTGTTGCAGGGCCTTGGACAGCATCAGTCCCCGCCACATCAGCGCGGTGTCCTCGTCGTCGATGAGCAGGCCGGTGCTGACCACGTCGAGGCCGTGCGCTCGGAGCGGCTCGATCTTGCGATCCGCACCCGCCATCAGGCGCTCGGAGTTGACACCGAGCATGCGCGGGATCGAGAACCCCCAGATGTCGGCGTCGAGCAGCCCCGTCGGGTAGCCGAGCTCGGCGACGGCGAGGGCGAGGTTGACGCTCACCGACGATTTTCCGACACCGCCCTTGCCGCTGGAGACGGCCAGGACCCGCGTTGTCGGGCTCACCATCGTCGGCTCGGCGTTCTCCCGCGCCCATAGCCTGGCCCGCTCCATCAACCCGGAGCGCTGCTCCTGGGTCATCGCCACGACCTGGGTGGTGACCGTCTCGATACCGGGTATGGCACCGACCTTCCTCACCACGTCGTTCTCGATCTGGTCCCGCATCGGACAGGCGGCGATGGTGAGGGCGATCTCGATCGTGACGTCTCCACCCTCGATGAGGATGTCGTGCACCATCCCGAGCTCGACGATGTCGGCATGGAGCTCGGGATCGATCACACCACGCAGCGCGGATTCGATGTCGGCCTTCGTCACTGCCGTCCGGGCGTTAGAACTCGTGGGTGTCTCACTCTGGGGCATTGTTCCCCGCTCTTGCTGCTTCGCAGCGGGCCGCTCGGGCCCCGGCTCAGCGTTGCTTCGCCTTTGTCACCATCGCTCGGAGGGTAGAACTGGTGAAGCCGGTATTCCCCACATGCCGATAGTGGATATACTGCCCACATTGGAAGGCGAGGAGGCCAGATGACACTCGATGAGCGCACCGAGACCCCGGTGCTGTTGACGGACAGCGCCGTCGCCAAGGTGGAGGAGCTGCTCAGGCAGGAGGAGGATCACGAGTCCCTGGTCCTGCGGCTGATCGCAGTACCCGGCGGATGCGCCGGTTTCCGCTACGACCTCCGGTTCGACACCAGGGTCGAGGACGGCGACAACGTCGCCGAGATGGGCGATGTCAAGCTCGTCATCGACGAGGAGAGCGTTCCCCGTCTGGTCGGGGCGACGATCGACTACCGCGAGGAAGGCCTCCAGGGCTCGGGGTTCGCCATCGAGAACCCCAACGAGACGGGCCACCACTGCACCTGCGGCAAGCGGTAGGACGGTCGTAGCGACCACGCTCCTGGACCACCGCTCTACGCTGGCGCCATGCCGAAGCAGATCCACGAGATCCCCAGCGTTCCGCGTCCGATCGGGCCCTACAGCGTCGCCGCCGAGGCCAACGGGTTCGTCTTCTTCTCCGGGCAGGTGCCGTTCGACCCGCAGAGCAACGAGCCGCTCCACGGCAACGTCGAGGAGCAGACGCACCGGGTGATGCGCAACATCGGCCTCGCCCTCAACGACGTCGGCCTCGGGTACGAGGACATCGTCAAGACCACGATCTTCCTGGACGACATGGCCGACTTCCCGCTGGTGAACGGTGTCTACGACCAGTACCTCGGCGAGGCACGTCCGGCCCGCTCCACCGTGGAGGCGGCTGCGTTGCCGGGCGGGTTCAAGGTCGAGATCGAGGTGGTCGCGGCCCGCTAGGTGTACTCGGCCGGGACGTTGCGCCTCGTCGAATCTCGCCATTGCTGCCTTGGTGTCCCGGATACGCACCGGGCATTCCGCGGGCCATGAGTGTCATATGTGCCCCTGGGAGCCCTGGGCTCGTAGGCGCACTACCGTTTTCATCGCAGTCACAGGAGGTTTGACCCGTGAACCGTGATGCGATCTTCTCCGCCCTCGGCCTCGAGGACACCAACCCGGGCGCCTTCGCCGGGGAATGGCTCGACACCGCAGGCGCCGAGCTGACGGTGGAGAACCCCACCACCGAGGAGCCGATCGGCACCGTCACCCGGGCCGGAGCCGACGACTACGAGCAGGTCGTGCGGTCCTCGGTCGAGGTCTTCGAGGCGTGGCGCGTGCTACCGGCACCCGAGCGCGGCCAGTACATCAGGAGGCTCGGCGACCTGCTGCGCGAGTACAAGGAACCCCTCGGCGCCCTGGTCTCCCTGGAGATGGGCAAGATCAGGGCGGAGGGCGAGGGCGAAGTCCAGGAGATGATCGACATCTGCGACTTCGCCGTCGGGCTCTCCCGCCAGCTCTACGGGCTCACCATCGCCTCGGAGCGCCCCCGCCACCGCATGTACGAGCAGTGGCACCCCTTGGGCCCGATCGGAGTCATCACCTCGTTCAACTTCCCGGTAGCGGTGTGGTCGTGGAACGCGGCGATCGCCGCGGTGTGCGGCGACGCCGTGGTCTGGAAGCCGTCGTCGAAGGTGCCGCTGACGGCCATCGCCACCACCAGCCTCGCCGCCCGGGTCATGGAGGGCTCGGGGTTCGATGGGGTGTTCAACCTCGTCATCGGCTCGGGGGCGGAGATCGGGGACACGCTGATCAACGACCGGCGTCTCCCCCTGATCTCGGCCACGGGTTCCTGCAACATGGGCGAGAAGGTCGGCACGGCGGTGGCGAAGCGGCTCGGGCGCTCCTTGCTCGAGCTCGGCGGCAACAACGCGGTGATCGTCATGGACGACGCCGACCCCGATCTCGCCACCAGAGCTGCCCTGTTCGCCGCGGTCGGAACCGCAGGGCAACGCTGCACCACGCTGCGCCGGCTGATCATGCAGCGGGGCATTTCGGACCTCATCGCCAAGCGGCTCGTCGATGCCTATGCCCAGGTCAAGATCGGAGATCCGCTCGACGACGACGTCCTGATGGGCCCGCTGATCGACGAGCGGGCGGTGGGCGACTTCAGCGCCGCCGTCGGCATCGCCAGGGAACAGGGCGGCGAGGTGCTCTACGGCGGAAACGTGCTCGACCGCACCGGACACTTCGTCGAGCCGACGATCATCAAGATGCCCGCCGACGCCCCCATCCTGGAGGTCGAGACCTTCGCCCCGATCCTGTACCTGATCGACTTCACCACGGTGGAGGAGGCGATCGCCATGAACAATGGGGTCACCCAGGGGCTGTCCTCGGCGATCTTCACCGACTCGGTGCGTTCGGCGGAGACCTTCCTGTCTGCCGCCGGATCGGACTGCGGCATCGCCAACGTCAACATCGGCACCTCGGGCGCCGAGATCGGCG